>JBFMBT010000006.1:0-47865 GCA_040754875.1 Verrucomicrobiota bacterium | reverse complement strand
ATTCACAAGCTCGATTTTTTGCGAGCGCGGAACGGTGGATAACTTTTGCAAGTGGGAGAAAACCCCATAAATCCTTCGAGAAAAGCGGAATTTCATCCAAGTGCCTGCGCGCGTAGCGTGTCGATAAGGTGTGGATAAGATTTAATTGTGAGAACCGCAAATCATGCTAATCTGTGTTCAGTTCATTGAAAGAACTGAGATGACGGTGGATCGCAAGTGAAATTGGTTGTCTCAGAGATAATCCCAGGTGACTGGGGAAAGGTCAGGTCAGGCTGGTTGATCTGGCCCCTCTGTGAGGCGGGCCGCAAGGTTCGTGGAGCGGAGGCAGGATTCACCAGCTCCTCTGGCGGCGTTCGCACGCCGTCAAAATGCGAATGAGGAGCTTGGCGGCCAGGAGCGATTAGAAGCCGCTCCGAACCGAGTCAAGTATCTCAGGCTGGTTTCGGGCCTGGGGGAATCGCAGTTACCCAGAGGGTATCCGGTTGCTACTGTGCGTCAGCACGGCTGGAACGGCTCGGCGGTCTTGTTAAAGCAGGATTCGCCAAACGAAAGACGCCGAAAGGCGGGACAAAGTGAGCGAGCCAGCCGGGGAGGACACGAGGTCTGGGCAGGATCCGTGAAAACCTTCCGCAACGCCGGCGATGTTACAAACAACACCGCTGGCCTGTGAGCAAAAGGCAACCTGAGAGTTAAGAGGTCAGACCCGTGGCACTGGGCCAACGCACTGCCAAAAGCGGTGGCCGACCCAGCGCTAACTGGTTAAGACGCGGATACGAATCATAGACGTGTCTTAACCTGGTTCGCAAGCCGATGGCGCAACCATCAGCCCAAGCGAGCTAAGAGGCCTCACTCGATAATTCAGCGACCGCAAGGCGCTGGACGGCCCTGCTACGAGGCCGAATACTCCGCTTGCCGTGGAGAATAGCGTCGGGAAGGCGGCAGCCAATTGGGCGCCAAATGCCGCCATGGGAAAGAGAGCGTGGCGAACTCCCACCCCCCATTTCGTCCCCGTCTGACCGAAAGGTCGGGCGGGGACATTTGGTTTTTGGCGCATGTTTCCTGCGTAATAACGGACGGCTCATCGATTCGAAGACGGGGCCTGGCGGCGCGGATTCACTCCGATTGCCGGCGTTTCTGGTTGCGCACGGGCTTCAGTCCGAAATGCAGCACCAACCAGATGGGGAGGGCGAACAGCACGATGGCGAAGAGACGGTCCCAGGTCCAAGGCAGATAATGCGATTGGATCGGGTAGATGGTGATCATGAAGTAGTTGGCGAACCGGGTATGCCCCAGGAAGGCGCCGTATTTAGGGTACTTGCGGCGGATGCCGCTGACCATCGCAACAACTCCGAAGCCCAGCACAAGGAAGGTGACCAGCACATTGACCGGAAGCATGGCGTCCAGTTGGAGACGCGGACCGCCAGCGCCGGCTTTGAAGTACGGGTACAACCATTGCGCTCCGGCCCAGATGAAACTGAAACCCGTTTGGATGGCCGTGCGAAAGTTCGCCTTGGTGGACGTCATCTCGTTCAGCAACAGCGCGAAATAGAGGGGCACGATGCCCCAGATCAATTCCACGTGCTGGAACGGCACACGGATGAGTTCCGCAAACGTGGCCCCGTAGTTGTGGCTCATGCGCGACTCCGAACCGTCAGGCGCGCCGCTCTTTGATGGCGGCGAGTACGTCCGCGATGACTTCCGCCTTCGGCCTGGCGCCGACATTGCCTTTGCCGTGGAGGCGGACGGAGACGTTGCCGGCTTCCACGTCGCGCGCGCCGATGACCAGCATGGTGTGGACGCGCGCTTCTTCGGCGTACGCGATCTTGGCTTTGACGGGCGTGGCGCTGAAGTCGGCATCCACGCGCACCATGTTGGCACGCAGTTCGTTCACGATGGGCCGGGCGTAATCGATCAAAGCCGCATCGTCATTGAGCGTGATGACGCGCACCTGGTCGGGCGCGAGCCAGAGCGGGAAGTTGCCGGCGTAATGTTCGATGAGAAAGCCGATGAAGCGTTCGTGCGTGCCGAGCGGCGCGCGATGAATGCAAAGCGGCGTCTTGTTTGAATTATCCTTGTCGCGGTAGGTGAGGCCGAACTTGGCGGGCACGGCGAAGTCCACCTGATTGGTCGCCAGGGTGAATTCGCGGCCGATGACGCTCCACACCTGCACGTCAATCTTCGGGCCGTAAAACGCGGCTTCGTTGGCCACTTCGACGTAATTGATCTTCGAGTCAATTAACACCTGCCGGACCATGTCCTCGGTCCTTTTCCATAATTCCGGCTCGTTGACATATTTTTTGCCCATGCCCTCCGGCGACGACGTGCTGAAGCGCATGACGTATTTCTCGATGCCGAAAATCTTGAAATACTTCAAATACATCTCATTTACTGCATTGAATTCGGCGGCGAACTGGTCTTCGGTGCAATAGATGTGCGCGTCGTTCATGTTGAGCGAACGCACGCGCATGAGGCCGAACAATTCGCCCGACTGCTCGTAGCGGTAGCAAGTGCCATACTCGGCGAGGCGCAACGGAAGGTCCCGGTAACTGCGTGGTTCCGCGGCGAAGATGCGATGGTGATGCGGGCAATTCATCGCCTTGAGGTAATAGCGCTCCTTGGCGTCGCGCGCCGCGGAAAGGGAAGCCAGTTCATCGCGCAGCACTTTTTCCGCATGCTGCTCTTCGCCGAGACCCTCGGCGTCCTCCTCGGAAAGCGCCTCGGTGCGTTCCCTGTCATCGAGTGATTTCAGGTCGGTCTGGATTTCAGCCAGGCGGTCTTGGATGCCTTTGATCTTGCGGTCCAATTCCTGCGCCTGCTTTTCTTCCAGCGCCAGTTCCATCGGCGGGAACATCGAATCAGCGTAATAGGGCAGATGTCCCGACGTGCGATACATCTTCTCGCGCGCGAGGTGCGGGGTCTTCACGCGCACGTAGCCGGCCGCGAATTCGGTTTCCTTGGCCAGATTTTCCAGTTCCTCGACGATCACCGTGCCTTTGGGCAGCCACAGAGGCATGCCGGGGCCGACGTATTCGGTATCAATGGCGAACAGGCCCATTTCCTGGCCGATCTTGCGATGGTCGCGCTTCTTCGCTTCTTCGAGCATTTTGAAATACTCGTCGAGCTGGGTCTTGTTCTTGAAGGCAGTGCCGTAAATGCGCTGGAGCTGCGGGCCCTTTTCGTCGCCCTTGTAGTAGGCGGCCGCCACCGTGGTGAGCTTAAACGCGCCGATATTGCCGGTGCGCATCACGTGCGGGCCGGCACACAGGTCGATGAAATCCCCGTTCTGATAATACGAAATCGGCTCGCCCTCGGGAATCTGCTTGAGCAGGTCCAGCTTGAACCTGCTCGCGTTGCCGGGGCGTTCGCTCAAGCCGCCAAGCCGTCCGCTTTGCGCGTCGCGGATCGCTTCGTCACGGCTGACCACCTTCTTCTCGAAGATGTGGTTGGCCTTGATCTCCTTCTTCATCTCCGCCTCGATTTGCGCGAAGTCCTCGGGGGAGATGCGATGCGAACATTCGAGGTCGTAGTAAAAGCCGTTTTCGACCGGCGGACCGTAAGCGAACTGGGCGTCAGGCCAGAGGCGCAGAATGGCCGTGGCCATGACATGCGCGCACGAATGGCGGATGCGCTCCAGTTCGGTCATCCTGGCTCGGTCGTCCAGAGTTTTGCGTTCTTTAGGTTCCGGTTGTTCGTCGGCCATAAAATTGTATTTAAACCGCAGATGGACGCGGATGGACGCAGATTACTTTTGGGTTAGAACGATGCGTTCCCATTCCAATTTCGGGTGCTTGAAGTTCAAAATCAACCCGACCGGCAGGCCGGTTACGCGGAGATAGTTCAGCATTTGTCCACGCTCGTGGTCGGTAATCCGATCAATCACCTTCGTGTCGACAATGACCTGCCCAAACGCGATCAGATCCGGAATGAATTCGCCCACTCGTACGGTTTTGTAGAGCACATCGAACCTGCGTTGTTGTTGGTACGTAATCTCGCGCAGGCGAAATTCCACGGTGAGCGAGTTTTCGTAACACTTTTCGTTCACGCCGTGTCCCAGTTCGTTAAGCACCTCGAAGGCGCACCCGATGATCGCGTGCGTCTCGGACTTCAAAATGAAGGCTGCGCTCGCGACTCCATGCGGGCCTGGTCTATCTGCGTTCATTTGCGTTTATCTGCGGTTTTAATGCGGAAATGAAAACGCCTCGGACGGGCAGTCTGAGGCGTTGGCGTCCTTCCTGGGTTCAGGAGGGACGCTAAATCGTAGTCGTCGTAACGTTGCACATGCCAATCGGCATGGTGCTTTCATAGCGGAGGAACCCCGGTTTGGCAAGGGCGGAACTGAACATCAAAGAGCCCGGGGACGAACGAAGCCAAAGAGCCGGCTGAGCTGGCGGGCGCGTTGGACGCCTTGCGGGCCTTGGGCGCGCATCTTGTCGATGTAAGGTTTGGCGACGGAATCCACGAACTCGCCCACGGCCTTCTGGCGTTCGGCCTCGGTGACAAATTCGCTGCGAATGGCTTCGAGTTCCCCCATGTCGAGCCAGAAGCCGCCGCAATTGCCACACTGGTCCACTTCGACTTTGCGTTTGGGCGAGTAAAAATGGCGGATCATCGTGACGTCGGGGCACTTGGGGCAGGGGCGCTTGCGCCGGTGATCGATGAGCAGGGCGGGATTGACCGGAATGTTGAGCAGCGCTTCGCCGTCGCTTTCGTGCGGTTCGTCAAACTTGGTGAGTTCAAAATTATCGAACCAGACACCGCCGCATCCACCGTGGCACGCATCGACAGTGACGTTGGCGAATTTCAGTTGGGTGAGCGATCGTTGACAAACGGGACAGTTCATTTGGTTGCATCAAAACAAACACCGCGTTACGCCTTGATGGAGGGCAGGGTAGGGGGCGCGCCGGCTTTTGGCAAACCGATTTGGCAATGCGCATTCCCATGCACTCCCGTTTCCGCTACGCTCGCCTCATGGCGCAACTCGTCGGCCATATCATCAGCGGTCCCAACCAATGTGTGTACCTGGAGCGCGAACAGGCCAGCCTGGAATACAAGGCGATGATCGAGGTCACACCCGAGGAATGCCAGGCCATGCTGGTGCGCGGCTGGCGGCGTTTTGGGCCGGAGTATTTCCGGCCGGTGTGCGGCGCGTGCCAGAAGTGTGTGTCCATTCGTGTGCCGGTCGCGGCGTTTCGGCCCACGCACAGCCAGCGGCGCGCGCTGCACAAGTGCCGCGAGGTGCGGCTGCAAGTCGGCCCGCCGCAAGTGGACGAGGAACGGATTGCGCTGTATCACCGCTGGCACGCGATGCGCGAGGACGTGCGCGGCTGGAACAAAAACCCGGTGAGTTTTCAGCAATACTTTTATCAATTCTGCTTTCCACATCCGTGCGCGCGAGAGTTTGCCTACTATCTGGGAGAACGGCTTATTGGCGTGGGGCTTGTCGATGAAACACCGTGCGCGCTGAGTTCGATTTACTTTTTTTTCGATCCGGACGTGAGCCGTTTGTCGCTGGGAATTGCGGCGGCGTTGATGGAAATCGAAGTCGCCCGGCAACGCGGATTGGAGCATGTATATCTTGGTTATTGGGTGCCAGGCTGTGCGTCGATGGAGTACAAACGGCAGTTCCGACCGCATGAGTTGCTAGTGGGCCGACCCGAGGAGAATGAAGAGCCGGTTTGGGTGCCGGAGGACAGGTTCCCGCTGGTGGACATCGAACGTCACGCAAGGCCGTAGAAGCGTGCAGCATTCCGGCCGAAGATTTTCTTTCGTGTGTCGGCCGAGGCGGATATGAGGTAATCGCGCACGATGCCGTGGACCTGGTCGTAATCACCCGAGAGCAACGCCACCGGCCAGTCCGAGCCAAACATCAGGCGATCCTCGCCAAGGACATCGAACGCCACGTCCAGGTAAGGATGAAAATCCGCCGGCTGCCACCCGCGCCATTTCGCTTCGGTGACCAGGCCCGAGATCTTGCAGGTGACATTCGGATGCTTCGCCAGTTCGCGGATTTGCTTGTCCCACGGCGACAACGTGCCGTCCTTGATGAACGGCTTGGCCAGGTGATCGAGCACGAAAGGCTGCTCGGGAAATCGACGGACCAGTTCAATCGCCGCGGGCAGTTGCTTGGGATAGATCAGGATGTCGTACGTCAGGTCGAATTGTTTGAGGTGCGCGATGCCGCGCAGGAAATCCGGGCGAAGCATGAACTGGTCGTCCGGCTCGTCCTGAACGACGTGGCGCACGCCGACGAACTTGGGATGCGACGCGAATTGCGCGAGTTGGTCCGCGACCTTTTCCGAGCGCAAATCAACCCAGCCGACGACGCCCTTGACGCTCGGGTGACGGTCGGCGAGTTCCAGCAACCAGCGCGATTCCTCGAGTGACTGGCGCGCCTGGACGGCGATGGAGCCGTCGAGTCCGGCCCTGGCGAGCAGCGGTTCCAGGTCGGGTGGGAGGAAGTCGCGGCGAATCGGCCAGTCCGGCTGCATCCAGGGATATTCCCGGGCGCTGTATTTCCAGAAGTGCTGGTGGGCGTCGAGCTGCATCGAGGCGCGATGTTCAGGTCACGTGGACAACGGCTTTGATGACACCGGCTTCGGGCTTGATCCAATCCGGGAACACGCCGATGACTTCGCCAAACGCGGCATGGTGCGTGATCCACGGGCGCGTGTCGATCTTGCCGGATTCGATGAGCTTGATGATGCGCGTGAAATCCGGCGGCAGCGCATTGCGACTGGCCAGCACGGTGATCTCACGGCGATGCATGATGGGCGCGTGCGGGAAAGAAACTTCCGATTGCGTGATGCCCACATACACCAACCGTCCGGTGAAACTGCAATATTGCAGCGCGCTGGCCATCGACTTGTTGCTGCCGGTGGCATCAATGACCACCTGCGCGAGCGTGCCGTTGGTGGCCTGCTTCAACGCCTCCAGTTCCGCGCCGTCGCCTTTCGCAACGATTGTGTCGGGTACGCCCATTTTCTGGCGCACGAATTCCAGACGTTGCTCGTTCAAGTCCATGACGATGGTTTTCGCGCCGGACAGTTTGGCGAATTCGATCACGCTTAAACCGATGGGGCCCGCCCCAATGACCAGCACGTTCTCGCCGGCCTGCGGGTTGCCGCGGTTGACGGCGTGGCAGCCGATGGCGAGCGTCTCCACCAGCGCGCATTGTTCGGGCGTGAGTTTGTTCGCCGGATGCAGCTTGCGCGCGGGGATGACGATGCGCTCGGTCATGCCGCCGTCCATCATCACGCCGAGCACTTTGAGATTCTCGCAGCAATTGCCGTTGCCCTTGCGGCAGGAATAGCATTGCTGGCAATTCATGTACGGCTCCACGGAGCAACGGTCGCCGGGCTTGACGTTCACCACCCCGTCGCCCACGGCGAGCACTTCGACACCCAGTTCGTGGCCGGGAATGCGCGGATACGAAAAGAACGGCATCTTGCCGAGGTAACCCGAGATGTCGGTGCCGCAGATGCCGACGCGATGAATGCGGATGAGCGCCTCGCCGGGACCGGGCTGCGCGGGTTCGGGAACTTCGATGGGACGGAAACTTTGGGGCTTTTCGAGTTGGATGGCTTTCATGAATCAATGCGAGTCGCGATGGACGATGTTGGGCGCGAAAGCGGGCAGGCAGACGGCGATGTATTCGGCGCCATCGGGATTGGGTGTGCTGTATTGCACCCATTCGCCGGCGCGGGTGACGATGGCCTGACCGGCCGCGACATCCGTCACGCCGCTTTTGTGAGTCACGCGCAACGTGCCCGCCAGCACGACCGTGTATTCGTCAAACTCCGGCGTCTGGCCCGGTTCGACCCAGCCGCCGGGGCTGCGCATACGCGCGACGCTCACCTGTTCGGTTTTCGAATTCACGCGGCCGATGAATTCCTCGATGATCTTCGGCTTGTTACCGGCCGCCTGGATGCGGGTGGGTGACTGAATCAGTTCAGGCATGGCGGGAAGGTGTTGAACGGCGCGCGGGAAGGCAATGGAAAATTGGCGCAAACAGGTGTGTGGCAGGAAGCGGTGATGGCGCGCTGGGTTCGGAGTCCCGCCTTCAGGCGGTTGGGCGTCGCCGCGTAAATGACCAAAGAAAACCTCCACGCGCTTCGAACTGCAATGCATTGGCCGGCTGACCTGGCACAGTGGCTTGGGCTGGCGCAATCGCAGCCAAGCCTTTACCTTCGCGCCGTTATGACCAATCAACTGGCGGCGCGCATCGCCGCGTTCATGGGCTTCCTGGCGGTGGGGCTGGGCGCGTTCGGCGCGCATGGGCTCAAGAAGATTCTGGCGCAAAACGGCACGGCTGACATCTGGGAAACCGCGGTGTTTTATCATTTTGTTCATGTAGTGGTGTTGCTTGTGCTGAGCTGGCGGACGCCGTTGCGCACGGGGCCGTGGTGGAGTTTTCTTGCGGGCATCCTTGTGTTTTCCGGCACCCTGTATTTGCTGGCGGTCACCAACATCAAATGGCTCGGGGCCATCACACCCATCGGTGGCGTGAGCCTGATGGTCGGATGGTTCTGGCTGGTTGTGTCATCGGAAAGGAAGGAAGCATGAAAGAAGTTATTACCAGTGGGTCTCGTGCGAATCGGCGGGGTTATTCCTGCAAAACGCGGGAACTGTATCACCCTCTCCTTGGGGAGAGGGCCGGGGTGAGGGGGATCGGCGCATCGGCTCCCGGTAACGCACAGAATGGAAATGCTGCGATATCGCGAATCCGTTGCCTGGCCGCGCCCTTTAACTGGATTTTGGCTCTGATGTTCCTCGCGGTTCTTTCGGCGTCAGCGGCGCAACCAAAGGGGATTCTGCCGGGCGTCCGGCGCATTGTGTTCGTTGGCGACAGCATCACGTATGGCGGAAAATACATCGAGTATTTCGACGCGTTCCTGGCAACGCGTTACCCGGAGCGGCGCATCGAGATCATCAATCTGGGGTTGCCGAGCGAAACGGTGTCGGGCCTGTCCGAGCCGGGCCATGCGGCCGGCAAGTTTCCGCGTCCGGATTTGCACGAGCGATTGGACCGGGTGCTGCAAAAGACGAAGCCTGACCTGGTCATCGCCTGTTACGGCATGAACGACGGGATTTATCATCCGTTCGGCGAGGAGCGGTTCAAAGCGTATCGCGAAGGTATGTTGAAGCTGCGCGCGAAGGTGGCGAACGCGGGCGCAAAGATCATCCACATCACGCCCCCGGTGTTTGATCCCGTGCCCATCAAAGACAAGACATTGCCGGCGGGGCGCGATGAATATGCGTCCCCCTACGAAGGCTACAACGAAGTGCTGGATCGTTACGCGGCGTGGCTGCTGCAGCAGCGCAAACAAGGCTGGCAGGTGGTCGATTTGCACGAGCCGATGAACCGGCACCTGGCGATGCGGCGCGCGGCGGCGCCGGAGTTCCTGTTCGCGCGCGACGGCGTGCACGCGAATGAAACCGGACATTTGCTGTTCGCCGTGCAGTTGCTTGATTTCCTGCGCGTGCCGGCTGAAGTGGACATGGCGGTAATCGATGCAAAGCGAAAGCGCGTGCAGCAAGGCAGGGTTGAACCACTGAAGGTGGATGCCGGGGGCATTCGCTTTACGTGGCGCACGCGTCTGCCGTTGCCCATGGATTCGAAGTGGGACGCGGACTCGGTGAAACTGGAGCGCGTGGTCGAGCGGTTCAACCAGCATCGCTTGGTGGTGAAAGGCGCGAACGCGGACACGCTGCGCCTGTTCGAGGGCGACAAGCTGCTTGGCTCGGTGACGCGCGTGGAATTGGAGCAGGGGATTGACCTGCTGCGCTTCACCGGGCTGTCGTCGAATCAGCGGGCGGCGGAACTGATGAAACTGGTCACGCAACGACAGGTGTTGATCAAAGACGCGTGGCTCAGCGACGTGGGCCATCTGCGCCCCGGCATGCGACCAGGCGTGCCGCTGGCTGAGGCGACGCGCAAGGCGGAGGAACTGGCGGTGAAGGTTCGTCAACTGGCGGAACCGGTGGGGCTGGAACTGCGGCTGAGCGCGCCGTAGGTCAGAGCGTGAATTCGACGGGATGCCGTTCTGTCGCCGGATTTCGGCATGGCCGGGGCGCTGGCGCAATTTGGGAATCAAGGAACGGCAGCAGGCGAGCCATTCGTCATTGGGCACGCGCGACGAGGCGGCAGATGGCCGCTCCAATCGGGGAATTCGAGGTCACCATTGCAGGGTTCGCCCGCCTTTTCATTCATCCTGCGGCTTTACATTTTAAATTCGACCGCGCACATGCGCTTGGCGCGTTCTTCAAAAATCTCGGGCCGATTCTTTACGCTCTCCAGTGCGATGAGACTCAAGCGATAGCCATCTTCCCATGTTCCTTTCGGCGGCGCCGATGCTTCCTCCGGCAGGATGGGCAGTTCAAGCGCATAAGGAGATGCCTCCTCGCGGAGAGACAGGTTATCAGGCTTTTGGTTTGAGTCGTTTTCGGAAGGTTTCATGAGTGTGCGGCGTTCCGTAGCGCCGGAATATTTCTAACATGGCGGGAGAATCCGCGTCCAATCCGGTATTGCGGGCGATATTCAGGATATCGCCAAAATCTTTTTCAAAACGATCGAGCGATCCATGTGTCATGGCATGGAGCTTCAAAGCGATGAGATGTTCGGGCGAAGGCACGCGCGTCTGGATGTCGAGGCAGGTCGTTTGTTTGGAACCTGCCAGAAGTTTCGCAAACGTGTCTTCCGTCACCAACATCAAATCAAACCGCCAGCTCACGCCATAAGGCGGCGAGAATTGCAGGAAGTTGCCGCCATCGTGCAGCAGTTTGAAGCCCTCGGCCAGAAGGAGCGCCTGCCACTTCGGCGCGTCTGCCTTGGGAACCAGAAAATCGATATCAAGTGTCGCACGTGGTTCCCCGTACGTGTTGACCGCGTGCCCGCCAATGAGCAAGTAGCGAAGCCCCATCCGAGCGGACTTTGAATGGATCAGTTGCAGCGGGAACATGCGCTTTGGCGTTCGATTCAATTATTCTTCGCCAATCCTTCGGTGTGGCCGAGGTTTTTCACGGGTTGGAAAATCTCCAGCACTTCGGCGAGCAGTTGTTGGTCGAGCGGTTCGGCGGCCCATTGCGCCCAGTTGCGGATGTTCGCCGGGTTGGCGCTGCCGGCGATGGTGGTGGCGATGTCCGGATTGGCAATCGAGAATTGCAGCGCCAGCTTGGCGATGTCGATTCCCTTCTTTGCGCAATGCTCGGCGGCCTGGCGCGCCGCGGCCTTCACGTTCTCGGGTTCCTTCAGCCACTTGGGCAGCGGCGCGTTGGTGAGCAGGCGCGCGCTGAACGGGCCGGCATTCATCACGCCGACGCCTTTGGCCTTGAGATAGGGAATGGAATCATCGGCAAAGCGCGTGTTTTGCAGCGTGTATTGGTTGTAGCTCAGCACGCAATCGACCGCTGTCTGGTCGCAGATGAACTGGAAAATCTTTTGCGGATAACCGCTGAACCCGAGGAAGCGCACCTTGCCCTGTTGCTGAATTTTGCGCAGCGCGGGAATCGTTTCATCCACGATCTGCTGCATCTCCACGAACTCGATGTCGTGGCAGAGCACGATGTCCAGGTGGTCGGTGCCGAGGCGGTGGAGGCTGACATCAACGCTTTCAGCCACGCGTTTGGCGGAGAAATCAAAGTGCTGTAAATCGTAGCGGCCCAGCTTCGTGCAGAGCTTGTAACTATCGCGCGGGACGTCGCGCAACGCGATGCCCAGCAATACCTCGCTCATGCCGCGCCCGTAGAAAGGCGACGTATCGATGAAGTTCAATCCGCAATCCAGCGCGACGCGGACGGATTTCAGCGCTTCCTCGAGGGACACCGGGCGGAACTCCTGTCCGAGCGAGGACGCGCCGAAGCTGAGGATGGGCAATTGCAGTCCGGTTTTGCCGAGCAAGCGTTGTTGCATGTCCGTGGTTTAATCCAAGCGGGGCAGGTCGTCGATACGATTTGGCGGGACAACCGCCAGCGTGCGTTTGAGAGTGGGCAAAAAAAATCCAAGAAACCGCTTGCGCATCCGCCGCGCACTTGTGTTAGGTTAGCAATAACGTTTGACGCTTCGCGGGTTCTTCCTGCGGGGAAAAGGGTCCGGAGGGCACCGCCTTCCGGAGGATTTCATGATGGTCGGGCCGCCATCGGGCATTCGCTCCGTGGACGGTTGTGCTTTTTGGTCCCGCGCTGAACCATCCCGCCGAGCTGGAATCATGAGTGTTGTAGCAATGAACAAACTGGACGTATCAAGACTCAGTCATTGGCTCCTCCCCCGCCTGGGTTGCTTGCTTTTGACCTGCGGCGCGGGCGTTTACGCGGCGGACGCCCCAACCAACACCGCACCTACCAATGCCACTTCCACCGCGACCGCCCCTGGCGCCATCACCAACACTTGGCTTACCTTCGGCCTCGACCGTGTCGAGCCGCTCCAAACCCCGGTCCTGGGCAACCCGCTCTGGCAGTACCTGGCCGCCTTGATTTACATCGTCCTCGCTTTTTACATTTCGAAACTGCTTGATTACCTCCTTCAGGTGGAGCTGCGCCGCCTCGCCGCGAAAACGAAATCCCAGATCGACGACCTCATCCTCGAACTGGTGCGCGGCCCGGTGAAGGTGGTTTCCTTTGTGATCCTCCTGCACATCGGCCTGCGTGTCTTCGCCTGGCCGGATTGGGCGCAGGTCTTTATTTCCAACGCGCTCAAGATCGTTGTCGCGGTTTCGCTCACCTACGTGGCCCTCAAGTTTGTGGACCTCGGCATGGGCATGTGGCAGAAGCGCGTCGAAGGGGAAGGGGAGGTCGTGGTGGACATGCAACTGTTCCCGGTGATCCGCAAGAGCCTGAAGGTGTTCGTCACCATTGTTGCCGTGCTCGTCACCTCCCAGAACCTCGGCATGAACGTCACCGGGTTGCTGGCTTCCCTGTCCATCGGCGGCCTCGCCGTTGGCCTCGCCGCGCAGGACACCCTCTCCAATCTCTTTGGCGCCGTCGCCCTCTTTGCCGACAAACCGTTCCGCGTCGGCGACCGCATCCAGTTGGACACGCTCGACGGCATCGTCGAATCCATCGGCCTGCGCAGCACGCGCATCCGCCACCTCGACGGCTACCTCATCACGGTGCCCAACCGCACCATGGCCAACGCCACGCTCACCAACGTCAGCAAGCGCCCCAACATCAAAACCGTCATGAACATCGGCGTCACTTACGACACACCCGCCGAGCGTGTCCAACGCGCCATGCAGATCATCGACGAAATCTACCGCCCGCACCCCAAGACTTCCGACCTCATTATCAGCTTCAACAAGTTTGAGAGCGCCTCCCTTAATATCCTGGTCGTGCACTGGTGGGAATCCACTGATTTCAAGGAATACCTGCTGAACTTCCAACATTTGAATCTGGAACTGAAACGACGCTTCGACGACGAGCGCATCAGCTTCGCATTTCCCACGCAGACCATCTATCTGCGCCAGGATTCGGACTGGCGGCTTGCCGGTCTCAATGGCGGCATGGACACGGAAAAATTTGCCACCGCATGAATGACAACTCCCTGAACTCCAACTCAAACCTCCCTCGCATCGCGATGGTTTCCACGCACGGTTACGTCGCCGCCCAGCCACCCCTTGGCGCGGCTGACACCGGCGGCCAGGTCGTGTATGTGATCGAGCTGTCGAAAAAACTCGCCCAACTCGGCTACGAAGTGGACATCTGGACCCGCCAGTTTGAAGACCAGCCGGAAATCGAGCCGGTGGCCGAACAGGTCCGCATCGTCCGCGCCCGTTGCGGCGGTCCCAATTTCATCCCCAAGGAGTATCTCCACGAGAAACTGCCGGCCTGGGGCGAAAACGCCTTGCGCTTCATCCAGCGTCACGGCCTCAAATACGAATTCATCAACAGTCATTACTGGGACGCCGGGGTGGCCGCGCAACATTTGAGCGATGTGCTCGCCGTGCCGCATCTGTTCACGCCGCACTCGCTGGGCATGTGGAAGAAACGCCAGATGGAGGCGGACTTTCCCGGTGATGCGGCCCGCTTCGAAAAGCAATACAACTTCACCCAGCGCATCCACCACGAACGCCTCCTCTGCGGCACGGCCGACATGGTGATCGCCACCACTCCGCAACAAGGAGCCGTGCTGCGGCAGGACTACGAACTCGCGCCCGAGAAATGCCGCATGGTTCCGCCCGGCTACGATGACACGCGCTTCTATCCCGTCAGTGAGGCCAGCCGTTCGGCGCTCCGCCAGCGCTTCGGTTTCAACGGCCCGGTCGTCATGGCGATTGGCCGGCTCGCCCGCAACAAAGGATATGATCTGCTCATTCACGGGTTCCAGATGGTCGCCCAGCGGGACCCGCAGGCCTTGCTTCATCTCGCCGTCGGCGGCGCCAGCCTCACGCCCAACGAAGAACAAATCCTGGGCGAATTGAAGGACCTGGTCGCCCAACTGGGCCTCACGGATCATGTTTGCTTTGGCAATTTCATCCCGGACGAGGAACTCGCCGACTACTATCGCGCCGCCGACGTTTTCGTCCTGTCCAGCCGCTACGAGCCGTTCGGCATGACGGCCATCGAAGCCATGGCTTGCGGCACGCCCACCGTTGTCACCGTTCACGGCGGTCTTTATCGCGCGCTGACCTTCGGCCGGCATGCGCTCTATGCCGATCCGTTTGACCGCGAGGACCTCGGTGTTATGATTCTTAAAGTCTTGAAACATCCGCGCCTGCGTTCGCGCCTCTCCCGCATGGGCGCCCACAAGGCTCGCAGCTTGTTCACCTGGACTGGCGTCGCCCAGCAGATCGTCGCCCTGGTCGAACAGCGCGCCACGGAAACCTTTGCCTTAACCGATACCGAATGGGACGAACCTTGGAATGACGCCGATTAAACTTTTCTGTTCCGACCTCGACGGCACGCTGCTCGGCAACCTCGAATCCACCCGCCGTTTCAAGCAAACGTGGGAGAATCTTGCCGCCCGCCAGCGCCCGCTCCTGTGCTACGATTCCGGACGTCTCGTGGACGATGTGCTCGCGTTGCTCAAGGAAGGCTCCCTCCCGTGGCCCGATTACATCATCGCCGGCGTCGGCACCCAGCTCTACGACGGCAAGCGCAAGCAGCCTGTCACCGAGTTCAACGACCAGTTTCGCGACGGCTGGGATCTGGCGAAGATTGAGGAAATCCTCGCCGCCTTTCCGGGCGTCACCCGCCAGCCGCCCGAATTCCTTCATCCTTACAAATCCAGTTGGTACCTGCACCAGGCGAGTCCCGAGGCACTCCATGCGCTGCGCTCGCAACTGGCCGATGCCGGCCTCAAGGTTTCCGTCATTTATTCCAGTTCGCGCGACCTCGATGTGCTCCCCGCCAATACCAGCAAGGGCCACGCCCTTCAGTGGCTTTGCCGCCGCATCGGTCTGCCGCTCGAACAGGTTCTCGTCACCGGTGATTCCGGCAATGACAGCAGCATGTTTCTGCTGCCCGGCGTGCGCGGCATCGTCGTGGAAAACGCGCAGCCCGAACTTCACGAAGCGGTCGTTCATCTCCCGACTTACAGTGCCACCCGCATATTTGCCGACGGCGTCCTGGAAGGCCTTGCGCATTTTGGTGTCATCGCCGAGGCGCCTTCCGTTGATCGCGCCGCCACACGGCCCGCGGATCTGGACCCCGCCATGCGCCGGCTCTTTTCGCGCGAGGCGCTCAGCACGCTCACCAATGCCGAACGCGAATTCATTGAGGAAGGTTACCGCCGCGCCTTGATCGCCCTCCGCAAGAACATCACGCCCACCGGCTTCTCCGCCTGTTCGCCGGCGGACAACGAGATCACCGGCACCGACGCCAATTATCGCAGCGTCTGGGCGCGCGATGGTTCCATCACCATCGCCGGCACCATCGACCTGCCGGACGAAGACATCCGCGCCGCGCAACTCGCCACCTTGCGCACACTCTTCGACCACCTTGCGCCGAACGGCCAGATTCCGGCCAATGTCCGGCTCGAAACGGGCGAGCCCGACTACAGCGGCATCGGCGGCATCTGTTCCATCGACAGCGGTCTCTGGGCCATCATCGCTTTTTACCTCTATGTCCGCAAACATGAGGACTGGGAATTGCTCGCGAAATATTCCGATCCTTTGGACCGCGTCATGTATTTCTTCTCCGCGCTCGACAGCAACAACGACGCGCTGCTGGAAATTCCCGAGGCCGGCGATTGGACCGACCTCTTCGGCCGCAGCTACCACGTCCTTTATGATGAGGTGCTCTGGTACCGCGCCGCGCTCGCTTACGGACGTTTGTTGGAATTTCAGAAGAAACTTGATGCCGCCGCCGACTGGCTGCGCCGCGCGCAAACCATTCGCAGCCGCATCCTCGCCTCGTTCTGGCCTTCGACCAAGCTGCGCGATCCGTCGGCCACCGCCACCTTTGCCGACCAGCAATTCTCCGTCGGCGATTCGCTCTACCTGCTCGCGGAAATCACGCCCTTTAATTTCAACTGGCGCTGCGACGTCCTCGGCAATCTCCAGGCGTTCCTCGCCAACGTGCTGGACGTGGACCGCGCCCGCACGGCCTTCAAATTCATGTGGGGCGTTGGCGTCAATGAACCTTATCCCGTCGCCAACCTCTATCCCACCGTGCAGGCAGGCGATCCCGACTGGCGTCCGTATTACACCGTCAACCTGCTGAATCTTCCCGGCCATTACCACAACGGCGGCACGTGGCCGTTCATCGGCGGCATGTGGGTTCGCTTCATTCATCGGCTCGGTTTGCGCGACGTCGCCTGCCGCGAGCTGCTCAAACTCGCGCAGGCCAATCGCCTCGGGAAGAACCAGGATTGGGAATTTAACGAATGGATTCACAGCCGCACCGGCCGCCCCATGGGCAAGGCCTTCCAGGCCTGGTCCGCCGCCGCCTACATCCACGCCTGCCACGAACTGCAATTGAGTCCCGAATCCCTTGCTCATGACTGACGATCTTTCCAAAACCGTCATTTGCTTTGGCGAAATTCTCTGGGATTCGCTGCCGCGCGGAATGTTCCCCGGCGGCGCGCCCATCAATGTCGCCTATCATCTCAAACATCTTGGAATGCATCCCATACCCGTCACGGCGGTGGGCTGTGATCAGTTGGGTGAGGAATTGCTCCAGCGCCTCCAGTCGTGGGGCATTGATACCTCCACCGTCACCAGGCACCCTTCGCGGCCCACCGGCCTCGCCCGCGTCACGATGGTCGGCGGAAGTCCCGCCTTCGAGATTGTGGAAAACGTTGCCTGGGATTGCATCGACGTGCCGCCGGCCGTCCTCAAACTCGCGCCCCACTGCGGCGCAGTTGTCTATGGCACCCTCGCGCAACGTTCCGAACACAACTACGACCAGCTCGGAGCCTTGCTGAGTCTTTGTCCCAACGCTCTCAAGGTGTTCGATGTCAATCTCCGCGCGCCCTACGACTCGGCGGATCGAGTTTGGGCGCTGGCCCGCCACGCGACGCTCATCAAGCTTAACGATCAGGAACTTGGACGCTTGATGAACGAATTGCTGCCGCTCGCCGAATTGGGGGACGCCGTCCGCCGCTTCGCCCGTCGTTCCGGCGTCGAGCGCGTCTGCCTCACGGCGGGGGCCGCCGGCGCCGGTTTGCTCATGGACGGCACCTGGCATTGGGAGCCCGCGCGCCCGGTGCTGGTGCGCGACAGCGTCGGCGCGGGCGATGCATTTCTGGCGGCGCTGTTGTTCGGACTCCTCCAGCGCGCCGACGCGCCGGCTGAAGTGCTCCGCAAGGCGTGCCGTCTGGCCGAGTTCGTTGTCACCCAGGACGGCGCCGCCCCAGCCTACCGAGTCAACGATCAAGGCATCGCACTGGCGGCGAGCTGAATTTTGCGCGGCAGTATTTCGTTCAATGGATGACGAGGACGCGCTTTGGCCCCGCACGGGCGAACCATCCCACCACCGCTCGGCCAAGTTCGGCTCACTTTTTGGCTGGCTAGCATTTGACCTTTTGGGCAAATGGCGTGATAGGACAAAAGCGCCGATATCGGGCGGAAGCGGGCGGAATCGGCAGGTTTGTTGCAAGTGCTTGATTATCAAGCCTCAATTTTCGCGGTTTTGGGTTGGCGGCCAAGGGATTTGGATACCCCGATAGATTGTGGTTTTGTGAATAACTTGCGCCTAGACACCACAGCATATTGTGGTTTTTCCGCTTTACTTGGGTGAGTGGTATGGTATTTATTTAAGCACCATGTATTTGAAGAACTTGACGGCTCTCGGGTTCAAGTCGTTCGCCGACAAGACCACGCTGAATTTCCAGCCAGGCATCACCGCCATCGTCGGCCCCAATGGGTGTGGCAAGTCCAACGTCGCCGACGCTATCCGTTGGGTACTGGGCGAACAATCCGCCAAGGCTCTGCGCGGCGGCGAAATGGCTGACGTCATCTTCAACGGCACCGACGGCCGCAAGCCCATGTCCATGGCCGAGGTTTCCCTCACCATCGGCGACGTGGACGAGGAACACCTCAAGGCCGCCGGCGTGGAAATTGCTTATAATGAAGTCACTCTGACTCGGCGCGTGTTCCGCGATGGCGGCAGCGAATACTTCATCAACAAAACCCCGTGCCGCCTCAAGGACATCCAGCAATTGTTCATGGGCACGGGCGTGGGCCGGACCAGCTACAGCATCATGGCCCAGGGCAACATCACGCAGATTCTCTCCAGCAAACCGGAGGATCGCCGCCTGGTGTTCGAAGAAGCCGCTGGCATCACGAAGTTTAAGGCGCAGAAGCGCGAATCCCTGCGCAAGCTCGAGCACACCGAGCAAAACCTCTTGCGCGTGGCCGACCTCATCCGCGAAGTGAAGCGCCAGATTGGCTCGCTGCAACGCCAGGCGGGCAAGGCGCGCCGTTACAAGCAGATCAGCGTCGAACTCCAGCACCTGGACACGCAACTGGCGCGGCATCACTTCGATGTGTTGCAGACGGAGATTTACGAGCGCCAGACGCACGTCGATAAACTGCGCATCGAGATCGAGGCGTGCTCGGAAACGGTGATGCGCAGCGAAGGCGAAATCGCCCACTTGCGCGAGCAACACGCCGAGCTGGACCAGGAAATCAATCTCTCGCAACAGAAGGGCCTGGAACTCAAGGGCCAGTTGGACCGGCACGACAGCCGCATTCATTTCAACCAGGAAAAACTCCACGAACTGGAATCGCAGAACACCAAGGCGCTGAGCGACATCAACCAGGCCGAGGAACGCCGCCTCGCCGCGGAGGAAGAGCTGGCGTCGGTGACGGAGCGGCTGCGCGTCTCGACGGAGACGCTGGAGCAGCATCGCCGGAATTTGACGGCCAAGCAGGACGCGTTGCGCGTGGTGGAGCAGGAGCTGTACGCGAAGCAGGAGGCCATCCGCAAGGCGCAGAACGATTTGTTTGGCGCGGCGCAGCAATTGACGCGCGTGCGCAACGAGATCAACGCGCTGGATTTGCAGAAGCAGGGCAACGTGGTGCGCCTGGAGAAACTTTCGTCCGAGAAGGTGCAACTGGAGGAAGAGCGCGTGCGCCTGGAGGCGCGGTTGCAGGAATTTGCTGCGAACGTTGAAGCGGAGAAACGGGGCATCCTCTCTCAACGCGGGTCGGTCGAGGAACGACAGACGAGGTTGCGGCAGCTCGCGGGAGAGCTGGCGCAGGCGACGCAGGAGCTGGACCAATGGCTGCGTCAACAAGCCGAGAAGCGCTCGCGCCTGAACGTGCTGGAACAATTGCAGGAATCCCACGAGGGTTTCAGCGCGGGCGCTCTGGCGGCTTTGAAACAATCCCAGGGCGTCCTGGGCTCGCTGGCGGACAAGATCCAGGTGCCGGACCAATATGTGACGGCCGTGGAATCGGCGCTGGGGCATCATCTGCAACTGGTGCTGACGGAGCAGCCGGAAAACGCGGAAGCCATTCTGGCGGACCTGAACACGAACAAGAAGGGGCGCGCGAGCATCGCGGCGCTGGCGTTCGCGGAGGCGCAGGGCGACGCCGCGGAACCGTTTGTCGCTCCGGCGGCGGGCGAGAATCCCAGCGCGTTGAGCGCGGCGGTTTCGGCGCTGTCCGTGGTGCATACGAACAACGGCGTGGGCAGGCTGCTGGGCGGCTTGCTGGCGCGCACGTTGATTGTGCCGGACTTGAAGACGGCCACGGCGGGCTGGCGCGAATCGCAGGGGCGCTATGATTTCGTGACGCTGGGGGGCGAACTGTTGAGCCGCCACGGCGTGTTCACCGGCGGCGCGGCCAACGGGTCGTCGGGCAAGGCGCCGTCGTCGATCCTCGGGCGCAAGAACCAGATTTCCGAATTGCAGGGGCAACTGGCGCAGTTGCAGGAGAAGGTGAACGAAGCGAGCCGGCGCAAGGGCGCGTTGACGAGCGAGCAGACGGAATTGCAGGCGAGCCTCCAGCAGGCGCAGGCGGAACTGCGCAACCAGGAGGTCGCGATTGCCACGCACGAAGGCGAATTCAAGGCGCTGCAAAACTCCCAGCGCGTGCTGCACCAGAAGATCGACACGGTGGTGTATGAAATCCAGTCGCTGGCGGCGCATGACGCGGAATCGACGAAGAAGCGCGACGGGCTGGCGGCGCAGGTGGCGCAGCACGAGGAGCGTGAGCGCAATTTGCAGGGCCAGTTGACCGGCTTGAACGAAGGCCTGGAATCGCTGCGGCAACAGCGCGATGGCGCGAACACGGCGTTGACCGAGGCGAAGGTGGCGCTGGCGACCGAGGAGCAGTTGTGCGCGTCTTACCGCAACCAGAAGCAGCCGCTGGAACATCGCATCGTCGAGTTGAAGAACCTGGTCACGCAGCGGCGCAATGAGATTTCCTCGGTCATCTCGCGCAAGGCGCAGGCGGAGGCGGAGATCGAGGAATCACGCCAGAAGATGGAGTCGCTCCAGCACGAGCGCGAGCAGGTGAATTTGCGGACAACGGAATTGATCGCCGAGCGCGACACGCTGGATGCGGACATTTCATCGCGCGAAGAAGGCTTGCGCGAGGCGCGGCGGCGGTTGACGGAGTTGCAGGAGAAACGCGGCGCGCTGGAGGTCGAGCTGGCGCAGAAACACATGTCGGTGCAGAACCTGCGCGAGCGGGTGCAGCAGAAGTACCAGGTGAACATCGACGACGTGCGCAGCGAGTGCATCACCATCACCTACGCGGACGGCGGGCAGCCGCGCGTGGAGACGATGTCGCCCGACCAGATGGCGGCCAGCGGCGCGGCGACGGATTGGGACGCGGTGGCGGAGCAGGTGGCGGCGTTGCAGAAGCGAATCGAGGAGATGGGCCCGGTGAACCTGGTGGCCATCGAGGAATACGAGGAAACCGAGCAGCGTTACCAGTTCCTGACGCAGCAGCACGATGACTTGGTGAAGGCGAAGGAACAACTGGTGGATGTCATCAACCGCATCAACACACAGACGCGCGAGATGTTCACCAGCACGTTCAACCAGATTCGCGACAATTTCCGGACGATGTTCGTCGAGATTTTCGGCGGCGGCAAAGCGGACCTCATCCTGGCCGAGGAAGGGGACGTGCTGGAGAGCGGCATCGACATCGTGGCGCGCCCGCCGGGCAAACAGTTGCAGAGCATCTCGCTGCTGTCGGGCGGCGAGCAGACGATGACGGCCGTGTCGTTGTTGTTCGCGATTTACCAGGTGAAGCCGAGCCCGTTCTGCGTGCTGGACGAACTGGACGCGCCGCTGGACGAATCGAACATCAACCGGTTCATCCGCGTGCTGCAACGGTTTCTGGAACATTCGCAATTCGTCATCATCACGCACAACAAGCGGACCATCGGCATGGCGGACGTGCTCTACGGCGTGACGATGCAAGAGCACGGCGTCAGCAAGATTGTCAGCGTGAAGTTCCACAAGGTGGACGAGCAGGTGACCGATCACGCGCCCAAGCCGTTGGTGCCGCCACCGGCCAGCGATGTCGAGCCGGAGGAAGACGCGCCGCACAAGCGGGAGGAGACGTTGGAGATAGTGATGGCGAAGTAGCGCTCGTTGAAAGTTTTTCCGGAATTAAATGACGTGAAACGGAAACCAAACGCAGGAAATGGCTGACACGTTCAGCAGAGCAAAGCGTTCCAAGATAATGGCGGCTGTTCGGTCGCGGGGGAACAAAGCTACAGAGATTAGATTTGTTCGAATTCTCCGAGGTCAAAAGATAGCAGGCTGGCGGCGCGGTTCACGGTTGTGCGGCAAACCTGATTTTGTGTTCTTGAGATCAAAGCTGGCCGTTTTTGTGGATGGGTGTTTTTGGCACGGTTGTAAGCGGCACTTGCGTGTTCCCGCGACAAACCGCGAATACTGGCTAAGGAAAATCCAACGAAACGTGACGCGGGATAAGGCAACGGTGCGTGTCTTGCGAAAGGCCGGGTGGAATGTATTGAGGATTTGGGAACACGAATTGAATACTCCATCACGTGTAACAAGCCGGCTAACAAAAGCATTGAAACGCCGAAGGGATTGATTTCAAATGCAGCGCGAGGTGAAAAGCAGGCTATGAAAACATTCGCGGAATTTTTTGCCGGAATCGGGCTGATGCGCATGGGGCTGGAACGCGCGGGTTGGCGTGTCGCGTTCGCCAACGATTTTGACGAGGACAAGCGGCGGATGTATCAGGATCACTTTGGTGAATCGGCGGAATTGGCGCCGGGGGACATTCATCAACTAGACGCTTCACGGGTTCCGAATATTGGCTTAGCCACTGCTTCATTTCCTTGCAATGACCTGTCGTTGGCGGGAGCGCGAAAAGGACTGAAAGGATCCCAATCGTCCGCCTTTTGGGGATTCGTCGAAATTCTCACCAAAATGGGATCGCGTCGCCCGGCGATCGTCTTGCTTGAAAATGTGACCGGGTTTTTAACCTCGCACGATGGCAACGATTTCCGGGAGGCGTTGCTGGCGCTGAACCGAATTGGTTACGCTGTTGACACACTCATCATTGATGCGGCGCGGTTCGTTCCACAGAGCCGGCAACGTCTTTTCGTGATTGGCACGCGGGTGTCCAATTCCATGGTATTGAACGAAACGCCAAGATTTTACGAAAGTGATTGCCGACCCGCTGCTTTGGCAGATTTCATAATGTGGAATGGGGACATCAATTGGCGAATCCGGCCGCTGCCTCCTCTTCCGAAATTGAGGATGCGACTGGAGGATGTGCTTGAGGACTTGTCCCCCAATTCGCAGATGTGGTGGAGTCGGGAACGATCTGAGTATTTGCTCAATCAAATGAGTCCCAAGCACCGAACCCAGGCAGAAGCGATGATCCAAGGTGAGCAAATCAGTTACGGCACTGTCTTTCGGCGAGTTCGCAACAATCGTTCGATGGCGGAACTGCGCACGGATGGAATCGCCGGGTGCCTTAGGACTCCACGCGGGGGGAGTGGCAGGCAGATTCTCTTTGCGGCCGGGAGGGGGCGCTTTGCGGTGCGTCTGCTGACTCCTCGCGAATGCGCCCGCCTTATGGGCGCCGATGGTTTCGTTATCAATGTGCCTCTAAATCAGGCCCTTTTTGGCTTCGGAGACGCCGTGTGTGTGCCTGTTGTTGAATGGATCGCCCGCCATTATTTGAATCCTGTTTGGGATGCCGAGTTTTCCCCTGTGGTGTCAGCGCGCTCGCAAAAACTGGGAGCATATCGGCTGGCGCGAAATGGCTGATTCTTCTGCGATCAATGGCTGAGAACACAAAACCAGAGGTCATTCCTTGTGCGTTGCTGCCCGAAACTCGGGAGCGCATCGAAAAATACGCCGCTGAGTTAAAGGCAGCAGCCCCCAGTATTGGAACGCACGGCTTGCCGGAAGGTGAATTCTGGAGTTCGGGGATATTCCAAAGCGCGATCGAGCGTTTGCGAGGCTCTCAGGCAGCCTCAATGTCCGTGAAACGCGACTTTCTTGAGGAAGTGCTTGGATACATGAATGCCTCCGGCGCCATAGCGAATTATTTCTTTACAGGTGGCGGTGACCGGCACGACTACCAAATCGAAATGCACGGGGGACACCGGGCTGTTTTTGAGGCCAAAGGCTGCCTTGACGGCAACAACACGACTATTTTTCAACGCCCGGCAAACGCGGACGAATTTTTTATCTGGTCGCTCTGCCAAAACTCCGGGGCGGATCCGCGGCATAATGCATGGTCAGGAATACATACCAGGCTGGGCGGCGCAATTCTGGCCGAGAGTCAGCGCGTGGACGCTTTGGTCATTTGGGACATGCTTTGCGGCACACTTGCGCGCCCTTGTCCGAAGCTCTTGACCGCCGGACGTGCGACAAAACTGGCAAGCGGCAGAAGCGTGCCGCCCCCTTGCATCTACTTATTTCCACGCACCAAGCCGGATGCGCGAAACAATCAGCAGCCTGCTGTTTGGCGTTTGGAGGAGCTGCCATTTATCAACGCCTTGGCGAGGTGCTTTCGGTGCCTGCCCGAAGAAATTGTCGAGGTCCACATCCACACGCGGATGAAGGAGGCCGATGTCCAGCGAAAGACCAAGTTGGTGCGGGCCGGAAGCACATTGATCGAATCCAACTGGACGACCCTTAAAAGAGCATCCCGGTAGGCGTTGCTACTGCTGGAGCAGAACGATGAAGACGAAACGTGATGATGGGCTGGAATGGCTGAGAACGATTCGCCGGAAAATGGCGGCGAAGTTCGGTCACGACCCGAAAAAGGCCAGCACGCATTACCAGAAATTGCAGCGCCGGTACGCGAACCGGCTCTACCGGCGGGGGCATGAATTGGCGGCGAAGTAGGGATGGCCACAAAAAGCACAAGGAGCGCAAATGGGGAGCTGACAGAAAGATGCGGGACAGAAAATGAAGGGGTGAGGGTGAACCGCTGATTGACGCTGACAAGCGCTATCTGAGGACGCGGGTTCGGGGATACGAAGTCCCGCCAGGGACGACCGGCAATAGCCCACCGACTCATCGGTGGGAATGGCCGGCCCAAATTTGAATGAAGTCCCGTCAGGGACGAAAGAAGGCCGGAAGGGGTGTAGGGGGATTCCTAATGTTCGCGTGTGGCGTGGTAAGCTTTGAGAAAGACCCCCAAAGGCACCATGATTCCGAATATGAGGATATTCCACCAGGTCGGTTTGGGGAAAATCCACCACGGCAGCGCCACGAGAAGCAGGCTGATGACTCCAGCGACGGTCAAAAAAACCGGCGCAGAAGGGTTGCGGGTTTGTCCGGCTTCCCTGAAGTAGTTTCGGAGCGGCTCAACGGAAGCTCCCTGTAACGGTTTGACTTCCTGCGCTCGCCGCCAGTTCTCGCGCAACTGATCAGACCCTTTGGCTTGTATCAATCGCTCGGCTTCGGTGACGTTGGCGAGCATCGACAGGAAGCCGCATTCGAGGCAGAGAACGCCGGGCGTACCAACGTTGAAGGTTCTGCCAGACACGACAACCGTACTCACGAACCCTTCCCAATCTTGCGGAAGGAATTTTAGCGGCTGGATGAGATACTTGCCGGCCACTGTTTTGGGCGATCGGCATTGGAGGCACACAAAATCAGGCGTAAGGGCCGTGTGACCGGCGGCGAAACATCTTTGTAAACCGGGTGAGCCAAAAGTTTTTACCTGTTGGTCAACGTCCTTGAGATCCGCGTTTGCATGAACCCAGCCGCAGCGCAGGCAAAGGGTTGCGGTTTTGTGAACACTCAACCCAAGAGGCAGCGACAAAGTCATCCGGTGTTTGAATTCATCAGGCGCAAACAATCCGGAATCAAATTGAACCGGTCCTGGAACGCCCAGTTTCCCGGGAACGACGGGTCCGCTGCCGCACGCGATGCATTTTTCCATGGAGTTCACTCGCTCGTTTACTGGGGTGAAAATAGTGACAAACAATTTCGAACGCAAGAGGCGCATCAACTCAGTGACGTTTGCGCCTATTCCACGCGGCGTTTCAGGGTTACGCGCAAAGGCCAGTTGGTGGGCATGGGGACGGTTTGAGAGTTGAAGCCGGGCTTGGAGATTTCGATGGTTTGGGGGCCGGATAGCACGAGGACGCGGACGCCACCAAAACCGCTGGTGTCGTCCCGCCACGCAGGGCTTGAATTGGTAAGCACGGTGACCGTGGCGCCGATTACGACGGCGCCAGACTCATCCATCACTTCGACTACGGCCCAGTCAAGATTGTGCTCAGGAATGGAGCAGCGAGGGCTATCAGCGACGCGACCGAGTGTGTATGTGCCACCTTGAGGGCAGGCGGGAGCGCGCCCACCCCAGTATCGCTGGACCTCAAACAGATCGCTCCAGGCGGGGACATCGTTCGTGGTTTTACGATGTTCAACCGCCCAATTCTGCGTCGCCGCGTCGATTTGCCTTAATATGGCAATGCAACTGCGGCGAGCAGAACTGGATCTAGCGCGTATGAACAGGAACAAGCCAAAGGCGACGAGAACGGAAGCCAGCGCGCCTGTTATGATGGTGTACGTTCTGCGTGACATGATCAAAGGCTTGGAGTTACTCCGCAAAAGTATTACCACGGATTTCCGAAATCGTGAACAGAATTGCATCTGCGGTAATGGATCCGACGGGAGTGGTGGTGCGGAAGGAGAATCCCCGATTGGGGCTACTTGAATCACAACGAGATCTGTCGCCCCTCCGGGGCTTTGGGATATTCGAAGGCGGCGGACCCAGCGATGAATCGCTGGGCTATTTTCGGGCGTCCCTGGCGGGACTTTGAGAATGAGCCGGCTCACGGGCGTGGTGGTGGAAATATCAGGCTTCGCAAATGCCGTGCGTGTGGTGGACGCGCCAGTCTGCGGACCGCGGGCATTCTGCCCGCTTACGATGGGGTGCGACAGTCCGGGTGAAATCACCCCTCGCTTGGTTGGTCATGTCGTAAGCGCGACTGGAGTCGCGCGGTCCGGGCCCCGTAGCCCGAAGGGCGACCGACCATAGCCCACCGTTTCAACGGTGGGTTCGCGATCACCAAAAAACCAGCGAGTCCCGCCAGGGACGAAAGAATTCCACCACGCAAATCGATTCAGGCACATTCTTTCGCCCCTTGGGGGCTTGGCTCAATCGCCGCATTTACCCACCGATAAATCGGTGGGCTATTGTCGGGCGTCCCAGGGGGACGAACGATGGTTGTAGCGTGGAAGAGTTGAAGCGCATAAGCGCTAATCACGCTCCCTCGCGGCTGGTCCGAATTCGTGTTCTTTCGTGTCGATTCGTGGTTACCCCGTTCGTTTGTTTCGGTCGCGCTGGGGCGCGGGGGATGGAATGGTGGAGTGATCCAAACGAATTCTTGGTGGTGTGGTTGGATGGCGGTTCGAGGACGAAGGACGATGGAAAGGTCAACGAACCTCCTGCGGTCTGGTTGCAGGTGGGGCGCTGCGAAAACCCACCCCTAGCCCCTCCCAAGAGGGGAGCGGCGCGCTACGGCGTTAAATTGAGCGTATCGATCCATTTGCCGGTGTGGTTGGTGGTGCGGGTGAAGGCTTCGAGCAGGCCGGCGATGAGGCAACTGCGGTCGATGGACCAGGGCGGTTTGCCGGTGCCGAAGTAGTCTTCGAGGACTTCGGCGAGGCGGCTGTATTCGTGTTCGGCCGGACGGGGCGGGCGATAGAGTTGGGCGGACCAGATTTTTCCTTCGCGGGATTGGACGGCGAAGTTGTAGTCGGCCACGACGTCATCGAGGACGAGGAGCGTGGTGCGGAGGCCGTCGCGGTGGTCGAGGAGCCAGGCGCGCGGGTGGCGGGCGAGTTTCGGCACGAGGCCGAGGCCGACGAGGTCCTGGGTGCGGCCGTCGGTCACGGGGTCGCCTTGCGGGGAATCGGAGCGCGAAATGGCGGAGGCGAGCAGGGGCCAGGACCATTCCTTTTTGTCGCCGGCACGCCAGACTTCGGCGTCCTGCAAATAACGGATGCGACGTACGCCGGATTCGCCGCCACGGCGGCGTTCGATGATGGGCAAAAGGCTTTCGAGGGCGTCGATTTCGCCATTGAGGAATTCACCTTGAACGACGATGAGGGCTTCTTTCAAGGGCGTGTCTTGCGGCAAATCTATTTCTGGAAGGCGCCAGGTGACGCTCAAGGCACTGCCTGACACGAGTGGAATGTTGCGCGATTCGCTGAATCTCCTTAGCCCAAGCGCCTGAGTGCCGGTCATCGCGAGCGCGCCGTGGATGAAGACCGGCGTGCCGGGTCGAAGCGATTCGAGCACATTAGTTAATCCCGCGCGCGCCACGGCCCCACGATTGCGCAGCACAATCAACACGGCATCAGCGTCGCGAGTGAGTCCGTCCCAAAAGCGGTCGGGAAAGTCCTTGTGCCGCCGTTGCAACTCGGCTGAGTTTTCACTTCCGGCGAGAGACACAGCGATCTTCAACTCTGCTGCGCGATGGAATTGGCCGTCGCGCGGATAGCCGATGAGAAAGCGATCCACCAATTGCTGGGCTGGCGACGGCACCGCAAACTCCTCGCAGATTATCGCTAGCTTTTTGAATTCACTGGCCATGGTGACGTTTGGGGGAAAAGATTTTTAACCACGGATGGACAGGTATGAACACGGATAAGGGAACGGGGAGCATTGAACGAACCTTCGGCGGTGTGTGGAGGCCATGCGAAAATGACACGTAAGGTTTCGCGGAGAACCCACCCCTAACCCCTCCCAGGAGGGGAACGTTGATGGTGCTCGAATTAGAGCCTTCTCACGTGGGCTGCTACGAGGTAATCGTTTCGAGGACGAGGACGAGGAGGAGGACGAGGACGATGGGGAGAAAAGTGGTTTCATGCTCTCCAGAAATTTGATTCGGAGGGGGCGCGGTAGGGGACTTTAAGTTCGGGAGTGGCGAGCGGTTGCTTTTGGAAAAGGGATTCGACGGCGAAGGTGGTCATGCCGGTGGTGAGCAGGGTGCGCTCGACGGGATAGGGGGCCTTGCGTTCGATGACGGTGGTTTCGATGTGGTTCATCAGCGGATTGAAGAAATCGGCGAGCGTCGCATACCAGGGAGGCATTGGGAGATGGAATTTGCAGGATTCGACTTTGCCGTTTTTCAAGCGGCCGGCGTAGGTGAAGTCGCGCACGGAGCGGCCCAGCCAGAGGGCGTCGCGGGATTTTTGGTCAAGCCCGGCGACGGAAGCGGTGTTGCCGTTGAGCAGGAACATGGAGGTGCGGAAGCCGTCGAGGTGTTCGATAAAATAGGCGGTGGTGTTGGGGCTGGCGACGCGCAGGGGTTCGAAGCTGGGCACGGCGAAGGTGTAACCTTCCGGCGCGCTGAGGGTGTGACTGCGGGACAAGGCGGCGAGAAGCAGGTCGCGCGTTTGCGGGCGGTCTTTCAGCATCTCCCACACAATATCGCCTTGCACTGCATGAATGGATTTCACACCTGCTTCGCCGCCGGCGCGGCGCTCGGACATGCATTGGGCGGTTTCGAGTCCGTGGAAATCGTACGAATCGATGCCGCCGTAGCAGGCACACACGCTTTCTTCGAGCGCGCAATTGATGGGGAGTTCCAGCGAAGGAATGCGCCAGGTGACGGGGAGTGATGAGCCAGCCAGGAAGGCGAAGCCGAGGCGGCGGGATTCTTCGACCATTTCGACTGCCTCGGGCCAGTCGGTGGACAGATGTTTGTCGTTGAAGACGGGAACGGAGCGGCCGGTGCGCTCGAAGACTTCGACGATTTCCTTGAACCACTTGTAGCGCGGATAAAGTCGCTGGCCCTTTTCATTTTTGGGATAATCGCCGTGTTCGCCGATGATGAGGACGCCATCGACGGCGAGCTTCGAGGTGCCGAGGGTGAGCGCCTCGGCGATGGTGGGGTAGATCTTCAGATTGTGGCGTTGGGCGCGTTCGCGGGCGAGGTCGTTGTCGGGAAATTGGTCCACATAAAAGCCGGCGAGTTCGAGTGGCGGACGATGATGCGCGCCGCGCCAGCCATAGCCTTCGAGGAGGCGATCGACGAAGTGTTGGGCGTGGGAGTAGCGCTTCACCTCGGTGGCGAGGAGGGCGACTTTGGGGCGGCGCGAGCGCGAGGCGGCGAAGGTGGTGAGGGGCGCGGAGGCGGTGGCGAGCGCAAGGGTGGTGGTGAATTCGCGGCGGGTCATCTGAAAGAGTTAAATGGTTAAATGAGTTACATGGGTTACATGAGTTGAAGGGTTGAAGCGTTAAAAGAGTTGAAGAGTTAAAGAGTGGGGACATTTGTCGAACGAACCTTCGGTGGTGTGGTTGCAGGTGGGGCGCTGCGGCTGGGCGAGGCCACAGCCGCGGTCCGGAAGATTGGTGCGCGGGGCGTTGGGCATATATTTCTGACGCGTCAGGCAGGGGATTCATTCGCGGGCTTTTCGCCGAGGTTCCAGAAGAGCCAGAGGGCGAGGAAGGCGAGGACGGGGAGGAGGCCGGCGATGGCCAGGCCGCGGTCGAAGGAGCCGGTCTGGTCGATGTAGCGGCCAAAGAATTTATGCGCGGGCGAGCCGATGGCCCAGGCGACGACGCCCGCGATGCCGGTGACCTTGCCCTGATGGATGGGCGTGAGTTCCTGAGTGAGCGCGTGGTAGGTGGGGAAGAGTCCAAGCGCGCCCGCGCCGACGAGCAACAGCACGGCCAGCAACGGCCAGCCCTTGGGCAGGGTGGAGGCGAACACGCCGAGCGCGGTGAGGGCGGCGCAACAGGCAAACGTGACAAGGCGCGCGCTGTGAACGGAGAGCGCGCGGCGATGCAACCAAAGCGTGGCCGCGCCCGCGCCGAGGCACCCGATGTCGGTGGCGACGTAGAACAGGGCGTTGAAATTGAGCGCAGCGGATTCGGCGTAGCCGCGGCCTTCGATCATGAATTTGGGGAGCCAGGCGCGGAGCAATTGCCACGCGGTGTTGATGAGCGAAATGATGAACAGGATGATGATGAAACGGCGGCTGAAAAGAACGCGCCAGAAACTGTGGTCGGCGGTTGCACTGGAGGAAGGCGCGGCGCGAATGACGCCCATTTCATTTTTGCGAATCATGGCGAACCAGAAAAAAATCCAGAGCAGGCCGATGGCGCCGATGGCTTGGAAACTGAAGCGCCAACTGCCGGCTTCATCGGTCATGAGCAGGTTCATCAGGAGCGGCGTGATGACAGCGCCGACGGAGGTGCCGGCTTGCAGGACGCTGTTGCCCATGGTGCGGTCTTTGGATTCGAGGAGGCGTTGCGTGGTCTTGATGGCGCAGGGCCAATGGCCAGCTTCGAAAAGGCCGAGGAGCGTGCGGCAAACGAGCAGGCCGGAGTAGGTTTCCACAAGGCCCGTGGCAAAGCCGACGAGCGACCACAACGCAAGCACAGCGGGATACAGCCAGCGCACAGCCACGCGGTCGGCAAGCCAGCCGAACACGAGCGAACCGGCGGCGAAGGCCCAGCCGAAGGCGAGTTCGAGGTTGCCGTATTGTTCCTGCGAGAGTTCGAATTCGCGCGTGATGCGGACCGCGGCGTTGGCGAGCGTCTGGCGGTCCATGTAGTTGATGGTGGAGGCGCACAGGAGCAGGCCGCAGACCCACCATTTCCACGCAGACGAGCGCTCGCGGGCGGCGTCGCTCATCCGTTCCAACCTTTCCCATCCCAGGCGACGGCGCGTTCGAGCAACGCAACGACGCCGTCGGCAAAAATCTGGAAGAGTGCTTCGCCTTTGTCGGCGGTGGCGTCGCGCGGGTGGCCGATGTAGCCGGGCGCGGTGCGGTCCTTGGTGATCCACGCGCGGGTGGCGGGTTCGAAGGCGTTGCCGGGCTCGACGGGTTCGAGCGACGCGAGATTGCCGACGAGTTGCGGCGCGAGGCGCAGAATCATCGAGGTTTCCCATTCGCACGCGTGGCTCATCTGGGATTGGCGCGTGCCGAGTTTTGCGATGCGCGCGGCATCGGCGAGGTTCCAATACGTGGCGACGAGCAGGAGGAGGTCGTTGCGATCGCGATGGCGCTGGCGGAGTTCGAAGGTGGCTTGCTTGGCGGGCACGTCATTTCCGCCGTGGCCGTTGAGGAAAATGATTCGCCGGAAACCGTGGTGAAGAAAATTTTCCGCGAGATCGTGGAGCGTGTCGAGATAAACGCGGGGCGACGCGGACAACGTGCCGGGGAAATCGAGGTGATGCTCGGAGTTGCCGAGCCAGAACAACGGCGCGAACAGGACGCGCGCGCCGGTGCGTTCGGCGGCGCGGCGGGTGATTTCGCCGAGCAGGAGGCTGTCGGTGAAAACAGGCAGGTGCGGGCCGTGTTGTTCGAGCGCGGCGATGGGGAAGACGATGGGCGTGTCTTTGCTGAGCGCGTGGACGGCGGGCCAGTTCAGGTCGGCGAGTTGCATGTCGGGTGTGGCGCGGAGGCTAGCACAGGGGACGGTGGAGCGGCAAGGTGAGGATTGAAATAGCGGAACGCCTGCGTATGCTCGCGGCACATCATGATGAAAACGTTGCAAACATTGCTGGCATTCGGAGCACTGACGATCACCCTTCACGCGCAACAGCCGCCGCGCGATCCGTTCCCGCTGTGGCCGAACGGCGCGCCGGGCGCGCTGGGCAAGGAAGACAAGGATATTCCCACGTTGACGGCCTACATGCCGAATCCGGGCAAGGCGACGGGGGCGGCGTTTGTGATTTGTCCGGGCGGCGGCTACGGCGGGCTGGCGCCGCACGAGGGGCGTGATTACGCGCTGTGGTTGAACGAGCAGGGGATCGCTGGATTCGTGTTGAAGTACCGCCTGGGCTCGGGCGGTTACCGGCATCCGGTGATGATGCAGGATGTTTCGCGGGCGATCCGCTATGTGCGCGCGAATGCGGAGAAATGGAAACTGGACCCGAAGCGCATCGGCGTGATGGGCTCATCGGCGGGCGGACATCTGGCATCAACGGCGTTGACGCATTTTGATGCGGGAAATGCGAGCGCGACCGATCCCATCGACAAGGTGAGTTCGCGGCCGGATGCAGGCATTCTTTGTTATCCGGTGATCAGCATGGGGCCGTTGACGCACGCGGGGTCGAAGCGGAATTTGCTGGGCGAAAATCCGTCGCCGGAACTGGTGAAGCTGATGTCCAATGAATTGCAGGTGACGAAGGAAACGCCGCCGACGTTCATCTGGCACACGGCGGAGGACAAGGCGGTGAAGGTGGAGAACGCGCTGGAATTTGCGGCGGCGCTGCAACGCAATGGCGTGCCGTTTGATTTGCACATTTATCGAAACGGGCGGCATGGGTTGGGACTGGGCACGGGACAATGGGACCCGGAGTCGCGGCATCCGTGGACGAAGGATTGCGCGTTTTGGTTGAAGGAGCAGGGGTTTGTGAAGTGACGGGATTTGCGATTTTTGATTTTTGATTTGCGATTGGGGACGGGTTTGCGATGTCGCGGAAAGCGCGAACATTCCGAGTTGATTATCACTGCCTTCCCCCTCACCCCAGCCCTCTCCCTTGGGGAGAGGGAGGCGGAATCGAGGGCGTCGATCGTTCGACTGCGTGTTGGAGAATCCAGTCGTTGGTGGTTCCGATGTCAGAGCCTCCTTACGTCGGCCGCTACGAATTGCGGACCGACGGCTAGGGGTGCGCGGGGAATTGGATTTGCGCGATTTTTTCCGCCATGTCGTGGGTGGGGAGGAAGGCGAGTTCGGCGGCGGCGATGCGGCTGATGCGGGCGCGCATGGTTTCGACTTCGCCCTGGGCCACGCCGTCGGCGTAGGCGCGCACGGGTCGCTTGGCGACATCGTGGGCGCGCAGTTCGACTTGTGAATCGTGCGTGAGCAGTGCGGATTTCCAATTCATGGGGCGCATGACGTTGGAGCCGACGAGCACCCACGCCGGTGTGTCGGCGAGCAATGGCGTGGCGCCCATGGCGCGCGCGTAGGCGGTGGAACCGGCGGCGGTGGAGAGCAACGCGCCGTCGCACACGAGACGCGGGAGGCGCACGCGTTCGTTGACCTTGACCTCAATCCACGCGGTCTGGCTGCCGGCGCGCTCCATCCAGGCGTCGTTGAAGGCGAGGGCCTGATGGGGCTGGCCTTTGGGGTCGGTCATTTCCAGATAGATCAACGGCATCTGGTGCAGAATGAGGTCGAGCGGGAACAACGGTTCGCGGTGAATCTCCTCGGCATCATTCATGAGAAAGCCGATGTGGCCGGCGTTGATGCCAAGGAACGGGAGGCGCAGGCGCCAGTGTTTGCGGATCGCGCGCAACATGCTGCCGTCGCCGCCGAGCACGAGCACGCAATTGGGATTCTTCGCGTTGCGGAAGGGCTTGAATTTTTTCGCCAGCTCAACGGCCTTGGGGTTGCGTTCATCGGCGATGATGAGCAGGCGCGGTTGCTCCAGGGTGAACCGCGCGACGCGCGCGGGGATGCTGCCGCGGTAGAGGCCGTGGAGGTCGATGTATTGCTCGACCTCGGGCGTGACCATGGCGGTGATGGATTGATGGCGGAAGAGGCGTTCGCGGATGGAACGGCTGGAGCCGTCGCAATCAAATTCAATGACGTGATGATGCGGCGGGAGGTCGGCCTGGTTGAAATGATAACCGGGACGCACGATGACGGCGAAGTTGAGGCGTTCCCAGATTTCGCGGCCTTTCTGCCAGAAACGTTGAATGTAGGAACGGCCCTTGTGACCGCCCTGGATGAGGTCGGTGCCGACGACGTGCCACAGTTCGCCGCGATGGGCGAACATGTCTTGCAACTGATGCGTGCGGGTGAACGTGGCTTGCTCGAGGTCGAACAGTTCGACGGCGACGCGTGGGAGGCCGCGAAAGGCGATGTCGGTCATCACGGCGCGGTAGATGGGATCCACGTCGTTGGTGGCCTGTTTGTCGGGGCGCGGGCCGCAGGGGATGACCAGGACTTCGTCGAAGTGGCGGATGAGGCGCTCGGCGATGCCGCGATGGTGCAGGCCGGGCGGGTTGAAACTGCCGCCAAACAACGCCACTGTTTTTTTGGGTTTTGCTTTTCCGGCCATGCCTGAAATTTCGGGACATTGTTGGAGATTCCGGGGCGCAACGCCAGTCTGATTTGGCTGGCGGCCCGGAATCCCCTTGCGAACCCGCTGCGGCTGTGTTGATTATAGGGAACCCGGGGTCCCGCGAGTTGGTGATTCCGTCACGCAATTACATGCATACAATTTCTCGTATTCTACTGGCGACGCTGGCGGCATTGGTGTGGACATCCCCGGTGCGCGCGCAGGAACCGGGACCATTGCCGGGGCATTCTTCGCATGGCGAAGTGTTCAACGAAGGACCGCGCCAGAAGGCGTATTTGATGAAGGGGACCGGGCATGTGGACTTTCGCGTGACGACATCCAGCGCGGAGGCGCAGGCGTTTTTCAATCAGGGCGTCGGGCAACTGCATGGGTTCTGGTATTTCGAGGCGGAGCGCTCGTTCCGGCAGATGGCGGTGCTCGATCCGGATTGCGCGATGGCGTATTGGGGCATGGCGATGGCGAACGAGAAAAACGCCAAACGGGCAAAGGAATTCATCGCGAGGGCGAGCGCACTCAAGGGCAAGGCGTCGCGCCGCGAGCAACTGTGGATTGAAAATCTGGCGAAGTACTACGCGGACGAGAAGAAATCGAACAAGGAGCGGGAGAAGCAGTTGATTGACGGCTACACGGCGATGGCGAAGGAGTTTCCCGATGACATCGAGATCAAGGCGTTTCTGGCGTTGCAAACATGGGAAAGCAACGGCAGCAATCCCATCAAGGATTACGACGCAGTGAACAATTTGATCGGCGAGGTGCTGGCGGTGGAACCGATGCATCCGGTGCATCATTACCGCATCCATTTGTGGGACAGCAAGAAGGCAGAGAACGCGCTGGGCTCGGCGGCGTTGTGCGGGCAATCGTCCTTCGGCATCGCGCACATGTGGCACATGCCGGGGCATATTTACTCAAAGGTGCAGCGTTATTCCGACGCGGCGTGGCAGCAGGAAGCGTCGGCGCGCGTGGACCATCTGCACATGATGCAGGACCGCGTGTTGCCGGACCAGATTCACAATTACGCGCACAACAACGAGTGGTTGGTGCGCGACCTGGTGTTTATCGGGCGGGTGCATGACGCGATTGAACTGGCGGAAAACATGATTGAATTGCCGCGGCTGGCGCGGCGTTCCGGGACAACGTCCACCAACAGCACGCGCAGTCCTTACGCGGGCACCAGTTACGGATATGGGCGGACGCGGTTGTTGGAAGTGCTGACGCGGTATGAATTGTGGCCGGAACTGCTGTCGCTCAGCAAAACGATGTATCTGGAGCCGAAGGAAGATTTGGACGAGCGCATCCGCATCAAGCACGCGGTGGGGCTGGCGCATTTTGCGCTGGGCGAACCGGCGAAGGGCGAAGCGGTCATAGGCGAATTGCAGCAGATGTTGGAGCGCGAGAAGAAGGCAACGCCGGCCACGCGGCGACGCAGCGAGAGTTCGGAATCGGCGGAGGGTCGTAAGGAGGGCACGCCGGCGGAAAAACCGGCGACAGAGGAGCCGAAACCGTCCAATACCTCGACCAATCGCGCGCCCGCCGGCAGGTCGAGCACGCCGAGCCGCACGCAAACACTTGAGTCCGCACTGGCGGAGCTGCGAGCTCTGAGCGCACTGGCGAAAGGAAATGTTGCCACCGCCCGTGAACAATTGGGCAAGACGAAGGACATCCAGAAGGAGCGCCTGGCGCGCACATGGCTGGAATTGGGCGACAAACAAAAGGCGGAGCAACTCGCGCGCGAGGCCGCCAATTCCGGCAAGAAGCAGGTTCAGCCGCTGGCCAGTTACGTGGACATTCTGTATCGCACGGGCAAGTATGCGCTGGCTTACTCAAATTTCTTCGAACTGCGCGACCTCTCGGCGGAGATTGATCTGGACATGCCGGTGTTTCAACGCCTGCTGCCTGTCGCGAAGGATTTGAAGTTCTCGTCAAACTGGCGCATCAAACCGAAGGCTGCGGGCGATGTCGGCCAGCGTCCGGGTTTGAGCAAGCTCGGCCCGTTCCGGTGGCAGCCGTCACCCGCGCCGGATTGGAGCCTTCCGGATGCGAATGGGAAAAAGATTTCGCTGCGTTTATATCGCGGCAAGCCGGTCATCGTGGTGTTCTATTTGGGTTACGGATGCAGCCATTGCATCCAGCAGTTGAACGCGTTCGCGCCGATGACGAAGAGATTCGCGGAGGCGGGCATTTCGATTGTGGCGGTCAGCACGGACACAGCCGAAGGGTTGAAGAAGACGTTTGCGAAGAGTGAATCGGAAGGCGGATTTCCGTTCCCGCTGGTGTCGGATGAGAAGCTGAAGGTGTTCAAGGCGTATCGCGCGTTTGATGATTTCGAGAACGTGCCGTTGCACGGCACGTTTCTGGTGGACGGCGATGGCTTGGTGCGCTGGCAGGACATCAATTACCAGCCGTTTACACAGATGGAGTTTCTATTTGAGGAATCGCAACGACTGTTGAACCTGCCGAAGAATCCGCTGTTCACGGAAAAGGCCGCAAAGAACGGGGCGCGCGGATCAGAGTAACGCCAGAGTGCCGGCGGCGGCGGCCAGCAGCCAGATGACGAGGACGGCCGCCGTTTTGCTCAGGCCACGGCGCACGAGCCGGTGCGAGAGGTGGTTGGTGTCCCCAATCCAGAACGGTTTGCCCATGCGCGTGCGCAGAATCACGACCCACACCAGATCGCCGAGGGGCACGGCGAGAATCAACAACGGGCTGAGCACTGCGAGCGAGCGCGGATTTTCCTCGGAATAGAAGTGGGGGAGGATGGCCATGACCGCCATGAGATAACCGACCAGGTGGCTGCCGGCGTCGCCGAGGAACGCACTGGCTTTGGGGAAATTGAACGGCAGGAAACCCAGCAGCGCGCCGCAAGTCAGGAAGCCGAGTGTCGCGACGAGATATTGCCCGTGGCTCGCCGCAATGAGCGCGAAGAACCACGCCGAGATGGCGCCCAGGCCGCCGCACAGGCCGTTCATGTTGTCCATGAAGTTGAAGGCGTTGATGAGCGTGAGAATCCAGAGAATCGTCACCGCGTAGCTGAACAGCAGATTGTCCACGAACAAGGTGATGCGCACACCGGAGGCGGCGACAAGCGCGGCGATGACGAATTGGCCGGTGAACTTGCCGGCTGGTTTCAATTCATGTTTGTCGTCGAGCCAGCCGAGCACCACCATGGCCACGGCGCCGATGAGAATGGTGCCCAATTGCAACGCGCGCGCGCTGAGGCCGTACGTCAGTGCGTCGGAACCGACGAGATTTGGAAATTTCACACCAACGCCGCTGACCGGGCCGATGGACACATTGGATTCAAAAGATTGCCCGCCGATGAAATTTACGAGCGTCGCACCGGCGAGGATGGGCACGAGAAAACCCGTCATCACCGCCAGGCCGCCGGCGAGGGGAATCGGCGTGTCGTGAATCTTGCGGTGGCCCGGGTCATCCACGAGATTGTCCTTGATGCACCAGGCGCGCCAGAGCGGCAGGGCGATGGCCGTGCTGGCGCACGCGCCGACAAAGGCCATGAAATAAACACTGAAAGGAAAGCTCACAATGGTCACGCGCCCGAGGTTGTCTGCCTGCCCGCGAGGAGTTTCACGTAAAGAGTGTAAAGATCGTCCACCATCTTTTCCACGGGAAACCATTGTTGAACCAGCGCCCGCCCGCGCGCGCCGAGCCGTTGCCGCAACGCCGAACCGTCCGCCAATCGTGCCAGGCGTTCCTGCAAGCCGGCCAGGTCACCCGGCGGCAGGAGGAACCCGGTTTCGTTCTCCAAGCAAACTTCCTTCGCGCCATCGCAATCATACGCGACGATCGGCTTGCCCGCCGCCAGCGCCTGCGGCAATGCGCGGGGCAATCCTTCGCGCAACGACAGATGCACCAGCGCGTCCATGATGCCGACCAATTGAGGCACCTGCGCGGGCGGCACCAGGCCCGTGAACACGAAATGCTTCTGCAGGCCAAGCTGCCTCGCCATCGATTCGAAGCGACCGCGCCAGTTGCCGTCGCCGACGAGCAGGAATTTCAGGTGCGGACAACGCTTCACCAGTTCGGGTGCGACCTTGAATAAATCATCGTGCCCCTTGAGTTCGAACAAGCGCGCAATCTTGCCGACCACGAAATCATCCGGGGCGAGGCCGAGCTTTGCGCGCAGGGCAAGGTCGTTTTGCGCGTCCAGGAATGGCTCCAACGGAAAACCGCTGAAGATGCGCGAATATTGTTCCGGCTTGCCGATGACGGCGGCGAGGTATTGTTCGGCCATCGCGTTGGCGACGACGACGAAGTGCGTGGTGCAGCGCGCGGCGCTGCGCTCGGCGGCGGTGAATGCGGCGTTGGCCACCGCGCCTTGGAATTTGCCGAACGACGGTCCGTGAATGGTGTGGACAATCACCGGTACGCCGGCACGACGGGCGGCCAGACGGCCCAGCACGCCGGCCTTTCCACTGTGTGTGTGAACGATGTCGGGCCGGCGCTCGCGAAAAAGGCGCGTGAGTTGCAACAACGCTCGCAAATCCTTCCACGGACGAACGGGGCGGACAAGGTCGGGAACGATGGTCAATAAGTGCGGACATTCGGCGAAGCTGGACTCCAGGGAGCCTTCGGGGCCGGTGGTTGGTCCGGAAAACAAATCAACGTCAACGTGGTGGCGGTCCAGAAGGCCAAGGACCGAAGCCACGGTGTTTTCCTGCGCTCCGCCGACAATCAACCTCGTGATGACATGCGTGACGCGCATGGATGTGATCCTGAAATTGCTATCCTCCCCTCAATTCCTTCAGCCGCTGGGCGGCCTTGATCGCATCGGGTGATCCCGACGGAACGAATTTGAGGAATTTCTCGTAGTTGAGCATGGCTTCCCTGGCCTTCTTGGTGTGATAGGCGATTTCCCCCAGATTGAAGTAAATGGCCGGCAAGTTCGGGGAGATTCCTCGAAGCGTTTCTAGATCCCGTTTTGCGACCTCGAACCGGCCGAGATTCAGGCAGGTGATGGCGCGGTTCTGAAGCGCCAACACATTGTACGGGTCAACGTTCAGCGCCGTATCCAGGGCGCCCAGCGCAGCCTGATAATCCTTTGCGTGCATGAGCAAGGCCGCCTTGTTGACCAGCGCTCCAACGTGTTGCGGATCGAGTTGCAACTGCTTGCCAAGCGTCGCCATGGCCTCCTCCAGCCGGCCGGTAACCAGGAACAACTGTGTCAGAGCTTCGAGCGGCGCAATTTCGTCCGGGTCCTGCTTGTGCGCCGCGAGGAGCAACTTTTCGGCATTGTTGGTGTCCCCCTTTTGGAAGTTGGCCATGGCTTCGAGCCGGGCCAGTTCCAACCGGTGAATCCGGTTGGTTGTGGCGCCCGCGTGATTGGCGCGCAGATCGTTGACCACGGCCAGCACTTGGTCGGGCAGATTCCCACGCAGGTAAACGTCCGCGAGTTTCAGATGATAATCGGTGTTCGCCGGGGCCAGATCGCGCGCGCGGGTGAATTGCGCGGCTGCGTGACGCAACAGGTTGAATTGAGTGAACACGCGTCCCAGTTGAGCGCACACGGTGGCTTCATCGAAAGACCCGTTGTAAGCCAGCAACGAGCTCCACGTGCGGTAGCGGCCAAGCACGTCAAAGTCCGCCTTTTGATCGCGGTTCACCCGCGCGGCGACGTTGTCCTCGTTAAGTTGGAGCGCCTGCGTGAACGCCGCTTTGGCTTCATCGCGCAATCCCGCACGCTGGAGTTGCGCGCCCCAGCAATTGATGGTCCTGGAGTAATATCGTGCGACATAGAATGGGTCCGATCGCTTGTGCTGCGCCAGCTCTGTCACCGCTTCAAAAGCGCCGCCGGTGCCTGCCCAGAACGCTTGATTCTCCGCCAGCAGTTCGTCGGTCAAGGCGGGCTCGGTAATCGCGTCAAGGGGATATGCCTTGAGCTTGTAAACCAAGCCGCGTGGTTGTTGGTAGAGCAATTCGAACCATTGGTGGCCGAAACTCGGGTGCAAATAATAAACTTCGTTGCTCAGCGTCAGGTACTTCATGAAATTCGCCTGAATTTCGGCGCGAAGCGGTTCGGGTGGGGCCGACTGCGTGAAGGGATCGAAGATGATTCCGGGGTGGCGTTTGGCCAGGCTGCGATAATATGAAACCCGCGACAGGTATCGCGTGTCGATGGACACCTGGCTCTGCAGCCCGTTCGCATGGGCGCTCACGAGCAAAAGCGACAGCGGATCGTCACTGGCGATGATGGCGTTTTCCGGGACCGCCTTGACCATCAGTTCCGCGTACTGGCGCAAGGCGGAGCTGTTGTTCGCGAGCAAATGCGGAGCGTTTTGCCAGGCAAGCGCCGCCGGAACCGCCACGAATCCCGCATACAGCGCCACCCGCAGCATGCGGTGCACGCTGCGCACCAACCGCGATGGCCGCTGCCAGCCTTTGCCGGTGAATTCCGAAAATATCAGCAGGAAGTAGCCGAAATAGTAACCCGCGCACAACGCGCCGAGAAAATAGAACGACAGAAAGGGCAGGCCTAAACCGAGCACGCGCGGACTGAACGGGGGATCGAATGCCACCCAGGCGCAGATTCCCAGGAATACCAGGTGAACCACTCGAAACATCAGGTTGCTGATCGTGGCCGCAGCCGGATTGGTTTCTCCCAACGAGCTTGGCCAACGGATGCCCAAGGTTATCAACGGCAGAAACGCGGTCAACGAAAGCAACAGCGGCACCCAGCGCGGGATTTGCAGCAACGTGTTCTTTTGCGTTTGCAACTCCTGGCTCAGCAATTGCCAGAATGTGCCTCCGGCGAATTCCTGCCGGGAACCTACGAAGGGCAAGACAACATACAACAGCAGCCCGAGTGCGCCCGCGCCCGCCATGCCGCCCAGGAACGGGCCGTTGAAAAAGCCTCGCCCTTTGATCCAGACCACGGCTACCAGGAACACCGGCGCGAATCCCCACATCGCCCAGTCGTTCGTTGCCGCCAGAGCGAAGACGAACGCCGCGCGATACAACCACCAATTGCGCTCGCCAATCCGATACTCCAACAGGCACCGGACCACGTAGGCGAACAGCAGCAGGTTCAGCATCTCGCCGGTCGCGGCCGTGGCGTGCTCCCAAAACGTCAATTGCAAACCGCACAACAGCACAGCAAACGCCGGCGGCACCCAGTTCGATGGCAGGCTTAACAGTGAATGCTCGCTGCGCTCACGATGCCGTTGTTCCCGCGTCCGGTCGTGGGGAAGCAATGCCACCGAGCGTGCCAGCAACGCCAGCGTCAGCGCCGCGCAGACGGCGGAAAAGAAATTCAAAGCGGGCGCCTGCCATCCGGGTGGCAGCCAGTGGACGGGATACGTCAAAAGAAAATGAAGGGGCGCCTGCAGATTGGGCGTCCACCAATCCCACCCGGTCACTTTGGCCACAATGGGCAGGCTCGTCAGTGTCACCCAGCGGTTCAGGGTGAAGAGATAGACAAACAGAGTCGCGATTCCCAGTATCCAAGGAGTGATATCGGTGGCCACCCGTACGGCTGCCTTAAAGCGACTCATAGTTTTAATAAAGCGCGGCCAGTTGACTGTAGCGGCGTCATCTTGACAAGGTTTGAAACAGGCCGCGCCGTTACAATTCGGCGTCTGCCGCTGCGCCAAGCCGACCTTCAAGCCGCCGTGTCAATGGCCGGTTGTGCCCGCAGGTCCGCCACGCACTCGACATGTTGCGTTTGCGGGAACATGTCCAGCGGAACAACTTGCGTTAACTTATAGACACCTCCCGCGCACAAAATGTTCAGATCCCGGGCCAGTGTAGCCGGATGGCACGATACATAAATGATTTGCGCCGGACGCACTTGTCGCAGCAATTCCAGCCCCGCCTTTTCGCAGCCCACGCGCGGCGGATCAATCACCACGCTGGTCGCGCCGGCGGAAAAGCGCTCCAGCAACTGCGGTAACAACTCCTCCGTGGCGCCCAGGATGAATTCACCGTTGGTGCGCCCGTGCTCCGCTGCATTGCGCCGCGCCGCCTTCACTGCCTGCGTGTCAATTTCCACGCCTGCAAAACTCTCGACCAAATCGCCCAGTTCGATGCCGAAAAACCCCACGCCGCAATACGCATCAATCAAATGCCGCGTCCCTGCCAGGCGCAACCGCTCGCGCACCACCTCAACTAGCTTCGGCAGCAGAAAGAAATTGTTTTGGAAGAAAGAGTCGCGTGGCACGTGCCAGCCTTCCGGCGCCACGCGCAACACCACCTTGATCCCGCCCTTGGGCGGCGGGTTCGCGCGCACCTGCTTGATTTGCTCGCTCAACACCGGCTCGGCAATCTTGCATTCGTCCAGGTCCACCACCCAGTTGTTGTCGTTTCGCAGGAAGCCGATGTTCAATTTCTGTGCCGGCTTGTTCCACTGGCTGCGGATCATGATGCGGTTGCGATACCCGTAAGGATTGGGGCAGGGAACCACCGGCGCGATGACCGTCTCCGCAAAGCCGCCCACGCGCTGGAACAAATCGGCAATCTGCTTGTGCTTGATCCGCAACTGCGTCTCGTAACGGATGTGCTGATACTGGCAGCCGCCGCATTCGCCAAAGTATCGGCACTCCGGCTGCACGCGCTCCGGCGACGGCGTCAGCACCTTCCGCAGCCGCGCGCGCGCGAACTGTTTCTTCACCTCGGTGATTTCAATTTCCACCTCCTCGCCGGTGATGACGAACGGCACGAACACGACGAACTCATTCAAGCGCGCCACGCCTTCGCCGCCAAACGCGGTATCCACAATCCGCACGCGGTGAATGCTGCCGCACGCAGGTGGTTTGGTTTTCACTTCTTCCATGTTCCGTAATGTTGCAATCAAATTTGGTTTGTCGAACGGGTGTGGGATCCGGCGTGCGCGCCAGCGTCTCGGAAGAGTCCTCTGGCTCTTTGTTTGGAGCGCTTCCAGGCACACGGCCGCGCACGCACCTCCAAGGAAGGCGGGCCTTGTTAACGCTACTTCGCGTGGGACTGGTCGTAATGCTTGCGCAACAGGTCCTCGCCGAAATCGCTCTCGAAATCCCGCCACACGGCGTGGACGTGGTTCGCGTTGTTTTGCGTGTTGTCGTACTCCAGCAGGAACGTCGGTCCCTGGATGCGATAATAATGCCCTTCGCCGCGCTCCAATCCGCCGGCCCACGCAAACGAAATCTTGTCCACGCCCGCCTTGCGAATTTTGTCCATGTCCTTCTCCGCCATCTCGGCGCGATTGCGACCGACATACAACTTGATGACTTCCATCGTCAGGTCTTTCTGCGCCGGCGACATCCTGGCGAACGCCAGGCCGGCGGGTTGTAGCGCCTTCACCTTGCGCTCCGCCGCCGTGATGATGTCCTTCGGGGCCTTGGTGTCATAAATCGCGGCCTTCTTTTGGTCGGCGTTGAGCGACTTCACGAGTTGCCGCGCCACATCTTCCTCCGCGCCGAGCAACCGCAGGCCTTTGCGCTGACCTTCGCGGACTTCCGCCGGGTTGGTTCCGAAGAACGACGGCGTGCCGGCCACCTGGCCTTTGACGAACGTGTAATTCACCGACAAATGATGCCCCTCCACCCGCCAGCCCCACGTGCCGTCCGCCGCCGGTTTGCCGAAGATGGTGAAGTAATACAATTCCGGATCGCGCTTGGGACTGCGGTTTTCCACGTCGTGCAGAATCTGCTCAAGGCTCATGATTGACAGCGCCTTGGCTTGGCCTTGCGCGCTCATGCCCGACGCCAGCAACGCGTGCGCCAGCGGCCGTTGCCCCGACGTCATTTCTTTCAGGGGAAGCCCGTTGCGCGGTTTCGGAATGAAATGCCAGTTTAGGCGCTCGTCCGCCTTCAATTCATAGACCGCTTTGCCGCGTTGCGCGTCATCCAGCGCCGCCAGAAGATTGTTCGCCGCTGCCGCCATGTCATCCACTCCGGCCCGCGCCGTCACGGCAGACAATGCCACAAGAAGGGAAAATAAAGTGATTCGCATACGCCAAAAATCCCCACACCCGCCCCACAAAGCAACGACAAAATCGCCGCTTGGGATCAGGATTAGGATCAGGGTTTCCCTTTGCTCTCAATTTGGAATTTGCGCCCCCGCCTTGCTCCCCCTAAATTCCCCTCGATGACTGTGGCGTTTACGAAAATGAACGGTGCCGGCAACGATTTCGTGCTCATCGACAACCGGGACCGCAAGCTCAAGCTCTCCAAAGAGCAGGTTGTCCGCATTTGCAACCGCCAGCGCGGCATCGGCGCGGACGGTTTGCTCATGCTCATCCCGAACACGTCGGGCAAGGCGGATTGGGCGTGGGAATTTTACAACAGCGACGGCTCGGTGGCCGACATGTGCGGCAACGGCGCGCGTTGTTTCGCCCGGTTCACGCAACGGTTGGCCGGCACCAACGGCAGCCTCAGCTTCGAGACCGGCGCGGGCGTCATTCGCGCTTCGTTCCAGGGCGACCGCCCCACCATCAACCTGACCACACCGCGTGATCTGCGCCACGATGAAACGATCGCTACGTCCATCGGCGAACTCAGCATCCACTCGCTGAACACCGGCGTGCCCCATGCCATCATCTTCGTGCCGGACGCCGACAAGGCGATGGTTTCCCAGCTTGGTCCCGAGATTCGTTACCACCAACACTTCGCGCCCAAGGGCACCAACGTCAACTTCGTCCAGCTCAAAGGCCCGAATTTCATCCGCGTGCGCACCTACGAGCGCGGCGTGGAGGGCGAAACCCTCGCGTGCGGCACCGGCGTCACGGCCTCGGCGCTCGTCGCCGCGCACCTCCATCAATTCACGTCGCCCGTCAAGGTGCAGGTCCAGGGCGGCGACCTCCTCGAAGTCGGCTTCCGCGTGGAGCAGGCGAACTTCACCGACGTCACCCTCACCGGCCCCGCCGATTTCGTGTTCGAAGGCAAATTCGACCTGTAATCTCGTAGCAGCCGAGGTAACGAGGCTCTAAACAGTTCGGACTGCGGCTGTGTCGGAAACCAGTCGCAGCGCGTCGCTTGCAACCGTAACTCCGGAGGTTTGTTTGACGTCGTCCCCACGCTTCAACCCTTCAACTCATCACCTTCAACGATCCCCTCCGTCACTTAACCCTTGAACTCCGAACTCCGAACCTTGAACTTTGAACCAACCCGATGCCCCGCACGCTCCACACCATCGCTTTCGCGTTCCTTGTCGTCCTGACCGCGTGTGTCTCCCCGTCGTCCCCGACCCGCGCGCCGCTCCCCGACCTCTCCACCGTCCGCCCGGACCTCCACACGCCGCCCATGACTGAAGGACTTCCCGCGCCCGGCCAACGCGTGCGCGCCGTCACCACCGGTTGGGAATCCACCGGTGTCCATCACGCGCTTTACCTTCCGCGCGACTGGCGGCCCGGCAAACGATTTCCCGTGCTCGTCGAATACGCCGGCAACGGCGGTTACACCAATGCCTTTGGCGACATCTCCCTCGGTACCGTCGAAGGCTCCAATCTCGGCTACGGCATCTCCGGCGGACGCGGCTTCATCTGGATTTGCATGCCATTCGTCGCCAGCACCAATGGCGTAAAGATCAACGCGACGAAATGGTGGGGTGACGTCGATGAAACCATCCGTTACTGCCGCGCCACGGTGAATGAAGTGTGCACGCGTTACGGCGGTGACACCAACCGCGTTGTCCTCTGCGGATTCTCGCGCGGGGCGATTGCCGGCAACTTCATCGGCTTGCACAACGACGACATTGCGTCCCTCTGGTGCGCGTTCATCCTGCACAGCCATTACGACGGCGTGAACACCCGCTGGCCCTACGCCGGCGCCGACCGTGCGTCCGCTCTGGCACGTTTGCAACGCCTGCGCGCCCGCCCCCAATTCATCACCCACGAAGGCTCCACCGCCGCCGCCGAAAGCTACCTGCGCGAAACCGGTGTCCCCAGCGACTTCACCTTTCAACCCATTCCCTTCCGCAACCACTCCGACCAATGGGTCCTCCGCGATCTCCCCGAACGCCGCCGCTTGCGCATCTGGCTTAAACGCGCATTGAAATAATTCGGACCGCGGCTGTGTCGAAGACCAGCCGCAGCGCTCCACCTGCAACCGAAATCCCGAAAGTTCGTTTGACGTGTCACCCTCGCGAACTCCGTAGGGAGTGACATGTCGATTTTCCCGTTCGTGTCCATTGGTGTGCATTCGTGGTCGCCCCCAATCGCAAATCAAAACCCCCACGCCCCAAATCCCATTGCACGCCGCATGCCCGGCGCTACAGTACGCTTCAACCATGAAACATCTCTCGCTGACTCTCGCGCTTTTCTTCGCCGCCATGGCGACGTCGCTGGCGGCCGACGCCAAATCCGCCGCCCCGTGGCGTTCCATTCCGCTCATCAAAGACGGCAAGGTCGCGCCCGATTGGATCCACATCGGCTGGGGGAAATTCAGCGTGGACGGCGACTCCCTGCGCACGGATTGCGACGAGCGCGGCATGGGTCTTTTGGTTTACGCGCACGAGCGCCTCGGCAACTGCCGCATCCGCGTCATCTTCAAAACCGAACACGCCAAATCCAACTCCGGCGTGTACATCCGTCTGGACGACGGCATCCTTTCCTGGACCAACAAATCTTCCACCGCCGTCCGCCGCGAACCGAATGGCAAACTCACGCCCGAGATGCTCAAGAAATTGATGACCGCCGCCGAAGCCGAGGAAGGCGTCTGGTACGCGGTCCATCACGGGTTCGAAGTCCAGATCACCGAGGACGCCGACCCCGCGCATCGCACCGGCGCGATCTACGGCCTGACCAAGGCCGCGTCCCTCCCGAAGGCCGGGCCCGGCGCCTGGCGCACCATGCTCATCACCTTGGAAGGCAGCCGCGTCCTCGTCGATATCGACGGCCAGCGCATCAGCGCCTTCGATTCCGAAACCATCACCCCGCCCGCCAAACGCCGCTGGACCGAGCCCAAGCTCGACCACAAACGCCCCAACGCCGGCTACCTCGCCCTCCAAATCCACGATCCGGGCGATGTGGTGTGGTTCAAGGAA
>JBFMBT010000005.1:0-48274 GCA_040754875.1 Verrucomicrobiota bacterium | reverse complement strand
CCACGCTTCAAACGCGCGCAAAAAATCCTTCCCGCCGCCTCCCCGCCTCACTACCCTCTCGCCTCCATTATTTATGAGTTCGAAAACGTTCAAGATCGCCGCGCTGGCCGGCGATGGCATCGGGCCCGAGGTGATGCGCGAGGCCATCAAGGTGTTGCGCGCCGTCGAAAAGAAGGATTCGGTCGCGTTTGAAATCTCGGAAGCCCCCGTCGGCTGGGCCGGCATTGACGCCGCCGGCAAGGCGCTGCCCGACGCCACGCTGGCCTTGTGCCGGAAATCGGATGCCATTCTGTTTGGTTCCGTCGGCCTGCCGGACCGCGACCCCACGATTCCGAAGGAAGAACGACCCGAACGCGCCGCGCTGCTGCGCTTGCGCAAGGAGTTCTCGCTGTTCGCCAACCTGCGTCCCGTGAAGCTGCCGAAGGAACTCGCGTTCGCCTGTCCACTGGCGAAGGAACGCCAGGGTGACGGCATCGACATCCTCGTCGTGCGCGAACTCACCGGCGGCATGTATTTCGGCCAGCCCAAGAAGACCGAGGAGGTCAGCGACGGCGGCCAGAAATTCCAACGCGCCATCGACACAATGGTTTACACCACGCCGGAGATCGAGCGCATCGCGCACGTCGCCTTTCGCAGCGCCCGGCTGCGCCGCAAGAAGGTGACGAGCATCGACAAAGCCAACGTCCTGGAAAACGGCGTCCTCTGGCGCGACGTCGTCACCACCATCGGCAAGCAATATGCCGACGTGGCGCTCGAACACATGTTCGTCGATAACGCCGCGATGCAACTGGTGCTCAAGCCCACGCAATTTGACGTGGTCCTGTGCGAAAACATGTTCGGCGACATCCTCAGCGACGAAGCCGCCGCGCTGGGCGGTTCACTTGGAATGTTGCCCAGCGCCAGCCTCGGCGCGACGCAAGGCCAGCTCACGTTTGGCTTCTATGAACCCGCCGGCGGCACCGCCCCGGACATTGCGGGCAAGAACCTGGCGAACCCCATCGCGCAAATCCTTTCCTCCGCCCTCATGCTGCGCCACAGCTTCGGCTTGAACGACGCCGCGGCGCGCATCGAAAACGCCGTCAGCCGCGCCATCGCCTCCGGCCACCGCACCGGCGACATCTATTCACCCAGCGACCCCAACGCCCGCAAAGTCGGCACCCGCGAAATGGGCGACGCCATCGTGGCCGCCCTGTAACGCCGCATCCCCAGATTTCGCAGTCACAAACTGGCGTCGTCACCCGATATTTGAGTTTCGGCGAAAGAAATTCTGCGGGTCGTATTTTTGTTTGAGGGCGGCCAGGCGGGGAAGGTTCGCTCCGTAAACGGCGGCCGCGCCGGTTCTCGTCTCGTGCGTTTGAAAATTCGCGTAAATCCGTTCCTCCGCGCGCGGACGCAGCAGCCGCGAAGATTCGCCGGCCCACCCGGTCAGCCGCCGGCCGGCCTCGGGATCGCTCCAGGTATAAGCCAGCCGGACGTTCAATCCGCCTGCCTCCCGCAGCGGAAACGCCGTCGCGCCCGGCGCCACGCGGCAAACCTGCCCATGCATGTAATGGCTGATTCCCATGATGGCCTCCGGCGCAGCGTGCGCCAGGCGCTCCACAATAATGTTGATTACATCGTCCGACAGCCGGTCGCGATAGACGGTTTGAATCCCGCGGAACTGCGGCGGAGGCGTGTTGGCGGGATTCGTCGCCGCCGGTCTTACCGCGAACGCGCCAAACTCCTGTCGCTTCACGAATTCTTTGGCGGGAGGCGCGATGGCCCGAAGTGACCGCAGGGTGCGTTCGGCTTCCTGTTCGCTGCCCGCGTGGCAGAAGTTCACGAAAATCCCGCGCTCGCCGGACGTCAGATTGAGCGTGGCCTGGAACGCGTCGGGCGCTTCATCCATCAATTCGCGAAAGAACCGCAATACTGTTCGCGCATCGCGGACGGAATAATGAATATCGCCTCCCGTGACGGGGCCGATTGGATGAAGCCGGTATTCGAAGGACGTGGTAACGCCAAAATTCGCGCCGGCGCCGCGCAACGCCCAGAACAGGTCGGGATTGCGTTCGCCGTCGGCGGTCAGGACGCGTCCGTCCGCGATCACCACGCGGGCGGAAAGCAGATTGTCGCACGAAGCGCCGTGCAGTCCGGAGAGCCAGCCCAGCCCGCCGCCCAGCGTGACGCCGCTGGCGCCCACTCCGGGACATTGTCCGAGCACCGGGGCAAGCCCGTGCCGGCCCGCTTCACGCGCCACCTCGCCGCTCAACACGCCGCCTTCGGCGCGGGCCGTTCGCCGCGCCGGGTCGATCTCGATGCGCTTCATCCCGGAGAGATCGATGACCACGCCGTGGGAACAGCCCCAGCCCAGGTGACTGTGCCCGCCGGCGCGCGCGGCCACTTCCAGTTCATGACGCCGCGCAAACTCCACCGCCCGCAACGCATCTTCCTCGTGCGCGCATTGCACGATCACGCGCGGCCTCCGCTCCGTGGCCGCGTTCCAATAAAAGACCCGTCGCGCGCTTTCGTAGGAGGGATCGGCGGGGACAATCAGGCGTCCCTTGAGCCGGGCGCGCAAGCGTTCGATGGCGTCGGGATTGACGGCATCTGCGTGTGTTACCGGAAGGCGCCGGCAACCGGCGGCCAGCGCGACCGTTCCCGTGGCCGCGACTGTCCGTTTGATGAAATTGCGTCGCGTGTACCAGCTCATGCCCAAGTCCAGCCTGCCTGAGGCGCCCCTTTACGGCGAGGTGAAAACTCAGGCGCTGTCTCACATCCCCGGTATGCCGCGAAAGACTCCGGAATCGTCCACCAGTTCCGCAAACTCGTCGAAGCCCATGTTTGCAATTGAAAGGTTACTGTCTATCGAGGCGATCTGAGCAGCAACGGCGCGGAACTGACGGCCCCGGTCCTCCAGCAAATCGACGACAAGTAGCGGGTAGTCTGACTGCGAAATCGCAACGTTGTCTGCTACCACCATGAAACTGTGCGGATAATCTTCTGGAAGCGACTCCATCAATTGCTCAACTGTTGCGCCGCTGTGCGCTCTGTCGTCCACAATCTCCATGTTGAAGGTGAACGGGTCTTCGGGTTCGCTGACCGTGGCGATGAGATTCTCCCAAGCGCTCTGGTCAGTGAAATCCGTGCGTATCAAGAGGGCGCTTTCTGAGGGCGGGATGTTCATGGATTCGTGCCTTTACGGTAACAGGCATCACACCGAACGCGTCTGGCGTACATGTTGCCGTTTTCGATCTCGTAATATTGGTACTTCTGTTCCGGAGTCCAGACCGTTTTCTGCCCGCAGTCGCGGCAAGTGTAGATTTCCCGCGCATAGAATGGCAATCGGAATGCTGTACCACGAATTGGCCGGGACTGTGGTATGCGCCGGGATGGCATGGTCCGGGACATCGCTCGCCCGCTCGATGTATCCGAGTGCGATCAAGTTCTCAATGCGCTTCCGCCTCTCCGCCTCAGAGATTGGAGCGGCCCGGGATTTCCTCGTTCGCTTTCTCGGCATTGCCATGCTACCAACATCCTCAACAACCCAACTGGATCAATCGGGCATTCCCGAGCGCAGGTAAAACAGCGAGGCCCAAACGCGGCCAGTCTCGCCTTTGCTGATGAGGTCCGCCGGCGTGCGGTTCTCGAATTCCTCCAGCTCGGTCAGCAGCCACGGGCCGATTTGCTCCGGCGGCATCAACTGTTTGAGTTCGTTGTAAAGGCTCTGAATCTCGCGCAGCTTGGCCGCGTACACCGGGCTGATGGGATCGCCCGACTCCCAGTTCACAATGGCGCGATCTGATGCGTTCATCACCCGGGCAAGCTGGTTGCGACTCCAGCCCAAGGCGGCCCGCAAGCCGGCCAGCGTCTGTTTGTCGGATTTTTTGCGGTCCGCGCCGGTTTCCGCAATGGCCGCGTCGATTTCTTGCAGCCTGGCAAAGAGCTTCTCGCGCTCTTTCACCAAACCGCGTTTCACCGGCTTCGCTCTGGCCGGACGTTCTTTGACTGCTCCGCTCATAGTTGTACTAATCAACGAGATTATGAAATAATTCAAGAATTATTTCAACCAACCGGCTTCAATGCCGGAGCGCCCAACGATTCAGGCGGCGTCAGTTTCTGCGGGAAAACGATGACGTTGCGACTGCCGGGCAGGGCTTGCGATGGCGCGATCAGGCCGGAAAAGCAGGTTTCGTTGATGGCCCGTCCAATCGCTTGAGAGACGGCCTCCCGCCGATCCTGAATGGCCCGCCAATGGATTTTGTCCAGCGCCAGCAGCGAGTTTACGACCGGCGCAATTTCGGCGTCGGTCGTGTCCAGGAGATTTGCGATTTTGACCCTTACCCACGCCATGACCATGGGCAATGACTTGTGGTCGGGAATTCTCATCCGCCGCCCGCGCGCCAGATACTCTTGCAGGGCGGCCTCGGCCGTCTCGCACAGGTAAACTGTAGGGAACGAGTTTTGGGGAGTCCAGCGCGCGCCGTGAAGCTGGCTGCCCAACCCGGAGACAATTTGATGGGCGAACTGCGGTTCGGTGCAGCGGTAGCAAACTGCCGAAAACGGTTTTCCCTTTTTTGACAGCGATTGAATGGCGTCTCTTATCCGGTCGTAATCTGGGTGCGGCTTGGCGGCCATGCGTCGGATATCAGAGCAGTTTTGGTGTCAGGGATTCAAATGATTTTTCCACGCTCCGACGAAGGCACAGCGGTGCTGTTTGATGAAGTTGCGACGCCTCTTTTCGGCGAGGTGAAAACTCTGGCGCCGATCAACTGGTTCCCTCTCATTAACACCCCGCTTCAGCGGGGTGTTGGCGTCCCATGATGATTGGAAAACTGTTTCAACAGTTTGGGCACGCTGGGAAAACCGTTGAAACGGTTATGAATCTTGGTCTCCCCCCTCCCACACCTCGCTAAAGCGAGGTGTTAATGAGGCGAGCCGAATGGGCCGCTCTAAAACATGCTCACTCGGACTCCGGACTCATCCGGGGCGAATCGCCCCGCTTCAACCCACCGCCGGTGGCGCGAAGCCCGCACGGTAATTGCGCGAGAGGATTTGCTCGTTCGCCTTCTCGTGATTGCTGAAACGGAAATTCGCGGCGTCCCAGCGCAATTCCACGCCCGGAAATTTGGTCGCCTTCACCGCCAGCAACGCCGGTTCCGTAATGCGCCAGCCAATCTGGAAGGGCGTCCAGAGCGGCTTGTGGTCGCCGAGACAGTTGTCCGCCCAGTCCTTCCAATGATTGCGCGGAGCCACCGTCGGCATCGGTTCATCCTCCACTTTCCTGCCTTTGCGGAAAATTTGCGGCACGCCATCGGCTTGCAGCAGGAGCGTGCCTTCTTCGCACACGACCATGGTGTGATTGGCGCCCACCTTCAACGGCGGCAGGTTCAACGCGGCGAAGGAGGGCAGCAGCGCGTCGTCGTTGTACCGCACGACAAACTTTTCGCGCGCGAATTTTCCGCCGCCCGGATACGTGAGGGTGCTCTGATTGTGCGCCGTGTGGGCGGCGGTCGGCGGCTTGGGCGTATGCGTGATGACTGCTTCCGGCGATGGCAGGTCGTACGCAAAGTAGAGCAGGTCGAGCAAGTGACAGCCCCAGTCGGCCAACTGGCCGCCGCCGGTTTCCCAGAACGTGCGCCAGCGCCGCGGCGCCAGGTCCTCGCTATAGGGCATGTCGTGGTCAATGGGGCCGCACCACAAATCCCAGTTCAAATACGCCGGCACCGGTTGGGCGGGCGGATAAGCCGCCCACGCATCGGCGAAGTAAGTGCCGCGCGCCACACCGCCGGTCCAGACATAGGCCTCGACCGGACGGCCCAGTTGGTTCGTGCGCAGAATCTCCACGGCCAGCATGCGGCCGCGATTGCAGGAGCGCTGATTGCCCATCTGCGTGATGAGGCCGGGCCGCGCCGCCAGGCCATCGCGGATCATTTTCAATTCGGCGAGCTGATGCACGAGCGGCTTCTGGCCGTAAATATGTTTGTTGTGCTTCAACGCGGTCGTCATCGCCGTGGCGTGGTGGAAGTCCGGGACATCCACAATCACCGCGTCGAAATCAGCGGCCTTGTTGGCGAAGGCTTCCCGATAATCGGCCAGCGTCCAGGCGTTGGGCATTTGCTTCTTGATCTTGTCGAGCTCGCGGCTGTCCACGTCGCAGAAGCCGGCCCATTCGACCTGCGGATGGCCTTTCAATCCGTTGCGCTGCATCCCGCCGATGCCGCCGACGCCAATCTGGAAGATGCGCAGCTTGCTGTTCTTGTTCACCTGCGCGCGCGCGGGCAGCGACAGGGACGCGATCCCGGCGGCGACAATCGCGCCGGTCTTAAGAAAACTCCGGCGGGTGACCGGGGAAAATGAAGTGGGTTGGTGTTTCGTGTTCATAATGGCTCCCCACCATCATGCACAGACGGCTGAAGGGCTCAAGCAAGGATTGGCGGTTGGCTATGTTGGCTATTGGCTATTGCCATCGGCTATCCGCCCCGCGGCTGAACCTTTGGCCTTGAACCTTGAACTAAAACTTCGAACCTGAATCTCCCCCTCAGCCATTTGCCATTGGCCATTGATCACCCAAACCCCGCCGCCGTTCGCCCAACTTGCGCTGCGGCCCGGCAACGGCTCGGCAGCGGCTCCGCACCGCCTTGTGAAAATGTATCGCTCGACATTCCGCTCCTTTTTCGTTTCAGTGTCCGCCGTTTGTTCGGACGCTGGTTCGTTGCATTTGAGACATGAATCCTGAATTGCTGGCCAAAGCGAAGTCGCTGGGGTTTTCCGACCGGCAGATTGCCCATCTGACCGGCCGCACGGAAGATGAAGTCCGCGCCGAGCGCAAGAAGCTCGGCCTGGTTCCAAGTTACCGGCTGGTCGACACTTGCGCCGCGGAATTTGAAGCCTACACGCCCTATTATTATTCCACCTATGACCGCGGCGACGACGAGGTCAAGCCGTCGGACAAGCGCAAGGTGATGATCCTCGGCGGCGGGCCGAACCGCATCGGCCAGGGAATTGAATTTGATTATTGCTGCGTCCATGCGGCGTTCGCGCTGAAGGAGGACGGCTTCGAGACGTTGATGGTGAATTCCAATCCGGAAACCGTTTCGACCGATTACGACACGAGCGACAAATTGTTTTTCGAGCCGTTGACACTGGAGGACGTGCTTCACATTTACGAGCGTGAGAAGTGCTGGGGCGCCATCGCGCAATTCGGCGGGCAGACGCCGCTGAACCTCGCGCTGGGCCTGCAAAAGAACGGCGTGAACATCATCGGTACGTCGCCGCAAAGCATCGAGATCGCCGAGGATCGCAAGCTCTTCGCCGCGATGCTCGACAAGCTGAAGATTCCGCAGCCGCCCAACGGCCTGGCGACGAACGAACACGAGGCGCTGGTGGTGTCCAAGCGGCTGGGTTATCCGGTGCTGGTGCGGCCCTCGTTCGTGCTGGGCGGGCGCGCGATGCAGATCGTTTATTCCGATGCGGAATTGCAGCATTACATGCGCTTCGCGGTGGAGGCGTCGCCGGAGCGACCGGTGCTGGTGGACAAGTTTCTGGAGGACGCGACGGAGATTGACGTGGATTGCATCGCGGACGTGGGACATTTCGACGACCCGGCGAAAGGGACCATTGTTCTCGGCGGCGTGCTGGAGCACATCGAGTTCGCGGGCGTGCATTCGGGCGACGCGGCGATGGTGCTGCCGCCGCACACGCTGTCACCGAAGGTGATTCAAACGATTCGCGACTACACGCACGCGATGGCGAAGGAGTTGAAAGTCATCGGCCTGATGAACGTGCAGTACGCGGTGAAGGGCGACACGGTGTATGTGCTGGAAGTGAACCCGCGGGCGTCACGCACGGTGCCGTTTGTGTCGAAGGCCATCGGCGTGCCGCTGGCGAAACTGGCGGCGAAAGTGATGGCGGGCAAGACACTGAAGGAACTCGGTTTCACCGAGGAAATCTGGCCGCAGTATTGGGCGGTGAAGGAATCGGTGTTTCCGTTCAACCGGTTTCATGGGCAGGACATTTTGCTGTCGCCGGAGATGCGTTCCACGGGCGAAGTCATGGGGCTGGACGAAGACCTGGGCATCGCTTACGCGAAGTCGCAGATGGCGGCGGGCGGGCCATTGCCGTTGAGCGGGCGCGTGTTCATCAGTGTGAGCGACGCTCACAAAGACGAAGTGGCGGCCATTGCGCGCGATTTTGCGAACATGGGTTTCGAACTGGTGTCCACCAGCGGCACGGCGACGGTGCTGGAGAAGGCGGGCCTGAAGGTGCAGCGCCTGCACAAGATCGCCGAGGGCCGTCCGAACGCGATCGACCTGCTCAAGAACCGGGAGATCCAGCTCGTCATCAACACGCCGTCCGGCCAGACACCGCGCGCGGATGAAATCAAGATTCGCACGACGGCGGTGTACACCAACACGCCGATCATGACGACGATCAGCGGCGCGCGGGCGGCGGCGCTGGGCATCGCGGCGTTGAAGAAGAACGGTTACGCGGTGAAGACGGTGCAGGAGTATCATTGAGCTATGGAAAGCGGGCTGCCCAGAGAAAAGATTCTCGAGGCGTTAAAGCGGCTTTCGGATTGCCTGAAGCGCGATGGCATACAGGGCGAGATTTGCCTCCTGGGAGGAACTGCAATGGTGCTTGCCTTCAAGGCACGTGTGGCAACAAAGGACGTGGACGCGATTTTTCACCCGACTCAATCCATCAGGGCGGCCGCGCGGGAGGTGCAGGAAGAATTGGCGCTGCCAGATAACTGGTTGAACGATGGCGCAAAAGGCTTCATCTCGACGCAACACGAGGTCAACGATCAAGACTTGCCTCAATTTGAAAACCTTCGCGTAACCGCACCCACGGCCGAATACATGCTGGCGATGAAATGCATGGCTTCGCGAATTCCGGGTCAGCCGGGCGATCATGGAGACGTGGATGACATCAAGTTTCTCGTCAAGCAGTTGCGATTAGGCACAGTGGAGGCGGTGAATTCCGTAGTTGAGAAATACTACCCGGCGGCGCAAATTCCTATCAGAGCGAAATACTTGATTGAAGATGTCATCGCCGAACTCAACCGCTAGGATTCGCCGGCCTGAATCATTGGCTGAAGTAGCCGCATGGACGGAGAACATGCGGGAGTTCAGCTTTCATCTGGCGGACTTTCTTGACCAATTCTATCTCGAGCGGCGTCCCGAAATGCTTGAGGCGGAACCCGAACGATTGAGTCGCCGGTTCGCCGAAGGGGGAATTATCGATGCCTATCTGGCCGCTGTGGCTGTTTCTTTGGCGCGCTTGGTGAAAGCGCCGCCACCGGCTTGGGCTTGGCAGGAAGACCGCAAGTTGAAGCAACCCTGGTTTGCCTACAACGGCGCGGCCATCCGCGCGACCTTGCTGGCGGAAAGCCCGGCGCCGTTTCGCGAACGCAATCTTTTCGTGTCGGAGAATGCCTTGTCGCGGGCGTGACAGCGAGACGACAACCCGCAGCAGGTCGTGCGGCGAAGGAGCGCGATAATCGCCGGGACAAACGCGTTGCGCGGCGCGTGTTCGCGTCCTAGAATTTCCCGATGCAAACGTCTTTCAAGCAATTCGTGTTACGCGTGGCGGCCATTCTCGGGCTGGCCATGGTGACGATTCACGCCGCCGAACCGGATCTCATTCTCGAAAAGATCCCTGGCGCGAAACAGCGCAACATCGTTTTGATTCTCACCGATGACCATCGGTATGATGCGATGGGGTTCATGGGGCATCCGTTTCTGGAGACGCCGAACATGGATTTGCTGGCGAAGAACGGCGTACATTTGAAGAACGCATTCGTGGCCACATCGCTGTGTTCGCCGAGCCGGGCATCCATTCTCACGGGGCTGTATCCGCACAAGCACAAGATTGTGGACAACAACACGCCAATCCGGCCGGGGACCGTTTTCTTTTCGCAGTATCTGCAAAAGGCGGGTTACCAGACCGGTTTCTTCGGCAAATGGCACATGGGCGGCGAGAGCGACGCGCCGCAGCCGGGGTGGACTCGCTGGGTGAGCTTCCGCGGGCAAGGCACGTATTTGCCGAGCAAGAACGGTCTGAACATCGACGGACAACGCGTGCCGCAGAAGGGTTACATCACCGATGAGCTTACGAATTACACGCTGGACTGGTTGAAGTCGCGCGACACGAAGAAGCCGTTCATGGTGTATCTCTCGCACAAGGCCGTGCATGCGGAATTCATGCCGGCCGAACGCCACAAGGGCAGATACAAGGGCAAGCGCTCACCGGTGCCGGCGGAAAAGACGGCGTCGGACGAATATTACAAGGACAAGCCGCTGTGGTTGAAGAACCAGCGCAACAGCTGGCACGGCGTGGATTTTCCGTATCACAGCGACCTGAACATCGACGAATATTACCAGCAGTATTGCGAGACGTTGCTGGCGGTGGACGAAAGCATCGGCCGCGTGCTCGATTACCTGCGCCAGGAGAAGCTGCTGGAATCGACGCTCATCATTTACATGGGCGACAATGGTTTCATGTTTGGCGAACACGGGCTCATCGACAAACGCGTCGCGTATGAAACCTCGATGCGCGTGCCGATGATGATGCATTGCCCCGAACTGTTCAAAGCTGGCACCGTCGTGGAACAGATGGTGGCGAACATCGACGTGGGGCCGACGTTTCTAGAAGCGGCAGGATTGAAGACGCCCGCGTACATGGACGGCCAGAGCATGATTGCGCTGGCCCAGGGGACGAAGGTGCCGTGGCGCGATTTCTTCCTCTATGCGTATTACTGGGAGCGCAACTTCCCGCAGACGCCCACGATGCACGCCATCCGCGAGAATCAATACAAGTTCATCCGTTACTATGGCCTGTGGGACATCGACGAGTTGTACGATATCCAATATGACCCGACCGAATCGAAGAACCTCATCAACGATCCGCAATACAAAGCGCTGGCCGAGGGCATGCGCAAAAAATTGTTCACCGAGATGGAAAAGATCGATGGCATGAGCATCCCGTTGTTCCCGGACCGCGGCGGCTCGCAGAACCTGCGGCGCAAGGCGGGCTCCAAGCCGGCGGACTTCCCGGAGTATTTGATGCGGGAGAAGAGCGGGAAGAAATAGATTGACCGGATCGGCAAGCTATTGGCGGGCAGGTAATTGAACAAATCGAAAGACCAATCTTGTTGAAAGTGATGGCAAGCAAAGTTGCGATTTAGAATCATTCCAATTATTGACATTCTCCCAGTTTAGAATAATTCTAACTATATGAGTTCGGTTGAAAGCGCAAGGTTTAACGCGGAATTGAATCAGAAGCTCGCCACCAGCGGGTTTCGTTTCACGCCGCAACGCCAGCATGTTTATGAAGTGCTGCTGGAGCATCGAGACCATCCGACGGCGGAAGAGGTCTTCATGCGGTCCAAACAAACGATGCCGGACATTTCCATGGCGACGGTTTATAACTGCCTGGATGCCCTCGTGAAGTGCGGGCTGGTCCGGCAGGTAAACCTGGACCGCACAGCGTCGCGTTACTGTCCCAACATGAAGGAGCATTGCCATTTTTATTGCGACGAATGCGGGCGGATTTACGACATCGACCTGGACGCCAAGCCGCGGGTCAGCGGGGCGCACATTCCGGACGGGTTCCGAGTGAATCATCTGGAAGTTTCCATTCGCGGTTGCTGCCCGGAATGCGCCGGGAAGAAGAAGTGACCGCGCGGCGAAGGCCAATCAACGATTTATTCATTCATGAGCACAGCCACCGAGACCATCGAGGGATTCGTCAAAAAGGAATACAAGTACGGCTTCGTCACGGACGTGGAAACGGAATCCGCGCCGCCGGGATTGAACGAGGACATCGTCCGCCTCATTTCCACGAAGAAAAAGGAGCCGGAGTGGCTGCTGGAATGGCGGCTGAAGGCGTACCGGCACTGGCTGAAGATGACCGAGCCGACGTGGCCCAAGGTACATCACACGCCGATTGATTATCAGGACATCACCTATTTCAGCGCGCCGAAGAAAAAGGGCGCCGGGCCGAAGAGCTTGGACGAAGTGGACCCGAAGCTGCTCGAAACTTACGAGAAGCTGGGTATTCCCTTGCGCGAACGCGAGCGTTTGGCCGGCGTGGCGGTGGACGCGGTGTTCGACAGCGTGTCGGTGGGCACGACGTTCAAAGAAACGCTGGCGGAAAAGGGCGTCATCTTCTGCTCGTTTTCGGAAGCCGTGCAGGAGCATCCGGATCTGGTGAAAAAATATCTGGGCAGCGTGGTGCCGCACACGGACAACTTCTACGCGGCGCTGAACTCGGCGGTCTTCAGCGATGGCTCGTTCTGTTACATCCCGAAGGGCGTGCGTTGTCCGATGGAGCTTTCGACGTATTTCCGCATCAACGCGGCGAAGTCCGGCCAGTTCGAGCGAACGCTGATTGTCGCGGATGAAGGCAGCTACGTGAGTTACCTCGAAGGCTGCACGGCGCCGATGCGCGATGAAAACCAGTTGCACGCGGCCGTGGTGGAACTGGTGGCGCTGGACAACGCGGAAATCAAGTATTCGACGGTGCAGAACTGGTATCCGGGCGACGAACAGGGGAAGGGCGGCATCTACAATTTCGTCACCAAGCGCGGCCTGTGCAAAGGGAAGAACTCGAAGATTTCCTGGACACAGGTCGAGACGGGGTCGGCCATCACGTGGAAGTATCCCAGTTGCGTGTTGCAGGGGGAGAACTCCGTGGGCGAGTTCTATTCCGTCGCATTGACGAACAATTATCAGCAGGCCGACACCGGCACGAAGATGGTGCACATCGGCAAGAACACGCGCAGCACCATCATCTCGAAGGGCATTTCCGCCGGGCACGGCCAGAACAGTTATCGCGGCCTGGTGAAGATCCAGAAAAGCGCGGCGAATGCGCGGAATTTTTCGCAGTGCGATTCGATGTTGATTGGCGCGAAGTGCGGCGCGCACACGTTTCCGTACATCGAAGTGAAGAACACGACGGCGAGCGTGGAACATGAGGCGACGACGTCGAAGATTGGCGAGGACCAGATTTTTTACTGCAACCAGCGCGGCATCTCGACGCAGGACGCGGTGAACATGATCGTGAACGGCTTCTGCAAGGAAGTGTTCAAGGAACTGCCGATGGAGTTCGCCGTGGAAGCGCAGAAGCTGCTGGGCGTGAGCCTGGAAGGCAGCGTGGGATAAACGTGAATTGATTGGGCGTCTGTTCGAGCCTGAGCCTTGAATTGAAATTGGAACATTGAAATGAGCAAACCGATCCTTGAAATCCGAAACCTTCACGCGGGCGTGGAGGGCAAGCAAATCCTCAAAGGCGTGAACCTGACGGTTCGCGCGGGCGAAGTCCACGCCGTGATGGGTCCCAACGGCAGCGGCAAAAGCACGCTGGCCGCGGTGCTCGCCGGGCGCGATGGTTACGAAGTCACCGAAGGCCAGGCCGTTTATTGCGGCAAGGACTTGCTGGAACTGGACCCCGAGGAACGCGCGCGCGAAGGCGTGTTTTTGGCGTTTCAATATCCGATTGAGATTCCGGGCGTAAACACGACCTATTTCCTGAAGGCCGCGTTGAACGAAATCCGCAAACACAAAGGCCAGCCCGAACTGGATGCGATGGAATTCCTCTCGCTGGTGAAGGAGAAGATGAACATCCTGCATCTGCCGGCCGATTTCCTGAAGCGCCCGGTCAATGTCGGCTTTTCCGGCGGCGAAAAGAAGCGCAACGAAATCTTCCAGATGGCCGTGCTCGAGCCGACACTGGCCGTGCTGGATGAAACCGATTCGGGTCTGGACATTGACGCGCTGAAGGTCGTGTCCGAGGGCGTCAACAAATTGAAGCGTGCGGACAACGCGCAACTGGTGATCACACATTACCAGCGCCTTTTGAATTACATTGTTCCCGATTTTGTGCACGTGCTGTTTGACGGGCGTGTCGTGAAGTCCGGCGGCAAGGATCTGGCCTACGAACTGGAAGCCAAGGGTTACGACTGGATCATCAAGGGCGAACTTCAACCTGCTTGAGCCGTGAGCCAGACCATGACCAAACCAACTCCCGTCGCGAAAGACGATGCGTATCTGGCCAGCTTCACGAAGCTGATCGAGCCGGGCGCGGGGCGGCACCCATCGTGGCTGTTCCCGCTGCGCAAGGCAGGCCTCGCGCGGTTTGCCGAGCTGGGTTTCCCAACAACCGCGCACGAAGACTGGCGATTCACCAACGTGGCGCCCATTGCGAAGCTGCCGTTCAAGCCAGTGGTGACGGCCAGCGCGGACGGCGTGACGGCCGAGACGTTGCAACAACTCACGTTCGCCAAACTGCCCGGCGCGCGGCTGGTGTTTGTGAACGGCCATTTTTCCGCGAAGCTTTCGACCGTGCCGCCATTGCCGGCGGGCGTGAAGGTCAGTTCGATGGCAGCGGCACTGGCGGCGGACGCATCACAACTGGAGAAACATCTGGGCCAGTATGCACGCACGGAAGACAACGCTTTCGCCGCGCTGAATACCGCGTTTTTCCAGGATGGCGCGTTCATCCATGTGCCAGCGAACACGGCGGTCAACGAACCGGTGCAACTGCTGTTCATCACCACGGCGCATGACAGCGGTGCGACGATCCAGCCGCGCAATCTCATCGTGACCGGGGAAAGCGCCAAGCTGACGGTCATCGAGAGCTACGTGAGCACGGTGGCGGCACCGACGTTCACCAACGCCGTCACGGAATTCGTCGTGGGCGACAACTCGGCGGTCGAACACATCAAGTTTCAGGATGAAAGCCTCCAGGCGTTTCATGTGGCGACGCTGCATTCGCAGCTTGGGCGGACGTCCAACTTCATTTCGCATTCGTTCGCACTGGGGGCGCGGCTGTCGCGCAACAACATTCGCGCGAAGCTGGACGGCGAAGGGCTGGAAACCATCCTCAACGGCCTGTATCTGACGCGCGCCGAGCAACTGGCGGATCACCACATGATTGTCGAGCACGCCAAGCCGCATTGCGCGAGCCATGAGTATTTCAACGGCATCCTCGACGACAAATCGCGCGGCGTGTTTCACGGGCGCATCCTGGTGCAACCCATCGCGCAGAAGACCGACGCCAAGCAGACCAACAAGAACCTGTTGCTCAGCGACGACGCGCAGGCCGACGCGAAGCCGCAACTGGAGATTTACGCGGACGACGTGAAATGCACGCACGGTGCAACCGTGGGCCAGATGAATGACGACGCGATTTATTACCTGCGCTCGCGCGGCATCGGGCTGGAGACGGCGCGGCGCATGTTGATGCACGCGTTTGCCGGGGAGATTATTGACCGTGTGCGCCACGAAGCGGCGCGCGAGGAACTCGACGCGTTGATCTGGAACCGGCTGGAACAGAACCCGCACTTGCGCGGCTGACGACATGACCATCAACGAGCTCATCAATAATTTCGAGCTGCTGGACGACTGGGAGGAGCGCTACGCGTATTTGATCGACCTCGGCCGCAAGCTGCCGGGACTGCCGGACAAGGACAAGGTCGAAGAAAACCGCGTGCACGGCTGCCAGGCGATGGTGTGGCTGCGGCTCGAACCGGACGCGGCCAAACCCGGCGTGTTACACATGCGCGCGGACAGCGACGCGTTCATCGTGCGCGGATTGATCGCGGTGTTGACGCTGCTGTTTGACGGGCGCACGCCTGATGAAATATTGCAGGTGGACGCGAAGTCGTCCTTGAGCAAGCTGGGCCTGGACAAGCATCTGAGCCCGACGCGCAAGAACGGATTGTTTTCGATGGTCGAACGCATTCGCACGCTGGCGCGGGCACAGGCGGTGACGGCAAATTGATAATTGATTTATGAGTCACGGAGCACAACAGACAGCGACGCTGACACGCGACGTTGAAGCCGCGGTGATTCCCGTCGGCAGCAAGGTCACGCTGCAGAAGGGCGAACACGCGTACATCACGCAGTCGCTGGGCGGCAGCTACACGGTGGTCGTCAACGGCAACATGTTTCGCATCGAAGGCAAGGATGCCGACGCCCTGGGACTGGAGGCGGCGGCCAAACCCGCAGCCAGCACGGGTGCGCCCAAGACGCCGGAGGAACTGGAGAAGGAAATTTGGAACCAGATGCGCACGTGCTATGACCCGGAGATTCCGGTAAACGTCGTGGACCTTGGTTTGATTTACGATTGTCAGGTCGTTCCCATCGGTGAGGGCAGCAACCGCGTGGATGTGAAGATGACATTGACCGCGCCCGGCTGCGGCATGGGGCCGGTGTTGCAACAGGATGTCACCAACAAGCTGTTGTCCATCGAAGGCGTGGATGAAGCAAATGTAGAACTGGTGTGGGACCCGCCGTGGAACCAGGGGATGTTGACGGACGCGGCGAAGTTGCAGTTGGGTTTGATGTAAATCGCGGCGACAGTATCATAACAACAGTGAGCCAGACACTGACAACCGAGCGTTTGTGGACTTACGACGAGGCTTGCGCCGAATTGGAGGAGCAGAACTCGCCGCTCGAAATCTGGCATGGGCATCTGGTTATGTCACCCACGCCTACGTTCTTTCATCAGGTGATTGTGTCGCGCGTCGAGGAAAAGCTGCGCGCCTGGGTGCGCCGGCACCGCCTGGGATTGGTGGTTGCCGCGCCGCTGGACGTGGTGTTGGAGCCCGACCTGGTGTTGCAACCGGACGTGATGTTCATCGCGAAACGCCGAACGACCATCATCAAGCAGCACATTCACGGCGCGCCGGATCTGGTGGTTGAAGTGGTTTCGCCGGACCGCCGCCGCCGGGATTACAAGGAAAAGAAGGACGCCTACGAGGGGCATGGCGTCCAAGAATACTGGATTGTTGACCCGACGCAAAAGCACATCGAAGTTTGGTCATTGAACGAAGATTACTTCGAATTGCTTGGGCGCTTCGTCTTGCGCCAGCAGGCGGCGTCGAAGCTGCTCGACGGGTTCAAGATTCGAGTGGACGAGATCTTTGTTGAACCGCTGAAAATTTAGTCTTATGGCCAAGCTCGTCAAAGTCGCGGAAACGAAGGACCTCGCCAGCGGTCAGGCTGGGGCGTTTGAAGTCGAAGGGCGCCGCATCGCGGTGTTCAACGTGGATGGAAACTACTTCGCCATCGATGACACCTGTCCACATGCGGGCGCGCCGTTGTCGGAAGGCAGCGTGTCCGGCGGCAAGGTTGTTTGCCCGTGGCACGAAGCGGAATTCGATTTGAATTCAGGAGCGGTGCTGGGTCCGCCAGCCGACCAGGGCGTGGGCTGCTACAAGGTCGTGGTTGAAGGGAACGACATCAAGGTGGAGATTTAGCCATGACCACGGCCATTGCCCATCCGCCGCCCGCCGCGAAGCCCATTGATTGGGCCGCGTTGCGCCGCGATTTCCCCATTCTCGCACAGAGCGTCAATGGTCATCCGCTGGTTTATTTCGACAACGCAGCGACCAGCCAGAAGCCTGTTGCGGTGCTCGATGCGGTGCGGCGATATTACGAGCGTGACAACGCCAACGTTCACCGCGGCATTCATGAATTGAGCAATCGCGCCACCGAAGCTTACGAGAATGCGCGCGCGCGCACGGCGGCCTTTATCAACGCGCGTGAGGCAGCGGAAGTCATCTTCACCCGCGGCACAACCGAGGGCATCAATCTCGTCGCCAATACGTGGGCGCTGGATCACCTCAAGCCCGGCGACACGGTCCTGCTGAGCGAACTGGAGCATCACAGCAACCTCGTCCCGTGGCAGATGGTTGCCCAGCGCACCGGCGCGAAGCTCGCGTTCATTCCCATCACAGGAGACGAAGGCACGCTGGACTTGAGCCAACTCGACGAGCTGTTGGCCAGCGGTGTGAAGCTGCTGAGCGTCACGCACGTTTCCAATTCGATGGCCGTGGTGAACCCCGTGGCGGAGATTTGCGCCAAGGCGCGCAAGCATGGCGTCATCACGGTGATTGACGCCGCGCAAAGCGCCGGGCACCTGCCGCTGGATGTGCAGGCGATTGGCTGCGATTTCCTCGCCTTCTCGGGTCACAAGATTTGCGGGCCGACGGGCATCGGCGTGCTGTATGGGCGGCGCGAGTTGTTGCAGAACCTGTCGCCCTACCAGGGCGGCGGTGAGATGATTTCGAAGGTCGAATATTTTCACACCGAATACAATGTCCCACCGCACCGCTTCGAAGCGGGCACGCCGCACATCTCGGGCGCGGTGGGATTGCACGCGGCGTTGGATTATCTGGATGGCATCGGGCGCGATCGTATCTTTGCGCACGATCAGGAACTGGCGGAGTATTGCGTCGAACAACTGCGCGCATTCAAAGGCATCCGCATCTTCGGGCCGAAGCAAGGCCGGGCGGGTTTGGTGAGTTTTGTGCTGCCCAACGCGCACGCGCTGGACGTGGCCACAATGGTGGACCAGAAGGGCGTCGCGCTGCGTGCCGGGCATCACTGCAATCAGCCGTTGATGGCGAAACTCGGCGTGCCGGCGACGTTGCGGGCCAGCTTTTACTTCTACAATACGAAGGACGAAGTGGACCGTTTCATTGAAGTTCTGCGGCAGGTGCAGAAGCTATTTGCGTAATTCCAATTTGCGAACGATATGACGACAACCATTGGACCCGACTCCACGATGGCGGACGTGCTGGAAGTTTTTCCCGGCGCGCAGCGTGCGCTGTTCCGCAAGTATCACATCGGCGGGTGCGCCAGTTGCGGCTTCCAGCCCACCGAGACGCTGGCACAGGTGTGTGCCCGCAATGACAACCTGAGCGTGGACGAGGTGCTCGACTACATCAAAACCAGCCATGAACAGGATGCGAAGATTCTGATCACGCCGAAGGACCTTGCGGCGTTGTTGCAGCAGGACAAAGGCGTGAAGCTCGTGGATGTGCGCTCACGCGAGGAATTCGAGGCGGCGCGCATCGAAGGCTCGGTCCTGCTGTCGCAGCCGTTGATGCAGGAAATCATGGGCTCGTGGCCGAAGAATCAGTTGTTCGTGGTTGTGGATCATCAGGGCAAACGCGCGCTCGATGGCGCCGCGTATTTCCTGGGGCACGGTTTTGAAAGCGTGCGCGCGTTGCACGGCGGCATCGACGCCTGGTCGCAGGAAGTGGACGAAAACGTGCCGCGCTACAGACTCAGCTAGTTTAAACCACGGATGAACACGAATGCACACGGACGGGAAAAGAGGGGTTGGAATGCTGCCACCCAGATGAAACGGTCTGCATGGATAAGCATCGTTCTTATCCGTGTTTGTCCGTGTCCATCCGTGGTTAATACTTTACCCGTAACAAAATGAACGCTGACCTCGAAAGGAAAATCCGTGAAGCGCTCGCGAACCCGCAGAACATGGGCGAGATGCCCAATGCTGACGCCATCGGCACGGTGGGCAATTCCGATTGCGGCGAGATGCTGCGCCTGTGGGTGAAGTTCAAGGAAGAGCGGGGCCGCAAAATCATCGACAAAGCCACGTTTCAATCCTTCGGTTGTGAAACGGCGATTGCTGTGGCCAGCCTGGCGACGGAACTCATCAGGGGGAAGACCGCGGAAGAAGCGCTCGCATTAAAAACCGAGGAACTGAGCGGCGAACTGGGTCCGTTGCCGCCCATGAAGATTCATTGTGCGGAATTGGTGGAAGGTGCGTTGCGGTCAGCCCTCGCTCCAAATTGCGAAACGGTGCTGCTCGATACCAAACCAGCGACCATTTCCCCCACCGCGCCCACGTTGATGGACAGCCTCAGCCAGCCAAGGAAGGAAGGCGGAATAAAATTGACGTTCATCGAGCCAAAAGAGGGCGCACCGAAACCTTGATCGACCGCAAGTTTACGGAATGTTCCGGCTTGTCGCAGCGCGAGCGATGGGGACAATTCCGGCATGAAAGCTCCCTCTACGAGCGCGTGCGCCATCTTGCTTTGGCTCTTCTTCACTTTCACAAGCGTCGCCATCAGTTCCGCGGCCACGCCCATCCGGCTTCATCCCGAAAACCCACATTACTTCCAGTGGCGCGGCAAACCCACGGTGCTGGTCACATCGGCGGAGCATTATGGCGCGGTGTTGAATTCGGATTTCAATTACATCTGGTATCTCGAGACGCTGGCGAAGGACGGGCTGAACAACACGCGCACTTTCAGCGGCGCGTATTGCGAAAACCCGACCGCGTTCAACATCACCAGTAACACGCTCGCGCCCGTGACGGGGAAACTCGTGTGCCCCTGGGCGCGCAGCAGCACGCCGGGCTACGCCAATGGGGGCAACAAATTCGACCTCACGCAATGGGACGCCGGTTATTTTTATCGATTGAAGGATTTTGTGCGGCGCGCCGCGAAGCAAGGCATCGTGGTGGAATACGTGTTCTTCTGCCCATTTTACCGGGATGACATGTGGAACCTGAGCCCGATGAACACGCGCAACAACGTCAACGGCGTCGGCACGGTTTCACGCACGAACGTTTATACGCTCGACAAGCACGGCGGCCTGCTTGCCATTCAGGAAGCGATGGTGCGCAAGGTGGTTCAGGAGTTGAAGGAGTTCGACAACGTTCTATGGGAGATTTGCAATGAACCTTACTTTGGCGGCGTGACGATGGAATGGCAGCATCGCATCGCCGATGTCATTGTGGACGCGGAGAAGAATTTCAAACACAAGCGCCTCATTACGCAAAACGTCGCGAACGGAAAAAAGAAAATCGAGAACCCGCATCCGGCCATTTCCGTTTTCAACTTCCATTACGCGCATCCGCCGGACACGGTGCCGATGAACTATGGCTTGAACAAGGTGATCGGCGACAACGAGACTGGCTTCAAGGGCACGAACGACACGCATTATCGCATGGAGGCGTGGGAGTTCATCCTCGCCGGCGGCGCGCTCTACAACAATCTCGATTACTCGTTCGCCTTGGGCCACGAAGACGGGACTTACGTCTATCCGGCCAAGCAACCGGGTGGCGGGAATCCTGGCTTCCGTGCGCAGATGAAGGCGCTCAAGGACTTCATCCATTCCTTTGAATTTGTGCGCATGAAGCCTGACAAATCATTCCTCAAGGTGGAGCCTGACAATGCGCGCGTGCAGGCGCTGGCGGAATCCGGCAGACAATATGCGGCATACATCAAATACCCGCCGCCCGGCGCGAAGCCTTCCAGCGGGAACCCGGAGCCGGTGCCGCAAGTCACCCTCACCCTGCCGAAGGGCAGTTACAAGCTGGAGTGGATCGATGTGCAGACCGGCCGGGTGGTGGAGAGGAAACCGATCGAAGGCACGCTCAGGCTGATTCCTCCATTCCAGCAGGGCGAAATCGCTTTGCGCATCCGGAAATGAAACGCGCCGACGGCGCAACTATACGCCCGCGATCTTCTTGTATGGCTCGCCTTCGTTGAGCGTCGGGCGTTCGGGACGGCCCTTGTATTTGTACATCAGGCCCATGTTGTCGATGCCCATCAACCAGAGAATCGTCGCGTGCAGGTCGTGAACGTGCAGGCGGTTTTCGACCGCGTGCAGGCCCACTTCATCCGTCGTGCCGATGACCTGCCCGCCTTTGACGCCACCGCCGGCCATCCACATCGTGAAGCCGGTCGGGTTGTGGTCGCGTCCGTCACCCTTTTCACTCATCGGCGTGCGGCCAAATTCGCCGCCCCACACCACGAGCGTTTCATCGAGCAGCCCGCGTGATTTCAAATCGCGCAGCAACCCCGCCACCGGTTTGTCCATCGCGCGGCAAAGCTCCGAGTGGTTCTTTTCAATGTTGCTGTGCGCGTCCCATTTGCTGCCTGCGCCGTGATAGACTTGCACGAAACGCGTGCCGCGCTCAACCAGCCGGCGCGCGAGCAGGCATAGCCGCCCGACCGTCGCGGTTTCCTTTTCATCCATGCCGTAAAGCGCTTTCGTGGCCTCCGTTTCGTCCGCGATGTCCACCGCGCCCGGCGCTTCGGCCTGCATGCGAAACGCCAGTTCATAGCTGGCGATGCGCGCTTCCAGTTCGGTCTGGTCTGGATGCAGCGTCGAGTAGCCGCGATTGATCTGGTTGAGAAAATCCAGTTTGCCGCGCTGCTGCATTTCGGTGACGCCTTCGGGCGTATTCAAATTGGGAATCGGCTCATTGCCGCCCTGGATGCGGATGCCCTGGTAGAGCGCGGGCATGAACCCGGCGCTCCAGTTGCGCGGGCCGTTGACCACCTGCGACTGGTTATCCTGCATCACCACAAACGCCGGCAAATCGGTGTTCTCCGTGCCCAGCCCGTAACTCACCCAGGCGCCAAGCGACGGCCGTCCGCCCAGAATCGAGCCGGTGTTCATCTGGCACACGCCGGCGGAGTGATTGATGCCGTCCGCCCAGCAGGAGCGGATCACCGCCAGGTCATCCACCATTTGCGCCGTGTGGGGCAGCCAGTCGGACACCCAGATGCCGCTCTGGCCATGCTGCTTCCATTCGCGCTTGTCGGCCAGGATGGGGGAATTGAACTCGCCCATCGCGGTGATGACCTTGCCGAAGCTCGGCGGAATCGGTTTGCCCGCCAGTTCGCGCAACAACGGTTTGGGATCGAACAAATCCATGTGGCTCGGCCCGCCTTCCATGAACAGGAAGATGACGTTCTTGGCGCGCGCGGGCAGTTGCGCGGGCTTGGCCGCCAGCGGCGACACGACGCGTGGCGAGGTTGAAGCCAGGGCATTCTCGCGCCCGAGCAGGTAACTCAACGCCAGCGCGCCGAAACCGGCGCCGCCCTTGGCCAGAAAATCGCGGCGCGAAAACGCGCGTTCAAAACGGAAACAACGTGGATCTGAGTTCATGTTTGAAAAACTTTCGCGACCTGGACGGTCAGCCGCGGAAACAACGGCGAGGAAAACCTCTGGCGCGGGCCGTAAACGCCCACCGGTTTGTCGGCCGATTCCTGCAGGTGGTAAACCGCAATTTCCTTGGCGTCCGGGTCCACGAGCCAGAGTTCCTTCACATCATGGCGCGCATAGACCTGGCGCTTCACGCCTTTGTCGAATTTCGCCGTGCCCGGCGACAGCACTTCCACCACCAGATTCGGGGCGCCGCTGACGCCTTGCTTGGTGATGATGTGCTTGCGCTCGTTCGCCACGTAATAAAGGTCGGGTTCGAAGACGTTGTGCTCGGACAACTCCACGTCGGAAGGGGCGATGGTAATCTCGCCGATCGGGTTCTTTTCCAGATACGCGCTCAGGATGAGTGCGATTTTCAGTACGATTCGTTGATGGAAGTAGCTTGGCGTTGGCGACATGAACAAATCCCCCTCGATCAATTGATAATACGGCGGCCCTTGCGGAAGCTCCCGCAAATCCGCCGCCGTGATCGGCCCTGGTGCTGATTTCAGCATGTTCGAAAATTATTGTCTTCGCCTTTCGCGGTCAACTCACTCCACATACAAAAACTCATTCGCATTCAACAGCACGTGGCAAAAGTCCTGCAACGCCGCGTGCTGCACATCCACCTTCGCCTTGGCGAATTTGCCCGCGGGCTTGATGTCCAGCCCGTGCCCGGTCGCGTCGCGGAACACATCCGGCTTCGCCTCGAACTGCCAGTAGCCGACGGTGTGCTTGTTGACGCCCTCGTTGGTGAACAGCAACTGGTCCACGCCCAGCGCCGCCTTCGACAATCGCACGTCATCGATCATGCCATCGAAAAATGAACCCTTCGGACCTCGCGCGCCGATGGTAAACGGCTGATTGTTCGCGAATCCACCGGTGATCTTGTGCTCCACCGTCGCGCTCAACAACGGTTCGTCGTCGTTGGACAGATCCTTCACGTAAAATGTCACGCTGCCCGGTTTTTCGCCCGCCAGCTTCACTGCCGCCGCGATGTAATACGGCTTGTTCAACTGGATATGCTGGTCCGAAAAAATCGCCTCCTCGCCGAACGCGCCGTACATCTTCTGCCCGATGATTTGCAGTACCAGCGTGTGCGGCTTGCGGCGCGATTGCTTGCCCGTGATGCCGAAACCCCAGCCAGGGCTGCTGTGGTCGCCGGCCCACTTCGCCGCCACCGTGCGCACCGCCGAGCTGTCATACACCGAGCGCAACAATACAAACGCCTCGATGGTGAATTCATCCGTGTTCAACGGCGCGGCGTCCGGCACATCAAACCGGCTCTGGGGACCTTCGGGCGACATGATCGCCGCCTGTCCGTCGCGATACGGAATCTTGTCGTAAAGAAACGCCGCCTTGGCCGAACCCGCGCGCTCCGGATCAATGCGGTCCGGCTGGTCGTGCAGAAACTTCAGAGCTGCCTCCGTCTCCTTCGGCGTGGGCGCGCGCCCGAACGCCAGTTCGTAGGCGCGCTGCACAACACGCACATCGTCATGGGAGCCCTCCTTCTCCAACCGCGCGGCAAACGCTTTCGCCCGTTGCAGCATGAACTGGCTGTTGATGAGCAACAACGATTGCACGGGGGTCGTCGTCACATCGCGCGACGACGCGCTGTTGAACCAGAACGGCGCATCGAACACATCCAGCAACGGATCGCGCGCGTTACGCATGTATTTCATGTAGATGGAGCGTCGCGGCTCGGTGCCCGGCACGCCCGGTCCACCCGCCTGAAAATCCAGTTCACCCGTGACCGCAAACATGGCGTCGCGAATCTGCTCGGCTTCGAGTCGGCGCGTGTTGCCGCGCCAATACAGGCGGTTCTCGGGATCCTTCACGCGCGCGGCCTGCGGCGCGGGATGCATCACCGCCTGCCGGTACGTTGCCGAGGTAAGGATCAATTTGTGCAACTTCTTGAAACTCCAGCCGTCCGCCACAAAGCGCGAGGCCAGCCAGTCCAGCAATTCGGGGTGCGACGGCTGCTCGCCCAGTTTGCCGAAGTCGCTCGCGTTGGCCGCCAGACCGCGACCGAAATGGTATTGCCAGATGCGATTGACGATGACGCGCGACGTCAACGGATTGTCCGGCTGCGTCAGCCAGCGCGCGAGTTCCGCGCGGCGGCCCGTCGTGTTTGGCACACTGGGCGGCGGCTTGATGGCTGGCGTTGGCAGACCGAGCACTGTCAAAAACGCCGGCTCAATCGGCTCCTTCCCTTTCTTCGGAATCAAAATCGGCGGCGCTTTGGGCCCCAGATCCGTCGCCGCCAGCACCACGGGCAACGGCTCCGGTTTGATCTTGTCGAACTCCGTCAGCTTGCGCCGCAGCGCCAGCACCTTCTCCTTGTCCTCGCCTTTCAAATTCCGCTCCAGCCGGTTGTATTCGTAATAAACCTGCCGGTACGCCAGCTCGGCAATCTGATGCTCGTAGGGCGTGCGCTCGGGCACGGGTTTGTTGATCATCGCCTGCGTTTCCTCCGGGAACTTCTCGATGGCGCCCCTCGCCGCTTTCTCCCGATACTTCACTTCAATCTCTTCAATCTCGCGCCGCAACTCCGCCGTCTGCTCTTCCCACAGCGCCATTTTCACCAGATGATCGGCGCGCTGCTTCTCCGTCGCCACGGTCACTTCCTCATGCGGCATGATGGGTGCGAAGAATGCCTGCAATGCGAAGTAATCCTTCTGCAAAATCGGATCGAACTTGTGGTCATGGCAACGCGCGCATTGCATGCCCATGCCCAGGAACACGTCGGCCGTCGTGTCCGTGAGGTCCGTCAGAATCGTCCGCCACTGCCCTTCCACGTCGCGGTTGTTGTATTCGTAAATCCAGTGGCACAAATAACCCGTGGCCGTCGTCGCCTCCGGGTCGCCCGGATACAACTCGTCGCCCGCCAGTTGTTCCTTGATGAACCGGTCGTACGGTTTGTCTTCGTTGAACGCCTTGATGACATAATCGCGATACCGCCACGCATGCGGGCGATAGTCATCGATGCGATACCCGTCCGAATCCGCATACCGCACCAGGTCCAGCCAATGCCGCGCCCAGCGCTCGCCGTAGTGTGAACTCGTCAGCAACCGGTCGATCAGTTTTTCGTACGCATTCGGTGAGGAATCCGCCACAAACTCCGCCACGTCATCCGGCGTCGGCGGCAGCCCCCACAAATCAAAATAAACCCGGCGAATGAGCGCGGCTTTCGGCGCTTCCGGTGCGGGCTTCAATCCTTCCTTCTCCAACCGTTGCAGGACAAACCGGTCGATGTCATTGCGCGCCCAGGCCGTGTTCTTCACCGCCGGCGGATGCGGTTTCTTCACCGGTTGAAACGCCCACCACTGCCGGTCTTCATCCGTAATCTTCTCGCGCTTGCTGGGTTTGCCGTCCTGCCCCGGCCACGGCGCGCCCATCTTCACCCAGTCGGTCAACACGGCGATGTCCCCATCGCTCAGCTTCTCGCCCTTGGGCGGCATCTGGAGGTCTTCGTCCTTGTAGCTGACCGCCGTGATGAGCAGGCTCTTTTCCGGATGCCCCGGCACCACCGCCGAGCCCGTGTCGCCGCCGGTCAGCAGCCCGGAAAGCGAATCCACCACCAACCCGCCCTTGATCTTGTCCGCCGAATGGCTGTGGCACTTGTGGCAGTGCCTTTGCAGCACGGGCTGCACCTTCTGCGTGAAGAACGCCCGTTGCTCGGGTGTCACCTCGGACTTGCCCCACGCGGTCAGCCCGAAGCCCAATAAAACCAGCCCCAAGCCATACCCGAGGAACCCCTGAGTCAACCTCGGGTTTGCCTTTGCTTGATATCCGCGCATAAATGGTGAACGTCTTTCGGAACAATAATATAGGCAATTGGACGCCGCCAGTCATTACCCTATTTTGATAACTTTTAACCCTGGTTGACCCCATGTCCCACACCCTCAACGCCGTCGATGCCCTCGGCGCCCCCTTTCTCGTCGTGGACGAACAGGTGTTTACCATCCCTGAAGGTGGCTCCAACGAGGTTGTCAACCGCTTCTTCAAGGTCATCTGCCTGCTCCAGGGCGCTTGCTGGCACGAAATCATCGGAGGCGAGCGCATCCAGTTTGAAGCCGGCGATGTGCTCGTGATTCCGTTCGAGTGCAGGCAGTTGTACTGGCCGTTGCACCCGCGCGGCTCGCGCCGGATCCACGCGTTGCGGCTGGTTTTCGATCCACAAATCCTGCCGCCGCTCGACGCCAACCCAACCTCCGCCGCAGCCAACGATTCCACCGTCGATTTCATTTCCTTCATCCGCCAGCGGCTCGGTGAATATCAGCATCTCCGCCTCGCGCGCAATTCCGCGTTCCAAACCTTGCTCGCCCAGATTCGCCGCGAAGCGGAACAACGCCTGCCCGGCCATCGCTTTCGCGTCACCGCGCTTTGCACCGAACTCATCGTCACCCTCGCGCGCCAGCTTGGCGAACACCACGCCGACCGCCCCGCGCCGTCCCGCCGCCGCACCCACCTCGTCGAACAGGCGCAGGAATATCTCGTCAAGAACCTCGACCGCGATATCACGCTGGCCAGGGTCGCCGCGTCTTTGCGCATCAGCGAGGAACACCTGGCGCGCAGCTTCAAACAACAAACCGGCCAGACCGTGTTTGGTTTCCTCCAGAATATCCGCATCGAGAAAGCCAAGACCTACCTCCTCGGCTCCGACCGCACCATCACCGACATCGCCCGCCATACCGGCTTCAGCTCCGTCTTCCTCTTCAGCCGCGCCTTCAAACGCGTCGTCGGCATCAGCCCGCTCGCCTACCGTCAGCAACGCTGGACCGAATCCACCGTGAATTTCTCCGTGCTGAAAACCACCGCGCCGGCCGTTTCCCGCAGCATTGTTCCCGGCCGGCGCGCACCCAAAAATGACTGACCTTGGCGTGAGTTGGTTTTAAAACTGGCCCGGCTTCATTTTCAAGTGGGGTGTTCACCCGCCTTCTCATTTCCTCCGCGCTTGTCATCGTCTGTTCTGTGAACCGTGACCTGAGCAAGCCCAACCAACGTTGTTGAAGATGTCGTGTCGTGCCGTTTTCAACCGTCTTGTTTGGCGCATGCCTGGCGTTCGGCCACACCCGCTTCCCCCAACCCTTGAAACGAGGCAACCACTATGCAACATGATATGATCAATTCCGCGAACTCAAAAAACGTTCTCAGCTCCGACGTCGAAATCAAAGGCGACCTGAAATTCACCGGCGAACTGACCTTTGACGGCAAATTGGAAGGCAACATCAACACCGACGGCGTCCTGAATCTGGGCGACGGCGCGGTCGTCGCGGGCAACATCAATGCGCAGACCGTCGTGGTGCGCGGCAAGATCAACGGCAATGTCCACGCCAAGGAAAAGATCGAACTTAAAACGAAGACCGAACTGTTTGGCGACATCCGCGCCTCCAAGCTGGTCGTTGAGGAAGGGGTCACGTTTGTCGGCAAAACGGAGGTCAACCCCAACAAAGTGACTCCCTCGGCCCCGCCTCCCGTGCCCACGCGTTCCACCGAACCCAAAGAATCCAAAGCCGAACTGGCCAAAGCGGGCCGTTGATTCCTTCGCCTGCCACATCGGAGCGAGGTGAACATTGAATGGCCGCCACCAAACAGGCCAGGGTGCAGGTGCCCTGCCCGCATTGCGGGAACAAGCAGTCCGAATCCAGCGCCGCCATTTCGACCTACTGCAAAAAGTGCGGCCAGTATTTCCTTGTTCAGGAGACCCTCCATCCCGCGCCCAAGCGTCGCGAGCCGGTCCGCCCGCAACGGCACGTCACCTGTTTCGAATGCGGCGCCGAACTCGAGGTCGTCACCAGCGCCGAGTCCACCATGTGCAAGCGTTGCAGTCGTTACGTGGACCTGCGCGACTACCACATCACCAACGCCGTTTCCAAAAACTTCAAGACGAAGGGCGAATTCGTCATCGGCCCGAAGGGCAACGTCTTCAACACCGAAGCCATCGTCGGCGACGCCGTCATCAAGGGAAAATTCCTCGGCAAGCTCGTCGCTGAACACTCCCTGACCATTTATTCCACCGCGGAGATCAAGGGCACGTTCACGACGGCGCATCTGGTCATCCCCGCCAAAAACCACTTCCGCTGGAAAGACCCCATCAAGGCCGGTTCCGTGGAAATCGCCGGCGAATTGGCCGCCGATTTGCGCGTCAAGGACACGATTGTGTTGAAGTCCACCGCCCGCCTGTTTGGCGACATGGAAGCCCGCCACCTCGTCGTCGAAGACGGCGCCGTGATCGTCGGCAAGGCGAAGATCGGCAAACCGTAAGCTCTCGCCATCCCATTACGGGAGTGGCGCGCAAAGCTGGTCGAGCTTGGCCTTCGCGGCGCCGCTGTCGATGGACTCGGCCGCCAGATCCCAGCCTTCGAGCATCGATTTGCTGCGGCCGGCGACGAACAACGCCGCGCCGGCGTTCAGCAAGACAGCATCGCGCCGCGGGCCGCGTTCCCCGCCGGAGAGAATGCGCCGCACGATTTCCGCGTTGGCCGCGCGGTCCGCGCCGGACAGGTCGGCCAGCGTCGCCTTTTGCAACGGATAATGCGCCGGCGTGAACATCGACGCGTTGAAGCCGCAGTCCTGGAAAAATTCCGCGATGTAATTCTCGCCCAGCGTGGAAATCTCGTCGAGATAACGCAGGTCGCCGCCTTCGACCGGCACGCAGCCGCAGACCACCATGCCGCGCCGCGCGCCCAGCGATTGCAGCACGCGCGCGACCGGTTCGCACAAGCTTGGGTGCGGCACGCCGATGAGCTGGGCGGACGGACGCGCCGGATTGAGCAAGGGGCCAAGGAAATTGAAGATGGTGCGCTGCCCGCGTTCGGCGCAGAGCTTGCGCGCGGGCGCGATGTTTTTGAACGCGGGATGGTATTTGGGCGCGAAGAAAAAGGCGAAGTTGCGTTCGCGCAACGAGCGCGCCGCCTGCTCGGGCGTCAGGTCAATCGTGACGCCCAATGCCTCCAGGACATCCGCGCTGCCGGCTTGCGACGTGATGGCGCGGTTGCCGTGCTTGGCCACCGTGACGCCCGCCGAGGCCACGACAATGGCGACCGTCGTGGAGATGTTGAACGTGTTCAACCGGTCGCCGCCGGTGCCGCAGACATCGAGGATTTCGCGCTCGCGCGTTTCCGCGTCCAGCGGCGGCGGCACGGACAAGGCGCGCAACGCGTTGGCAAACGCGGAGATTTCCTCCCAGGTTTCGCCCTTTTTCGCCAGTGCGACCAGGAAATCGGCTTTGGTGTCGGCCGGAATTTTTTCATCGGTCAACTCGCGCACGGCGGCCGAGACATCGCTTGCCGATAGATGATGTCCCTGACTCAACGACTGGCTCAGTTTCTTCAGCACGCGTTCAGGATAATGACGTCACGGCCCATCGCTCAACACCCAACTTCATTCGCCCACCGGCACTTCATAATACTCCAGAGCCCACTCCTGCATGTAGCGCACGCGCGTGGGCCGGATGCGATAGACGATCAGCATCGGGTTGTCCAGCGAGCCGAGGAACTGGCGCATCAGCGGATTCTTGTCCCAAATCTCCCGGAGCAACACGCGGTCGGTGAGGATTTCGGCGATGCCGGTGAGCCGCACCTGATTGTGACCATCGTCCATGTAGCAAAGTTCCACGTTGGGATTGATGGCGATTTCGCCTGTCTTGTGATACATGCGCAGGTTGGCGACATAGACTGTGAAGCCGTCGGTGCGCACGGGCGAGACGGGCCGCACGCGCGGCGTGTCGCCATCGATGGTGGCGAGCACGGGGAACTTGTCGGCCTTGATGACGGCGAGCGCGAGCTGGACGAGGTCCTTGGGGTCGATCGGCTTGGGCGTGGGTTTGGACATGGGAGGAGCTTAAGGCGGGAAGCTGGAATTGGGAAGGCGGCAGCGCAAACGTGCCGATATCGGGCGGAAGCGGGCGGAAGCGGCAGTTTGTCTCACCTAATCCCGCTTGATCCCACTTAAGCTTAAGCGGGGGATGTTGAATCGTTGAGTCTGGTTTGATGAAGAATTTCGCGTGTTTGCGGCCCTTTCTGTTTGACCTCACTTTCGGCGCGCACTTAGCTAGTCGCCCCATGGGCCACGAAGCCGTGACTCCCAATCCGCTGATGATCATCCCGTTTGGGGTGTTGCTGGCGGCCATTGCGCTGGCGCCGTTGTTCGCGCCGCATTGGTGGCACAAGCATTTCCCGAAGGTGTCGTTCGGGCTGGGCGCGATCACGCTGGTGTATTACCTGTTCCTCCTCGAAGGCGCCCGCCCCAAGGTGTGGCACGTGGCGCATGAATACGTGAGTTTCATCGCGCTGATCGGGTCGTTGTTCGTCGTGTCGGGCGGGGTTCACATCAACGTGAAAGGCGAGGCCACCCCGTTCACCAACGTGGTGTTCCTGCTGGTGGGCGCCGTGGTGGCAAATCTGCTGGGCACCACGGGCGCATCGATGCTGCTCATCCGGCCGTGGATCCGGCTCAACAAATATCGCATCACGGCGCATCACATTGTGTTTTTCATTTTGCTCGTTTCCAACGTGGGCGGGTGCCTGACGCCGATTGGCGATCCGCCGCTGTTTCTGGGCTATCTGAAGGGCATTCCGTTCTGGTGGGTGGCGGAGCATTGCTGGCCGATGTGGGCCGTGGGTGTGGGCGCGCTGTTGCTGACGTTTTACGTCGTGGACCGGCACAACTACCTGCGGGCGCCCAAGGAAGTCCGCGCGCAACTGGCCGAACCGGCCGACGAGTGGAAGTTCGACGGGTTGGCGAACATCATTTTCCTGCTGGTCATCCTGGGTTCGGTGTTCATCAGCCATCCGGCCTTCCTGCGTGAAGGCATCATGATGGCGGCAGCCATCGGCTCCTATTACACGACGAAGAAACGCGTGCATGAAGCCAACGATTTCAATTTCTTCCCGGTCAAGGAAGTCGCCATCCTGTTCGTCGGCATTTTTGCCACGATGATGCCGGCGCTGGACTGGTTGCAGGGCAACGCGGGCAAAATGGGGAGCGTGACGCCGGGTCTGTTTTACTGGAGTTGCGGCATGTTGTCGTCCGTGCTGGACAATGCGCCGACGTATCTGAGCTTCCTGAGCGCCATCTTCGGGGCGGTCATCGACCCGGGCGTGGTGGCGCAAATCCACGCGCTGGTGCAAAGCGGCGCGCCCACCGACCTTTCGACCATCACCGGGCCGAATGCCGAACTCATCCGCGGCACGGTCGGCGCATTGCAGCAATATCATCCGGAATACCTGGCGGCGCGCACCATCACCACGGAGCAAATCGAGATTGCGTTCCTGCTCGGCAACGCGCAGTTCAACAATTACATCGTGGCCATCAGTGTCGGCGCGGTGTTCTTCGGCGCGAACACGTACATCGGCAACGGGCCGAACTTCATGGTCAAATCCATCTCGGACCAGAACAAGGTGCACACGCCGACGTTTCTTGGATACGTGTTCAAATACGCGCTGCCCTTCATGGCGCCGATGCTGGTGCTGGTGTGGTTCGTGTTTTTTAGGAAGTGAACGGATTTGCGATTCTAGATTTGCGATTTGCGATGGCCCACACCGGCATGTGACAGTCGCACAAAGATAAACCCGCATGCAACATCTGGACCTCACGCTGCCCACGCCCGAGGAAAACCTGGCGTGCGATGAGGCCCTGCTGGATTGGGCGGAGGAAGGGCGCAGCGGCGAGGTGCTGCGGTTTTGGGAGGCGCGGCAACCGTTCGTGGTGGTGGGCTACAGCAACAAGGTGCATGACGAGGTTTTTCCCGAAGCCTGCCGGGCGTGCGGCGTGCCCATCCTGCGCCGGTGCAGCGGCGGCGGCACGGTGGTGCAGGGGCCGGGCGTGCTGAACTACACGCTGGTGCTGCGCATCGACGAAACCGGCCCGCTGGGCACCATCACCGGCGCGAACCGTTTCATCATGGAACGCCAGCGGCTGGCCGTGGAGAAACTCGTTCACCGACCGGTCAGCGTTTCCGGCCACACGGACCTCGCCATGGATGAACGCAAGTTTTCCGGCAACGCGCAACGGCGGCGCCGGCAGTTTCTCATCTTCCACGGCACGTTCCTGCTGAAGCTGGACGCGGCCTTGATGGAACAGTTGCTCCCCTACCCTTCCCGCGACCCGGACTACCGCCGTGGCCGCGCGCACACGGAATTCCTGACGGTGCTGCGTGTTCCAGCGGACTCGCTGAAGACAGGGTTGCGCACCGCATGGAACGCCAGCGAGCCGTGGGACGCCATGCCCGACGACCGGATTGCCCGGCTGGTGCGCGAGCGGTACGCGCGGGACGAGTGGAATCTGAAGTTTTGATTACTTGAGCAGTTTGCCGCCAACGCCGTAGGTGGCGAGGACGGCCCAGAGGCAGCCGACACCGAAGCCGACGAAGTGCGCGTGGTTGGCGATGTTGCCGACCGCGCCGGTGAGGCACACCAACAACCAGATCAACATCATGGCCACCGTGCTGTTGTGCAGATGCAGCGTCCAGTTGGGGTCCACCCTTCCGCGCAGCCAGAGGTAGCCGAAGAGACCATACACGACGCCGGACATGCCACCGAAGGCCGGCCCCTTGAACCAATACTGCGCGAGATTGGAGATGACGCCGATGGTCAGCACGAGGACGCCCAGAGCCAGCGTGCTGTGCCGGCGTTCGAGGATGGTGCCGAGGTCCTTCAACCAGAGCATGTTGAACAGGATGTGCAGGACGCCAAAGTGAAGGAAGATGGGCGTCACCAGGCGCCAGACCTCGCCGTTGCGCACCTCGGGCAGGTCGCGGCCGTCGCGCAAAGAAATAAAAAACGCCTCCACGAACTTCTGGTACTGCTCCAGCTTGAAATAGAGAACAACAAACATCCCGACCGACACGATCATCAGGCTCATCGTCAACGGAGCAATGCCCGTGCGGATGATCTGGTCACGATTGAACGTGCGCTTTTGGGCGGCTTCGTTTTCTTCCTGGGCGCGCAACCGCTTCTCCCGCGCCGCCTCGCCGGCACGATAGTCGGGGTGGTTTGGGTTCTCACGAAACCGCACAAGCATCTCCTCGGCGCGGGCCAGATCGTCATCGGAATGAATCCAGACGGCAAACGCGTTGACGTTTTCCCGATCAATCTCGTTGTCGATGCCCTGGACGTAGAGGTAATCGCCAAAGATGCGCGCCTGCGTTTCGTCGTTCAACTGGCCGATCATTCGCATGGGCGTAGTTTAACACAACTTCGCGCGAGGCCAGAAGGAATTCCGGACAGGTGTTTGGAGTTCCGGCTTCAGCTTCAGCCGGCCAGGGCGTGGCAATTCAAAGCGCGTGCAGATTTCCTTCGGTTGTTAACGGGGCGACGCCCTACCGCCTGAAGGCGGGACTCCGAACCCGCGCTATGGCGCCGGCTTGGGATCCGGGCTGAGGCCACGCAACCAATAGGAGGCGTTTTGATTTTCGCGGTAGGAGGAGAAGGCCTTTTCGCCAAGGACGCCCTGGAGCGAGCGCTCGGTTTCCACGCGGATGGCCTGCAACGCGGTCTGGCGCTCTTCCGGGGTCAAGTTCGGATCGTTACGGACCTTCCTGGCGGAGTCCTCGGCGACCTTTTTCATCTGGTAAGCCTTGATGCCTTCGTCGCGGGAAAGGCCTTCGCGTTGGACGACCTTGGCGATGGATTTGTAGGCGAAATCCTGCTCGCGCTGGTAATCGGCGAAGCGTTGTTCGCCCAGCGTCGCCTTGAGCTGGTTGTCCAGTTCCTTTTTGGCGGCATCGCGTTTTTCGCGTTCCTCCTTGGAACCGCCCATGCCCATGCCCATCAGGCCGAATTCGTCGTCAAACGCCTTTTGCAATTTGAAGACGTCGCGAAACTCCTTCTCGCTCGGCTCGAATCCGTCCAGTTGCATGCGCATCACCATCGAGGTTTGGGACATGCGCAGTTGATAGTCCTCGTATTCCTGCGGGGTGAGCAGTTTCGCCAGTTCGGCATCTTTCTCGCGCATCGTATCGCGCATGGCCTTCAGGTCCTGGGCATCCGGCGCACCGCCACCGACAGCCTTCATCAGCTTGGCGCCGTATTTCTGCTCGAGTTCCATGACCGCCGACTGTTTGGAGGCGGGTAGAAAGCCGAGCATCGAGTCCATCATGGCGGTCACGTTGAAAGGGTCGGCCTTGTCCTCGGGCTCGACGCCCAGCAATTCCTTGAGCAACGCGCGCTTTTCCTGCGCCAGTTCCTGGTTCTGCTTGATGACGTCTTCATTCATGATTTGCGCGAACATTTGCCGGCCGGTCTGCCAGAACTTGAATTCGGGCGCGGCCTTGCGGAGTTCCTTCTTGCGCGCCTCGAACAGCTTGTTGACGTCCGCGATGATGATGTCGCGGATGGTTTCCTCGGGGCAGCCGATGGCGCGGAGGTTGGCGATGTATTTCTTGTAATCCTCCGATTCGACCACGCGCCAGTCCAGGGGCTTGACGGCCTTGACCGGCGCGGCCTCGGCCACGACCTCCCGGACGACGGTGTTGGTGACGAACTTGACCTGGGGCGGCGGGGCGGGAGGTGGAGGCGCGGGCTTGAGTCGCGCCACCAGGGCGACCAGCAGGCCGGCATTGAGAAATAGTGACAGGAACAGCACGCCTTTGGCATTCATGGCAGGATATTTAAGCTCTGGGTTCAAATCTGGACATTACAAAATAAAGAAGCATTTGGAACGTAAAGTTACAGGTTTTTAGCATAAGTGGCCCGATTTGGACAAAAGGTGACCAGGAAAGCTCACGGCAGTTGTTTTCCCGGCGACTTCGTGGGGCGAGGAGTATTCCAAAGTGTCGGGACTCCGGCTGCTGAAGCGACCTGAAGGTCGCGCCCCGGGGCGCGGCGTTTTACGCCGCTTCGACTCCGAGCGGGCAAGCGGGCTGGGATTCCCAACCTGTTCGGGACTCCGGCTGCTGAAGCGACCTGAAGGTCGGCGCCCTGGGGCGCGGCGTTTTACGCCGCTTCGACTCCGAGCGGGCAAGCGGGCTGGGATATCCCAACCTGTTCGGGGCTCCGGCTGTTGAAGCGACCTGAAGGTCGCGCCCCGGGCGCGGCGCGTGGCGCTATTGACGTGTGGCGTTACTCCGCGCCCTGTTTTTCGTTCTGCCCCCGCTGCGTCTGGTCTGCGACACAGGCGCGGTCCCCCATGGCCGCACACTACGTGTGGCGCGCACGTAAGGGCGTTGCGGCGCTGAATCCGGGCGTATCCCCAATCACTTGCGCCAAATCTCTAACAGGCCCGCCGGCCTTTCGGTCTAAATCAATGGTGCGTACTGCACCCCTGACGAAAGGAAAAATCAGTCATGAAAACGAAGACGTTACGAAACCTCATCGGGGCGATCGTGGCAGTCGCGGCTTTGCACACCGCGGCGCTGGCGTTCGCCGAGCAAACCCAACCGTCAACCGCCGCCGCCGCGGAGAAAATGTCCGACCTGTCGGGCACCATCAGCGCCGTCGATGCGGCCAACCGCACGCTGACGGTGAAGCAAATCGCGTGGAAACGGCAGTTCAACCTGGCGGCGGACGCCAAGTTCGTCGTGGGCAACAACGCCGAGGCGAAACTGGCGGACCTGAAGCCGGGCATGGAAGTCAAAGTCACGTATCAGCGAACCGACGGCGTCAACGTGGCGCGCAGCGTTCAGCAGCGGCAGCACACCGTCACCGGGAGCATCAAGACCATGGATGCCGCGACACAGATGGTGACGCTGGACCGCACCGGCATGGCGCGGGACTTCAAGCTGGCGCCGGACCATCAGTTGACCCTGAGCCGCGGGCAAACCGGGGCGTTCAAGGACCTGAAGGTGGGCCAGCGCGTCAAGGTGCATTACGTGAAGCAAAACGGCACGCTGTTCGCCGAGAAGATCGAGCAACCCAATGCGACGGTCACCGGCACGCTGCAGGCAGTGGATGCCGCCACGGGCATGGTGAAGACCAAACACCTGCTGGCCAGCAAACGCTTCAGCCTGGCCGACGACTGCAAGATCGTGGTCAACGGCAATCCGGAAGCGAAGCTGCGCGACCTGCGCCTGGGCGAGAAGGTGTCGATCGATTACCGTGACGAACACGGCGTGTTGATCGCCACGCGCATCGCGGTGACCGAGGGCCCGCAAGGCACCGAGGCGCCGGTGGTGCAGGCGTATCCGTAGCCAGTTGGCAATTTGCGATAAAAACCAACGATTCGCGAATTGGGACTCGGGAGTCCGAGCCAGCCGGTCGGTGGAATCTTTCCGCCGGCCGGCTTTTGAATTGGCCGGTCAGGCGGCGAAGGAAGGCTGGAGGCCGATGGTGCCCTGAAGTTCTTCCAGATGCTGCGCGGACTTCGCGTAATCGAGCTGGGCGCGGGCGCGTTCGAGGCGGTCGGCGATGCCAAGGCGCGCCGCTTCCTCCACGTGGGAGGCTTTGGCGAGGAATTTGCCGAGGTAATCGATGTGGCGCTGCCAGAGGCGGACGTCCGCGGCCTGCTTTGCGAGGAGGCGTTGCTGATACCAGTCGCTCTTGAGCACATGATCGCGCGTGAAGAGCGCGCGAATGTCCGCGTGATGGAGGTCTTTGCCCTCGAACTGGTCGTGCAGCATGATGTGCAACAGCGCCTTGAGCGGCGGGCACGCCAGTTCAATGCTGCCATCGTCGAAGTAGGACTGCGCAACACGCTTTTGCGTGGCCACGATGTTGTCCATGCTGTCGGCAAAAACCGCCTGATCCTGCTTCTCGGGCTGAAGCATCTCTTCGTTGATGACGGTGTGGGGATGATTGAACACGCGTCCGAAATAGGTGCGCACAAAACGGCGCGTGATGCGATAGCCCAGCCGGCTGGCCAGGACCTTGCGGCCCTCGAACTCAAAATCGGCGCAACGTTCGAGGTAACCGTTGCGGATGAGGAATTTTGAATCGCGCTCCTGCGTCGTCATGCGGCACCACACCTCGGGCACCAGCAGGCTGATGTCGTGATCCACGCGCACCTTCGGGCCGACGTAGCCCGCCGCGGTCACGAACGCGTCATACCCGGTGACGATGTAGGAAACCAGCGCGCTGTTGAGGTCGATGATCGGCGGCAACGCGTTGAAAGGCCCTTTGGTCAGCGCGCCTTCGGAGCCCGCGCCCGTGGTGGACGGCGATTTGCCCGTCATGCTGCAAATGAATTCCATGAACAGCTCGGGCAACTCCATGAAGTGAACGGGGCTGAACACGCAGAGCGGGCGCACGCCCGGCTCGGGCGGATTGTTGCGGCGGCCGGGCAACACGGCGTTGACGGGCGTGAACACCGGCTGGCCGAGCGGCACGCGGCGCTGCAGACGCGTGGCGATTTCCGCCAGATATTCTTCGCGCGGCTTGATGAGGTCAGGCCGCGTCTGCAAATAACGCGGGTTCTTCGACGGTTTGCCATCGACCTTGCGCGGCGCGGCGGGGCAGACAAAGTAATCGGGCTTGCCGCCGTTGTTCGCGGCGCGGATCAACTGTTGCTGCGGCGCGGTAAATTGTTCGAAGCCGATGGAATCCTCGACCAAATCCTTCGCGTGCGCCGCGGTGAGTGGCTCGTAATTGGAAAAGAAATTCCCCGGCAGCGCAAAGTCAGCCTCGGTCTGCTTGTCGTAGCCGGGATGAATCGCGTCGTCGGGCCGCTGGAACAGGCGGTATTCGCAGTTGGCGATGAACTTGACGGCGGGCTGGTTCGCCGGATTGTGCAGGTGCGGCAGGCGCGCGGCGGGCACGACGACCGATGCGGTGATGTCGTCTTCGCGCTGCAATTTGACGGCTGGCTGGAAATCCTTGCGCAAACCGAACGTGCGCCATGAGCCATCGGGTTCGTAGCCGACGCGCAGGTAAGTGGTAAGAATTTTGCGGTTCTTGTATTTAAGTTCGTTGCCGGGCGTGCCGTTGATGGCATCGACGCCAAAGTATTTCTGCCAGTCATCGCCCCATTCCGGCTTATAAAAGCGTTTCACCACGAAAACCAGTTCCTTGATGTATTGCGGGACGGACTGGAGCCACTCGTTGTATTCGGGCGTGTACTCGCGCGAAGCGGGCGTGAGCAGCTTGATGACCGAGCCGAGCGAGCGTTCCGGGCTGAGGATGGGCCGCTTGTCCACACGACGCTTGTCCTTGAAGCGATTCGAGTAATCGCGCTTGAGCAATTCGCCGACCAGCGCGAAGTCGCGTTTGAAATCCGCCACGAAAATCGGCCCGGTCAGAATGGCGTCGCTGATCGATTTGGAAATTTCCGATTTGCCGCCGCCCGAAACCGTGCACGGCTTGTGGCAGAATGTCCCGTCCGCCACCGTGCCCACCAGCCGCCAGATGCGGCCGCCCGGCGGCTTTTCCATGTGCACCTTGTAGCCGGACGGGCGCACGTAGGTGTTGCCGGGAAGCAATTTGATGCTGTGCGGCTTGCCGTGGTACGTCCAGAACACGACTTGCTTGTGCAGATCAAAATGCACGTCCTCGCACACGTAAATGATGTCCGGAAATTTCTTGTCGATGCCGTAGCCCTCGGGCTGCACGTGCATGAGTTCGCCGTAAAGCCGCACCACTTCGTCGAAGGAATGGCCGAGGCGTTTGACGTGCAGGTGCCCGCTGAATTCCTCGCCCAGGTCGTAGCTCGGATACACCAGCGCGCCGCCCGCGTGCTCCTCTTCGCACAACCCGAACAGGTTCGCCGCGAAGCTGAGCTGCGTTTTGACCTCTTTCTTGCAGTAACCAAAATAATTGTCCGCAATCAACGTGACCATCACGCCGTGCGCGTCGCGGCAGGTGATCTTGAACGCCCCGCCCTCGTTGTAGAGTTCATCCGGCGACTTCCAGCACATGCCGTCGCGGCGCTGGCGCTCGGTCGCCTGCTCGTACGGCGGCAGGCCCAGGTCTTTCTTCTTCGCCTGCGTGAGCTGCGGCGCAAGGATGACGCAACCGGTGTGGCCGGTCCAATGGTCCACGTCCAGCCCCGCGTCATTCTCCGGCAGGAACGGGTCACCCGCGTTGCCAAAGATGCTTTCCACGAAATCAAGGTTGCCCACGAGATTGCCCGGCGCGAAGAACCGGATTTCCATCGACTTCTCCGGCAGCACCCCCGGCACTTCCGGCGACACAATGGGCCGCAGCAGCAGCGAAACGAAACACTCCGCCTTTTCCTCCTGCGACGACGTGATGGGCAATTCCAGCAGCGCCCGCGGCGGCGTCAGCGCGACGCGCAGCAAGTTGCCGAACACGCGGCGCGGCACGGCGCGTTTGTCATCGGGAATCGGCAGCCCGCCCTCGGCCACGTGAAACACACCGGCGGTCGTGCGCCGATCGCTGCGCGGATTGTGCAGCACGCCCTGTTTGACGCGATACGAACTGACGATGTCTGACTGAAAAGCGTCCCGATCCGGCGGCAGCGACAACATGCGCGCGATGCCGTGGCGGTCGAGCACAAAGGTCTGGCCGGGCAACCGCGCCGTGAGGCCCGTTTCGTAAAGGTATTCCTCGATGAAATTCTGGATGCGCCGGTCCGCGGGGCAAAGGTAATTGGCCAGCAGGCGGTCGGACTCGCGATGATGCGAGAGCAGCGACGCCGCCATGTCGTGGAACTCCGCGTCATGCTCGATGACGACCGTGGGCAACCCGAGCGAAGCCAGCTTGAGGTTGATGTATTGCATCAACCGGGCGTCCGGGCAGGAGTCAGGCGGAAAACCGATGCGTTTGCTCAAATTCATGGCTCGCGGCAGCGCCCTGCGCGGGCGAATGCCGGAGAGTCAGCATATTCCCCGCGCGCGACAGGGCAAGCACAAGCCGGTAAAAATCCGGTGAAACCTGCTCATGAAACGCACGGGATGGGTGAAATCGGCTAAACTTGCGCCGCCCACGACAAGATAAGCCCAAACGGAAGCTACGAAACTTTGTCGTAGGTGCGACAAAGTTTCGGAGTTGAATTGAGCCATCGCTCTTGGGGTTTACCTCGCCGCGACCCGCACCTGCAAATCCGTCCAGTAGCTGAATTCCCACGCCCAGTTGTTCGCGCAGTTCTCCAGGCGCACGTGGATTTTCTTCCCCGCACACGGCGCGAGGTCCACCTTGACCGGCTGCCAGCGTTCGCCTTTGCCGCTCACGGTCTGTCGCTTGGCGACCTGACCGTCAATCACCACGCGCAATTCCCAGTCGCCCTGCTCATGCGCGGCAACGGCAAAGCTCAATTCCGCGCGGCCCTGCGCCGGCACCTGGATCTCGCGCTCCAACGCCGCGCCCTTCTTCTGGTCGTACGGATGAATCACCAGCACGTTCTTGCGCCCGGCGAATTCCGAATGCCGCTTGGGCGTGCCTTCAAACTCCGGCGCCACCACGCGCCATTCCGGGTTCCAATGCGCCACCGATTCCCAGTCCACCTGCTCGTATTCCGCCTTCTTCTTCGGCGCGCTGGCGGGCGCGGGCGGCGCGGCATCGTCCTGCCAACTGAACGGCTTGTTGTCCTGCGGCGGGTTGAGAATGTAAGCGATGAGATTGCGGAAGTCCGCGTCCGGCATCTGCTCCAGGCCCTCGGGCATCACGGACAATTCACTGACGCGCTGCGACGCGATGTCCGACTTCGCGACCACGTCCTCCTTCGGTCCCGCCGACAAAATGCGCACGCGCGTGCCGGTGTTTTCGACCAGCCGGCCTGCCACGATGCGGCCGTCCTTCGTTTCAATCTCCACGTTCTCGTAGCCCGCGCCGATGATCTGGTTCGGGTCAATGATGTTCGCCAGCAGCGCGTCGAGGCTCGAGCGGCCCACACCCGTCAAATCCGGCCCGATGTCCGCGCCTTCGCCGTGGAGTTTGTGGCAGGTGAAACACGTGCGCTTCGCCGCTTCATGTCCGGCCTTCAAATCCGGCGGCGTCTTCGCGCTCAGAATCATTTTCTTCTTCGCGGCGATGATTTTGATTTTGTCCGCGTCGGCGTCGCGCACCTTGCCGAAGACCTGCAACGCGCGGCGCGCCCGCATGCCGTAATCATCCTTCGAATTGGTCAACGTGCGGATGGCCGTCGCCGGGATGTCGCTGGTGGAAATCGTCTTTCCTTCGAGGGCGGACAACAACGACGACGCCCAGCGCCCGCGCGACGCCAGCATGTCCGCGGCGGCGCGGCGCGTGGCCGGCGTGAGTTGTTTCCACAGCTTGATGATTTCGCCGCCCACGGGATCGCCGCCCAGTTCGCCCAACGCACGCAATGCCTCGATGACCAGCGCCTCGGGATTGGGCCTGGCGATGACGCGCAACATGGCGTCGCGCGCCGCTTCGCTCTTCAACTGGCGCGCGCCCTGCACGGCCTTGATGCGTGCATCGAGGCTCAGGCTGGCGTTTTCGATTTGCGCCAGCGTCGTCTGGATTGCGGCCGCATCGCCCCAGAGCGTGCCCAGCCGTTGCGCGTAGCCCTTCACATCATCGCGCGAACTGGCCAGCATCTTCTGGATGAAGGCATCGGTCGGCTTCGTCGGGCGCAACGCCTTGCCCTTCTGCCCATCGACCAAACCGTTCATCGCGAAGGCGACCAGCCCGTCGTCCGCCGGCAGGCCGGACAGAAAATCCATCGCGGCATCGATCTGCGCGGCCTCCTGCAAATCGCACACGCGGCGCATGACCTTGTAGGCGAGTTGCCCGCTCAACGGCATCGTTTCGGCGCCGTGGCGCTTGAACCAGTTGAAGGCCTCTTGCGGATTGCTCGCGATGACCGGCTCCACCGCCATCCAGATCATGAACGGAATCTTCACGTCCTTGCCGTCGGCGGACGTTTCCACCACGGCTTGAAGGATGCGGCCCAATTCGCTGTTGCCCAGCGTTACACTGCTGGGCGTGTTGACCGTCAGCGAGCCCGACGTGAACTGCCGCACCGCCGATGCCACTTCCAGGCGCACCGACGGCTCGGGATCGCTTCCCAATGTGGTCAACCGCGCCACGACCTGTTCGTTCATCTGCTTGCGTTCGCCGGTCAACCGCGCCACCCACGCGCGCACCGCCGGTTCGCGGTCGCCCGTGAGGCTTTCCAACGTCGTCTCACTCAATTGCCCGGAGGAGTGCAACGTCCACAACGCGGCGAGGCGCGCTTCGAGCGTCGTGCCATTGGCGAGGAGCTTTTCCAGACCCGCAACGGCTTTGGCATCACGGCGTTCGGAGAGGAGGCGTTGCGCAGTGCGGCGTTGCCACACGTTATTGTGCGAGAGCAGTTTGATGAGTTCGTCGGTGGAGAGCTTCGCGAGATCCATGTTCACTTGCGGGCGCGAGGGAACTTTCTTTCCCTTGCTGTTGCCCGTGTAAACCACGCGCCAGATGCGCCCGTGCTCGCGGTCCACGCCCTCGGGATCGGCGCGCGCGTTCTGGTAGCATGGATACTTGTCATACCAATCCATCAGCCACAGCGCGCCATCGGGCCCTACCTGCTGGCTCACGGGACGGAACCAGCCGTCGTTCGCGCGCACGAAGTCCTGTTTGAACTGCGCCTTGAACGTCGAGCCGTTGCGCGTGAGCGTGTCCTGATGCACCGCGCTGTCGTGGATGTTGCCCATCATGATCGTGCCGCGATATTCGGCGGGATACTGGTCGCCCTGATACACCTGCACGCCCGAGTAGGCCGCGCGAAAATGTTTGTGGTCCACGATGCTTGGCAGCAACTGATACGCGTAAGGATTGCCCGGCACGCCTGACTGCCGCACATACAAGCCGCCCGGCGAAAGATGAAACAGGTGATCAATCACGCACGCGCTCACGTAGGCGTTGCCGTAACGGTCAAAATCCACGCCCCACGGGTTGCTCGTGCCATCCGCGAACAACTCGAACTTCTTTGTGCGCGGATGAAACCGCGCCAGCGCCGCGTTCATGACCACGCCGTCGTCGTTGGGATTGTTCGGGTCCTTCACCTTGGAATGCGTGAACACGCCGTGCGTCATGTACAGCCAGCCGTCCGGGCCCCACGTGAAGCCGTTGAGCAACTCGTGCCGGTCCTCCAGGCCGAAGCCGGTCATCGCGATCTCCTTCACGTCGGCCACATCATCGCCGTTGGTGTCCTTCATGAAATAGAGATGCGGCGCCTGGCCCACATACGCGCCGCCGTTGCCGAGGATGATGCCCGTGGCGAGATTCAAACCGTCGGCGAACACCTTGACCTTGTCCGCGCGCCCGTCGGCGTCGGTGTCTTCCAGGATCTTGATGCGATCGCGCGGCGCGGCGCCCTTCGGCGCGCCCAGGGGATATTCGTAAAGTTCCACCACCCACAACCGCCCGCGCGTGTCCCACGTCATGGCGACCGGGTTGACCACCATCGGCTCGGCGGCGAACAGGCGGACTTCGAAGAGGGGCGGCACCGTGAACTTGCCTTGCGCCTCCTCGGGCGAAAGAGCAGGCGAAGTCGCCGGCGAATGCTGGCCGCTGACCTGTTTGCCGGAGGCTTTGTTGGTGTAAATGGGAAAGTCAAACCCGCCGCGCGGCGGCACATAATTCGCGGCGCCCGCGGACGCCAGACCGGCCAGCAGGATCGCCAGAAAAAGAACACGGGAGTTCATCCGCCAATTAAGCAAGAACCGGACGCCGCTCATCAATCTTAAATCGCTGATCATAAATCCACTTGCCTCCTCTCCTTTCGCTGATATTCTCTTGCGCTCCGTTGCCACGGGGTTCCGTCAACGGCCAGCTTGTCCCGGCACATCCGCTTGGGTCACAGGAATTTAACTGACACATGAAACGGCAATATCAACCATCGAAATTGCGCCGCAAACGGCAGCACGGCTTTTTGAAACGGAACTCGACCAAGAGCGGGCGCGCCACCTTGGCCAATCGCCGCCGCGTGGGACGCAAACGCCTGACACCGGTCTAACCCGCAGGCCGCTTATGGCCGATTCCGGGTCCCCCTCGTTGCGGTTCCCGCAGCAGATGCGCCTCAAGCGCGGGCACGATTTCCGGCGGCTCAAGGACGAGGGCCAGCGCCTGGCCAATGGCTGTCTGGTCGCCAATTGGGTCGAACTGCCGGCCGGGTCCGCCTCGCGGCTGGGGGTCATCACCGGACGCAAGCTGGGCGGGGCGGTGCAGCGCAGCCGCGCGCGCCGGTTGTTGAGGGAGGCGTTCCGCCTGCATCAGCATGATTTGCGCGCGCCGGTGGATGTGGTGCTGGTCGCGCGACCATCCATTCTGGGCCGGCAGTTGGCGGATGTGGAACGGGATTTTATGGGCTGGCTGCGGCGGGCCCGGTTGTTGGCCGACAAGCAATGAATGCAGTGCAACACGTTTTGATTTTCGCCATCGGGCTGTACCGCAAGGTGCTCTCGCCCGCGCTGACGGCGTTGTTCAGCCCGCAGGGCATGTGCCGCTACACGCCCAGTTGCTCGGAGTATGCGCAGGAGGCGGTGCGCGCGCATGGCGCGGTGCGCGGCGGCTGGCTGGGCGTCAAGCGCCTGTGCCGCTGCCATCCGTGGGGCGGTTGCGGACACGACCCGGTGCCGCCCGCGAAGAAAGATTTGGTTGCGTTCGAGGAGGCCGGTTCAGTGACTCGCGCCGGAGTGTGCGCTGGTTCGGTTTCGCCGCGCGTTAACGGCTGAGTTATGGATCGCAAGGCTATCATCATTCTCGTAGTGTCGTTGTTGCTGTGGTTTGGCCTGGTGCAGATGGCCAACAAGCTTTATCCGCCCAAGCCGGCGCCTCCCAAGCCCACCAACTCCGTTGCCGGCGCCACCAACGTCATCGGCTCCGGCGTCACCAACGCCACAGGCACGACCGCCAGGGCGTCCGCTCCCACGACACCCGTTGCCGCGCCCGTGTTGCCGCGTCCCAGCGCCGGGGAACAATTACTGACCTACACCAACACCAACGCGCGTTACACCTTCACGTCGCACGGCGGCGGGTTGAAGTTCGCCGAGTTGTTGAAGTATCCGGCGGTCGTGAATTGCCGCGACAAAAACGGCACGAACACCAACGACGTCGTCAGCCTCAATCGCAAGGCGCCGGTGCCGGCGTTGACGTTGCTCGGCGCGGGCGTGCTCGAAGGCGACGGCCTGTTCGTCCTGTCGCGCACCGCCAACGGGGTGCGCGCGGAGAAGGTGCTCACCAACAACCTGTATCTGGTCAAGGAATTCACGCCCGGCAGCAATTACCTGTTGCACACCACCGTGCGCCTGGAGAATCGCTCCAGCGAACCGGTGCGCCTGCCGCAGCACGAATGGGTCATCGGCGCCGCCACGCCGCTGGGCTTCGAGGACGAGTCGCTCTACGTGGGCCTCATCTGGTACGACGGCCAGCGCACCGACAAGGTCGGCGCCTCGTGGTTCGCGAACAAAACGCTCGGCTGTTTCCCGGGCACGCCGCGCGCCGAACACATCGCCACCGGCACGAATTTCGTCTGGGCCGCCACGCACAACCAGTTCTTCACCGTGGCCGTCATTCCGAAGGAGCCGGCTCCGCAATTGGTGGCGCGGTCCGTTCCCCTGCCCTCGCCCACGCGCGCCGAGAAGGAGCAGCATCCCAAGGCGCTGGACAAACAGGAAGGCTACCAGGGCGCGTTCGTGTATCCCGAGCAGACGCTCGCGCCCGGCCAGGCGCTGGTGCGGGAATACGAAGTCTATGCCGGGCCCAAGGAATACAACGTCCTCGCCAAGCTCGGCACGCAGTTCAACAACAACCTCGACCTCATCATGGAATACGGCGGGTTCTTCGGGTTTTTCTCGAAGGCCCTGCTGCTGTCCATGAACGCGCTTCACAACCTTGGCCTGTCCTACGGCTGGGCCATCATTGTCATCACCATTATCATCAAGCTCCTGTTCTGGCCGCTGACTAACGCCAGCACCAAGTCCATGAAGCGCATGGCCCTGCTCGGCCCGAAGATGAAGGAGATTCAGGACAAGTACAAGGAAGACCCGCAGAAGATGAACCAGAAGATGATGGAGTTCATGCGGGAAAACAAAGTCAACCCGCTCGGCGGCTGCCTGCCCATGCTCGTGCAGATGCCGGTGTTCTTCGGCTTCTTCTTCATGATCCGCAGCGCCATCGAATTGCGGGCCGCGGAGTTCCTCTGGATTTGCGACCTCTCGAGCCCGGACACCTTGTTCGTCATTCCCGGCCTGGGCCTGCCGTTCAACCTCATGCCGCTGCTCATGGGTGTCACCATGCTCTGGCAGGCGCACCTGACGCCGCCTTCGCCGGGCATGGACCCGATGCAGCAGAAGATCATGAAATACATGCCCCTCATGTTCCTGGGCATCTTGTATAATTTTTCCTCCGGGCTTACGCTTTATTGGACAGTCCAAAACCTGTTGACCATTGCCCAGACCAAATTGACCAAGACCGATCCGGCGCCGGGCAAGGGCGCGCCCGCCCCGGCCCCATCGCCCAAAGTGCCTATTGCACCCAAGAAGAAGAGGAAATAACCATAGGCCCGGATCGCTCTTACTGGATGGACACATGATTTGTATGGCTCCCAAAGAAATGCTCGAACAAATGTTGAAGGGGATGGGCTTCGACGCCAGCGTCGAGGAACATAACCTTGAGGACGGCCTGTTGCTGGATGTCAAAGCCGACGACAACGGCCGCCTCATCGGCCGCCAAGGCCAGACGCTCGGCTCCCTGCAATACCTGCTCAACCGTCTCATCTTCCGCCTCGACCCCCACGCGCCCAAAGCGACCGTGGACGTGGGCGGCTACCGTTCGCAGGCCCGCGAGGCGCTCGTCAAAAAGGCGATGGACGCCGCGGAAAAGGTCCGCCGCTGGGGCGACATCGTGGAACTGGAGCCGCTCAACGCCTTTGACCGGCGCATCATCCACAACGCGCTCAAGGACGATCCCGCCATCGAAACCCACAGCGTCGAGGTGGACGGGACGGATAAGAAGGTGATCTTGCTGCGGCCGAAGCACTGAGGGGCGTGCCGGTGAGGGGGCTAGCAAGCGAATGGGGGAGAGATTTTCCAAGCCTCATTACCAAATGCTTGGGGAAGTGAAGAAAGTCAGGCTTCGCGAGTAGGGCTCGCCCTCACCCTGACCCGGGAGAGCTGACCTTTTTGCCGTATGGCAGCCATGGCGCCGATGAGGATGAAGTCTATTTTTTCCTCACGGAGCGCCTTAAGGAAAGCGCTGAGCGGGCGGTCCTGAGACTGAATCGGCATCGTTCCTCGGGAGACATGGCGAAGAACAAAGCGTGCTGCCAGAGTTCCGCCTCATCGACGCCGCGCGCACCCTTCAAGCGGCGATAAATCCGGGCCGCTTTGTCGTTGCGCGCGGAGATTCTCGCTTCGCTTCGCACGAGCCAACCATGCCGGGAGCATGCGCCGTGCGCAAGCCCATTTGAAGGTTGGCGAATAGCCACGCTGCTTTCCACAAGCTGAAGCTTGAACTCCATACGGGAGGAGGATACGCGGACTGCCAGTTCGCCAGCTCCGGAGGAGCGCCATGTTTATAGCGACCAGTGTGCAATCGTCCCAAAGCTCCGGAGGAGCGACACCACCACCAATGCCGCTCCTCCGGAGCTGGATGCGTTTTTATGCTGCGAGGCTATAAACATGTCGCCCCGCCAGGGCTCTTAAGATCGCTTTTTCCCGCGCGAAACAAGCTTGCCGAGCGGCGGGTTTTGCCGTT
>JBFMBT010000004.1:0-48312 GCA_040754875.1 Verrucomicrobiota bacterium | reverse complement strand
AGGGTCGTGGGTTACGCGGCGGTGCCGGTGGCCTGCCGCAACTCCGTCCAGCCGTTTTCCCCCAAGCGTTCGCGCAAACCGTGAACAATTTCCTTTACCGCACCCGGGCCTTCGTACACGAGACCGCTGTAAAGTTGCACCAGTGACGCGCCGGCGGTGATTTTTTCCCACGCATCGGCGGCGTTGAAAATCCCGCCCACGCCGATGATGGGCAGCGCGCCGCGCGTTTGACGATACAGGTGGCGCACCACCTCGGTGCTGCGCGCACGCAAAGGGCGCCCGCTCAGTCCGCCGGTTTCATGGTAAATGCGTTGCAATTCCGGATCATGCGTTGCCGGGCGTGTGATGGTGGTATTGGTCGCCACGATGCCGGCGAGCTGGCGCGGGCCGGCCAGCGCCAGGATTTCATCCAGCGCGTCGAAGGAAAGGTCGGGCGCGACTTTAACGAGAATCGGCCTGGGCGGCGCGCCGGTCTGGCCGGACAGCGAGGCATTGACTTGCTGCAACTGCGCGAGGATTTCATCCAGCGCCGCCTTGTCCTGGAGCTGGCGCAGGTTGGGGGTGTTGGGTGAACTGACGTTGACGACAAAAAAATCGACGAGCCGCCACAACGCGCGCAACGAATTTGCGTAGTCGGCGGCGGCTTGTTCCAGCGGCGTGACTTTGGATTTGCCGAGGTTCATGCCGACGGGATGGCGCGGCCAGCGGCCCTGGACCTTCCATTCGGCGAGCGTGGCGGCCATGGCTTCGGCGCCGGGATTGTTGAAGCCCATGCGGTTGACGAGCGCTTCGTCTGCCACGGCGCGGAACATGCGCGGCGCGGGATTGCCGGGCTGCGCGTGCCAGGTGACGCCGCCCAACTCGCTGAAGCCGAAGCCGAACGCCTCCCACGCGGGCACGGCCACGGCCTGCTTGTCCATGCCGGCGGCGAGGCCAACGGGATTGGGGAAACGCAGGCCGAAAAGATCCACCGGCAGTTCGGGCGCGCCATAAAACTCTTGCAACAGTTCGCAGGCGATTTCCGAGCGGCTGGCGCAGCCGAGCGCGGCGAGCGTGCGGTTGTGAATGTCCTCGGACTCCTGCGCAAAGAGCAGGGGTCGAAGGCATTGGCGATAAAACCAACTCATGCGGCGGAATGATGGCGGGAATGCAGGGGGCGGGGAAGAGGGAAGTTTGGGAGGCGTGCGTGATGCGGTGAAGAGTTGAAGCGTAAGTGGAGCTTTCGGGGCGTTATCGTTCACTCTTCCACGCTTCCACTCTTTAACTCTGCAACTCACTTTAACTCATTCACCCACCGCGTGCCGAAATATTTTGCCAATTTGAACAGCGCTTCGTCAGCGCTCTCTAACACTAGCTATGAAAACGGACTTGAACATTCTCATACTGGAAGACGACGCCAACGACGTCGAATTCGTCAAACGGGAGTTGCGCAAGAGCGAGTTTTCGTGCCACGTCAAACACGTGGAGACGCAGGAGGACTTTCTGGACGCACTCGCGCGGCATCGGCCCGATGTGATTCTTTCCGACCACGGGTTGCCGACGTTCAACGGTTTTGAGGCGCTGGCGCTGGCGCGACAACATTGCCCGGAAGTGCCCTTCATTTTTGTCACCGGCTTGATGGGTGAGGAGAAGGAAATCGACACATTCGAGAGCGGCGGCATCGAATACGTGTTAAAAAGCCAGTTGTCGCGCCTGGTTCCGGCGGTGCGGCGGGCCGTGCGCGAAGCCAGGGAACGCGCCGGGCACCAGGAACGCGAGCAATCGTTGCGCGAGAGCGATCAACGCTTTCGCGCGCTGCTCGATGGCGTGCGCGATTACGCGGTCTGCATGCTGGACGCCTCCGGCCGCATCAGCACGTGGAACACCGGCGCCGAAGCCATCATGGGCTATGCGGCGGATGAAATCCTCGGGGAACATTTTGCGTGCTTTTTTCCGCCGGACGCCCTGGCGTATCGCGCGCCGGACCAGGCGTTGGAATGGGCGGCGCTCCAGGGCCGGCATGAGACGGAATGCACACTTCTGCGCAAGGGCGGCGTGCCGTTCTGGGCCACCGTCGTCCTCTCGGTCTTGCAGGACGACGATGATTCGTTGCGCGGATTCGCGCTGGTCATGCACGACATCACGGCGCGCAAGCAGGCCGAAGCCGAGCGCGATCAGCTTGTCCAGGAACTGCAAAACACGCTGAACAGCCTGAAAATCCTCAGCGGCGTGCTGCCCATTTGCGCGTCATGCAAGAAGGTGCGCGATTATCACGGCCACTGGCACGCGCTCGAAGCGTTCCTGGCCGAGCACTCGGAAGCCACGCTGACGCACGAGATCTGTCACGATTGCGCGCGGCAAATCAGATTGGAGGCGTAGGTCGGCGAGGATCACTCACGGTGTGTTGAAGATTTCGGGTCGGAATTGCGCGGCAGGGCACGGTTTCTGATGGAGCCCTTGTTCCGTGGGGTCCAGGGGCGACGCGACATCCGGGCAACGGCTCGTGTGCGCGTGTCATTTTGGAACGGGAATTGCAGTGAGGCAAACCGGCTGGAGACGTGATTTTTGGCGTCTCTTTTTGTCCAAACTGAATGGGCCGGGACACAAGTTTGTAACTTTTCGTTCCAAATGCGCCTTAAGATTGTAACGTGCAAAACTGCGCCAATCGGCCAACTTAGTCGTGCCATGAATGCCAAGCGCCTGTTGTTTCTGTCGTTGGTGGTTAATGCGGTGTTGCTGGGAACCTTGGTCCATTACCGGATGCGGCCGGTGGACATCACAGTGGAGGACCTGGCGCCGCCGATGTCGTTTTCCGAGGTGGAGAACGCGGGAGACACGCTGGACGCTCTGGCCCGGCAGTTTCTCACCCAGGTGCGGGCGGGCCACTCCGTTCGCACGCGCGCTTATTGCAAGCACATCCCGGGCGCCATCCAGGAACTGGAGGAGGGAATCGAGCAATTTAACGAGACCCCGCAGCAAGCGATGCTGGTGCGCGAACTCCTCTGGCTTTTGAAGCGGGAAAAGCAATATGACCGCTGGATCGATCTTTATTTGTCGGAATTATACCGCCACCCCCGGCGCGAAACAGTCGGCGTGCTGGCGGAAGAAGCGGTGGCCCTGGCGCAGGACGTTGGACGCGCGCCGGAAGTATTGGCGGCATTCCGTCATCTGTGCGACATACCGCAGGATTTTGATTCCAAACGGCAGGTGGCTGTCGCGCTCATCCGCCATGGCTCGAGCCGGCTCGCGCAGCATGTCCCGGCCACGGCGGGCCAGGCGCTCGCGGACCGGCCGGGTTTTGATTGACGAGTGCAGCTGAGCGGCCGACCGATTCATCGCCATGACCATCCCCTTGGAGGTCCCCAGCGCCAGTCGCGCCCGCCGCCGGCTGCGTCTGCTGGGTTTGGTGCTGGTGGGTGTGTTGTTGCTGGCGTGGAGTCCTTATCGCGTTGCGGTCGTCGTCGGCGAAAGCATGCGGCCCACGTTCGCCTCGGGTGACCTGCTGCTGGTGGACCGGCAGGCCTATCTGGACACCGAGCCGGCGCGCGGCGACATCGTGCTCGTGCGCGCGCGCGACGAAATCCTGCTCAAGCGCGTCGTGGGTCTGCCGGGTGAGCGGGTCGGGATCAACGATGGAGCGCTGTACGTCAACGGACAGCTCGCGGCGGAAGAGCATCCCATCAAGCCGGGTTCGCTCGAAATCGGCGAAGGCCGGTTGTTTGACGGCAAGTTTGCGCTGGTGGGTGACAACCGGGCGTTGCCGCCGCACCAGACCGTGCACCTGGTGGTGACGAAGGAACAGATCCGGGGAAAAATCATCGGGGCATTCCGTTGGCGGCGGACCCGGCGGTCGTAAGCAAGGAGCGCGGCGTTCACGCCGCATCAACGCTGCCAGCACAAACCACGCTGAAGCGGGCTAAAGCCCGCGCCCCGCTGGCGGCCAAGGTTAAGCTTTAACCGCCCTTAGTCCATGGCGCGCACGATGCAGCCGCCGGATTTTTCATCGGCGTCGCATTTGAGGAGGCCGCGCTTCTGGGCTTCCATGAGAAGGTCGTTGAAGGAGCTGAATCCGTAGGCGCGTTCGTTGAAGCCGGGATTGCGCCGTTTGATGGCCTGCTTGATCATCGAGCCCCAGATGCGTTCGTCTTCCTCGCGTTCCTGGGTGATGGCCTCCAGGGTTTCCACCACGAGGTCAAAGGCTTTGTCGATGTTCAACGGCGGGGCCTTGCCTTCGTCAGCGGAAGGTTTCGCGGCGGCGCCGGTGCGGGCGCGCTGGCGTGCCTTGGACGGCGCGGCGCGCACGAAGTCGTCATAGTAGAGGAATTCGTCGCAATTGGTGATGAACAGGTCCGAGGTGGAATTCTTCACCCCGACGCCGATGACGGTTTTGGCGTTCTCGCGCAACTTGCTGACGAGCGGGGAGAAATCGGAGTCGCCGCTGATGATGACAAACGTATCGACGTGGCCCTTGGTGTAGCAGAGGTCGAGCGCATCGACGACCATGCGGATGTCGGCGGAATTCTTGCCGGACAGGCGGACATGCGGGATTTCGATGAGTTCGAAGGCCGCTTCGTGGAGGTCGCGCTTGAATTCCTTGTAGCGGTCGAAATCGCAGTAGGCCTTTTTGACGACGATGTGGCCTTTGAGCAGGAGCCGTTCGAGTATCTTCGTGATGTCGAAGCGCGGGTAATGGGCGTCGCGCGCGCCGAGGGCGATGTTCTCCAGATCGAGAAACACGGCCATGGTGGCATCGGTGGAATCGTGATTGCTCATGGCGGAAGAATAGCCGCGGTGGCGGCGGAGGGAACTGTTAATTCAGGGGCGCGCGAAGCCGCGCGAGGCGAAGTCGCGGATGACGTCGAGTTCGTCGTCGCCGGCAATGGTGTGTGCCTTGACGAATTCGCGCCACTCGAGGTGCAGGCCGGTGGCCTTGAGGAGGTTGATTTGTTCGCGGACCTCGGCGAAGGGAATGAGGGGATCATCGGTGCCGTGGGTGATGAGGAAGCGCTGCTGCGCGGCGGCGGGCGAGAGTTCGTTGAGCAGGGCGTCAACTTCGTGGACGTGGCCGCTGATGCCGATCAATCCGGCCAGCCGATGCGGATAGCGCGCGCCGACTTCGATGGTCATGAGGCAGCCCTGTGAGAAGCCGAAGAGCAGCGTGTCTTCCGTGGGGAAACCGGCGGCGCGCTGGGCGTCGAGCAGTTCGAAGAGCAGTTTGCGGCTGCGGGTGACGCCGGGCGCGGGGTTGCCAGCGAAGTCGTACCAGGAGAAACCGCCAAAATAGGAGTCGGGCGCGTTGACGAGGAGGTAGTTCAGCCACGGGAGCTTGAGCATGGGCGGCAGCCAGCGATAGCCTTCCATGCTGTCGCCCAGGCCGTGCAGCACGACCATGAGTTTGCGCGAATCCTTTTGGGTTGCGGGCAGGAGTTCAAAATCGAGCATGGACGCAAGATAAAGGAGGAGGGAGAAACGCCAAATGCCAAACTGCATTTGCAGAGAAAATCCTTGTCGAAGTCATTGGGAGGCAAGTCAATCACCCAAAATGCCTAACAACGGGTTTTGAATAGCATTGAAATGAGATTGTCTCTACCTACAATCGCGCCTTCATTGGCATAAAAAATGCGACAGTTTGTTACCATCGCCGTCAACGCGTTTATGGAGCTGGTCCGGCAGCCGGTGTTCCTGCTGTTGATGACCACCTCCGCCTCGTTCGCGGTGTTTCTGGCGGCCATTCCATACATGGCGCTGGGGGACGATCCCAAGCTGGTGAAGGACAGTGTGCTGGCCATCATGTTTTTGTCGGGCCTGTTTGGGGCCGTGTTGAGCGCGTCGTCGTCGGTGGCGCACGAAATCCGGTCGGGCACGGCGCTGGCGGTGCTGGCCAAGCCGGTGGGGCGGCTGCAATTCCTGCTGGCCAAGTATGTGGGGCTGGCCGGGGCGCTGGCGGTGCTGACGTATGTGAACACGTTGAGCGCGTTGCTGGCCAGCCGGAACGCCTATGACGCGTATGGCGACGCGAACGTGACGGGCACGGCGGTATTCATCGGGTCGCTGGGGCTGGCCTATGCAGTGGCGGGGTTCAGCAATTACTTTTTGCGCCGGCCGTTCGTGGCCGATGCGGTGTTCGCGCTGGTGGCGTTGAGCACGCTGGGATTTGTGATTGTGGTCAATTTCACGGAAAACGTGCAGACGCTCGGGGTGACGGGCAAGGTGGACTGGCGGATGATCCCGGCGGCGGTGCTGATTTTGTTCGCACTCTGGATTCTGGCCGGGCTGGCGCTGGCGTGCTCGACACGGCTGGAAACGATTCCCACGCTGGCGATTTGCACAGGATTGTTTTTACTTGGGCTGATGTCTGATTATCTTTTCGGACGTTTCGCCCAGACGTCGTGGATTTCGAGCGTGTTGTACACCCTCATCCCGAACTGGCAGTTGTTCTGGCTGGCCGACGCGCTGGAGCAGGGGAAGCATATTCCGTGGTCGTATGTGGCCAAGGCGTTTGGTTATGTGGTCGGCTACCTGGGCGCGTCACTGGCGGTGGCGCTGGTGCTGTTTGAAGACCGAGAATTGAATTAAGCATGATCTCCGATCGTAACATACAGAAGAACGGCCTGGTGAATCTGGCGGCGCTGGTCGGCGTGGGCGTGGGTGCGGGCTTGACCGCGCGCTATCTGGATTCCGCGGCGGGCTATCTCAGCATGTTGTTCATCGGCTTCGGCTTTCTGGTCGGGGCGGTGAGCTATTTCCAGATGCGGCTGGAGGCGCGCGAGCGGGCCGAGAAGATGGAGTATGATGAGCTGCTCCGCGCCAAGAGCGCCTCGGCGTTGTTTGATTCGCCCGACGCCGAGTCATTTCCCGCCCAGCGCGCGCGCCAGCAATTCGAGCGCGTCTTCGTCCCCTTGTTCACGGCGGTCCTCGTCATTCTGCAAGGCGTCGTCGTGTACTGGCAATGGACGGCGCTGGCCAAGGCAAATCCACTCAAAATCGAGCGGGCGACCGTCGGCATGGCGTTGTTTGGGTTGTTCGCGCTGGTGTTGTTCCTGCTGGGCAAGTACGCGGCGGGCATCGCGCGCATCGAGAAACAGCGCCTGCTGCGGCCGGGCGCGGGCTACATGCTGTTGGGCGCGGTGTTGTGCGGGGTGACCATCGCCGGCCTGGCGGCGGGTTTGATGGGGTATCCGAAGGTGGATTTGATTGCCGCGCGGGTGATGGTGGTGCTGCTGGGCCTGACGGTCATCGAGACGCTGGTGACGTTGATTTTTGAAGGGTATCGCCCGCGCATGAAGGGGCAGGTGGTGCGGCTGCTGTATGAGAGCCGGTTGATCGGCCTGCTGGGCGCGCCGGAAAGCCTGATCACGACGGCGGCGCATGCGCTGGATTATCAATTCGGCTTCAAGGTGTCGGAAACGTGGTTTTACCGGTTCCTGGAGCGCGCGTTCGCGTGGATCGTGCTGGTGCAACTGGGCATTTTGTGGATTTCGACGATGGTGGTGTTCATCGAGCCGCACGAGCAGGCGGTCATCGAGCGATTGGGCAGCCCGAAGGACAAGGTGTTGGAGCCGGGGTTGCACGTGAAGCTGCCGTGGCCGGTCGACGTGGTCTATCGCTTCCAGACACGCAATCTCCAGCAGTTCCTCGTCGGCGTTGTGCCGGATGAAAACCTGGAAAAGGAGAAAGTCCTCCTCTGGACCAAGGCGCATTATAAAGAGGAAATCAATTTCCTGGTGGCCAGCCGCCAGCGCGAAGCCATCACCAATCAAACGCCCTCCGACCAGGCCGTGCCAGTGAACCTCCTCACCGCCAGCATCCCGGTGCAGTACACCATCCAGAACGTGCTCGACTGGGCCTACAAACACGAGAACGCCGCCGAAATGTTGAAACACCTCGCCACGCGCGAAGTCGTCAATTACCTGGTCAGTGTCGATATCGACGAGATCATGGCCGCCGGGCGCGACGCCGCCGCAAAGGAGTTGCAAAAGCGCATCCAGCAAACCGCCGACGCCAACCAATTGGGCGTGCGCATTGTCTTTGTCGGTTTGCAGGACATTCATCCGCCGGTGGGAACGTCGGACAATGCGGTGGCCGAAGCTTACGAGCAGGTCAACGGCGCCTTGCAGCAACGGGAAGGCCGCATCCTTTCGGCCCAGAAGGAAGCCGAGGAAATCGTGCCCCGCGCGCGCGCGGCGGCGGCGGACCGCTTGAGCCGGGCGGAATCGTACAAGCTGATGAAAATCTCCGACGGCCTGGCGGCGCAGGGCCGGTTTCCCAACCAGGTGCTGGCCTATGAGGCGTCGCCGGAGGTTTACAAACAGCGGACCTATCTGGACACGCTGGCGCGCGCGCTGCAAAAGCCGCGCAAATACCTGCTGGCCACGACGAACACGTCGCACGTTATCAACTTCAACCTCGAGGACCAGGTGCGCTTTGACCTGCTCAGCGACGTGTCCGTGCCGGATGAAGACAAAGACAAGAAGAAGAAATAAGACCCGTATCATTGGACTATGAATCGTAATCCCCTGACCTTGTTCACCGGCGTGGTGCTGGTGATCATTTTTGTGCTGCTGCTGTTCACCTTCCAGGTGCGGCAGACCGAGGTGGCGGTCGTCACCACGTTCGGCCGTTACAGCAAGAGCATCACTTCGCCCGGTTTCAACCTGAAATGGCCCTGGCCCATCCAGCGCGTCTATAAGTTTGAAAACCGCACGCAGAGCTTCGAGAAGAAGTTCGAGCAGACCCAGACCGGCGACTCCCGCATCATTTTGATCACCGTCTATGCCGGCTGGAAAATCTCCGACCCGCAAAAGTTCCTGATCCGGTTTGACGGCGACCCCTTGCGGGCGGAGCAGAGCCTCGAAAACCTCATCCGCAACGCGCAAAACTCCGTCATAGGCAGGCATCAATTCGGCGACCTGGTTTCGCCGAACCCGGCGGATCTGAAGTTCGACCAGGTTGAGAAGGAGATGCTGGTGGAGGTGAAGGACACCGCCAACAAGGAATACGGCATCGACATCACGCTGCTGGGCATCAAGCAGCTGGGCCTGCCCGAGAGCATCACCACCAAGGTCTTCGAGCGCATGAAGGAGGAGCGCGCCCGGCTGGTCACCAAGTTCAACAGCGAAGGCGAGGAACAGGCCACCATCATCCGCGCCGAAGCCAACCGCAAGCGACAGGAGATTCTTTCCAAAGCCGAGGCTGAATCGCTGGTCATCATGGGCCAGGGCGAAGCCGAAGCTTCCAAGTCCATGCGCGTGTTCGAGCAGAACCGCGAACTGGCGGTCTTCCTCCTTCAGTTGAACGCCTTGGAGCAATCGCTGAAGGAGCGCGCCACGCTGATCCTCGACGCGCAGTCCGCGCCGTTCAACATGTTGAACGGCGTCTCGGCGGAAAACACCAAGTCCAAGTCGGGCCAATGAGCAACCACGACCATTCCGACCACGACCACGGCCACAGTCATGGCCACGACCATGACCACAGCCACGGCCATGATCACGATCATGGGCACGGCCACGAGCACGACCACGGCCTGGATCTGCCGTTGAAGAAATCCGCCCCGCCGCCCGAGGAACCGGCCAAGGCGGAGGACGCGATTGATCCCTCGACGCAGGCGCTTTCGGAAGCGTTGCGGAGCAGTTTCCTCATCATCAAGGGCATCATGATTGTCCTGGTGATCATTTTCTTTTCCTCGGGCGTGTTCCAGGTGAAGCAAAATGAAGCGGCCGTGGTGCTGCGGTTTGGCCGGCCCGTGGGCACCGGGGCCGACCAGGTGCTCAAGCCCGGATTGCATTGGGCGTTTCCCTATCCCATCGACCAGGTGGTGCGCATTCCGCTGGGCCAAAGCCATTCGGTCATTTCGTCCGCCGGCTGGCCGGCCATGAGCCCGGAACAACAGGTGCGCGATGACATGCCGCCCGCCGCTGAATCGCTCAAGCCCGGCGTCGATGGCTATACGCTCACGGCCGACGGCAATATCATTCACGTGCGCGCCACCGTGAAGTATCGCATCAGCGATCCGGTGCGTTACCAGTTCGATTTCGCCAATACCACCAACCTCCTGACGCAAATCCTCGACAGCTCGTTGTTTTATGCGTCGGCCCATTTCAAGGCCGAGGACATTCTTTACAAGGACAAGACCGCCTTCCGCGAGAAGCTCCAGAACCGCGTCATCGAGCTCGTTGACAAGGCCGGCCTGGGCGTGACGCTGGAACCGATCACCGTGGACACCAGCGCGCCCTTGTTTGTCCGCCCCGCGTTTGAGGAAGTCCAGCAGGCGGACTTGAACCGCAACGCGCGCATCAACTCCGCGCATGGCGAGGCGGAAAAGATTGTCCTCGAAGCCCGCGGCGAATCGCAGGCCATTCTCAGCCGCGCGCGCGGCGCCAGCAACCAGATCGTGCGCGCCGTGGATGCGGAAGCCAAGTCGTTCCTGGCCCAGTTGCCCGCGTGGGAAAAGGACCCCGAACTGTTCCGCCAGCGGATGCTCGTCCAGAAGATGCAAACCATCCTCACCAATGCCGCGGACAAGATTTATCTGCCGACGGCGTCGGGTGGTGAAAAGTTTGAACTGAGGTTAATGTTGAATCGTGAACCGAAACAACCGCGGGGACGTTAAAGGCGCCTGCGGAAACCAGACACTGTTATGCAAGTCACGTCGTTGTTGAGCCAGCAGGAGCCGGAGCACCATCACCACGAGCACGGTGAGGAATGCGCCAGTTGCGGGCACGATCATTCCCACACCCCCGTCAAGCTGCAGCAGACGCTCATCGGCCTGATGTTCGTCATCAATTCCTACCTGGTACAATGGGTCATGGAGCGCAGTTCCATGGTCTCCGCCGCCAGCGCGCTCATCGGCGCCGTCATTCTGGGCTACCCCATCGTGCTGACCGCCATCAAGGACATGCGCCGCGGCGTGCTGTCCACCAACGAGCTGGTCGCCCTCGCCGTGCTGGCGTCCATCGCGTCCATGAATTACCAGGAAGCCGGCATCGTGGCGTTCTTCATGTTGCTCGGTGAAATCATTGAAACCCGCACCGCCGATGGCGCCCGCAAATCCATCGAATCACTCATCAAACTCACGCCCACCAAGGCCCGCCGCCTCGCCGACGGCAAGGAAGAGGAAGTGGCCGTCCAGGATCTGCGCGTGGGCGATGTCATCCGCGTGCGCCCGGGCGACAACGTGGCCGCCGACGGCGTCATCACCAACGGCCAGGGCTCGTTCAACCAGGCCAACATCACCGGTGAATCGCTCCCGGTGGACAAAAAAGTGGGCGACGACGTCTTCGCCGGCACGCAGAGCCTGACGGGCGTGCTGGAAATCCGCGTCACGCGCGCCGGCCACGACACCACGCTGGGCCGCGTGCGCGACCTGATTCTCGCCGCGGAAAAGACCAAGCTGCCCATCATGCGCATCGTGGATCAGTACATGGGCTTTTACACGCCGCTGGTGTTTGTCATCGGCCTCGTCGTTTACGCCTTCACGCAGGACCTCACGCGCGTCATCGCGGTTTACATCGTTTCCTGTCCGTGCGCGTTCATTCTGGCCACGCCCACGGCGATGGTCGCCGCGCTGTCCGCCGCCGCGCGCTTGGGCGTCTTGATCAAAAACGTCGGCGACATCGAACTGGCCGCGCGCATCAACGCCTTCATCTTTGACAAAACCGGCACGCTGACCACCGGCAAACTCGCCGTCAGCCGCCTGGCGCCCATCGGCGAAACCAAGCCCGCTGACCTGCTCCGCATCGCCGCTTCCGCCGAGCGTTACAGCAACCACCCCACGGCCAAGGCCCTCGCGCAACTCGCCGACGAAGCCGGCGTGCCGCTGGTCGAGCCGCAGAACTTCGCCGAAACCGCTGGCCGCGGCATCAAAGCCGAGGTCGAAGGCGCCAACATCGTCATCGGCCGCGCACAATGGCTCAAGGACAATGGGATTACCGAGGACTTCATGAAGTCGGTGGACCTGAATGAAACCGAGGGCTTCAGCTTGATTTTTGTGGCGCGCAACGGCCGTTGCATCGGCTGGGTCGGCTTGCAAGACCAGACCCGCGGCGAAGCGCGCGAATCGCTGGCGGAATTGCAGCACATCGGCGTGCGCCGCGTCGCCATGGTGTCCGGCGACCGCCAGCCGGTGGCCGCCCGCGTGGCGCGCGAAATTGGCTGCGAAGAAGTCGTGGCCGAGTGCCTGCCGCAGAACAAGGTCGAATTCGTCCGCAACATGAAGGCCAAAGGTTACCGCATCGCGGTCGTCGGTGACGGCGTGAATGACGCCCCGGCCCTGGCCGCGGGAGACATCGGCATCGCCATGGGCGCCGCCGGCAGCGAAGTGGCCATCCACAGCGCCACCATCGCCCTCATGAACAATGACCTGCGCCGCCTGCCGTTCCTGGTGCGCCTGTCACGCCAGACGCGCTCGGTCATCAACCAGAATTTCCTCCTGGGCGTGCTGTTCGTCATCGGCGGCCTCGTGCTCGCTGCTTTCGGTTACATCAATCCCATCGTCGCCGCGCTCATGCATGTGGGCGGTTCGCTGCTCGTGGTGTTCAACAGCTTCCGGCTGGTGCGCCAGGGCGAGGAACTCGAACCGTTCAAGCATGTCCATGCCGAACCCGAGGCGCCGGCCGGCGAACTCAAGCCCAGCGTCGCTTAAATCGTTATGACGGCCACCGAACCACTCGCCTCCGCGCCCGCGGCCACCAACGGGGAGATCGTTGTCTCCGTGCGCGGCCTCACCAAGACCTTCAAGGATTTCTGGGGCCGCCCCAAGGCGCGCGCGGTGGACAACGTGGATTTCCAGGTGCGCCGCGGCGAGGTGTTCGGTTTGCTCGGCCCCAACGGCTCCGGCAAGTCCACCACGGTGAAAATGCTGCTGGGCCTGCTCAACCCCACCAAGGGTTACATCGAGGTCTTCAACCACTCTCCGCGCCACGTCGCCACCAAATCGCGCATCGGCTATCTGCCCGAGGAATCGTATCTTTACCGCTACCTTACTTCCACGGAGACGCTCGAGTTCTTCGGCAACCTGTTCGAGTTGTCGCCGGCCGACCGCCGCCAGCGCATCGATCAATTGATCGAAATGGTCGGCTTGACGCAGGCCAAGCAGCGGCTGGTTGGTGAATTTTCCAAGGGCATGCAGCGCCGCATCGGTCTCGCCCAGGCGCTCATCAACGACCCCGACCTCGTCATTCTCGATGAACCGACGTCCGGCCTCGATCCCATCGGCTGCCGCGAAGTCAAGGATCTCATCATTGCCCTGGCCCGGCGCGGCAAGACCGTCATTCTCAGCAGCCATTTGCTGGCGGATGTCGAGGATGTCTGCGACCGCGTGGTGATCTATTACGGCGGCAAGATTCACGCGCAAGGCACCTTGAAGGAATTGCTGACCACGCCGGATACCGTGCGCATCACCTCGCCCATGCTCCCGCGCGAAACCATGGAGAAGGTCCTCGAAATCATTCGCCGCGACCTGGGCAGCGAGGACGTGCGCATCGATAATCCCACGCAAAACCTGGAAAGCTATTTCCTGGGCGTCGTGCAACGCGCCCGCCAAAGCGCCGCCACCACCTCCGGCGCCACGTCCGGCGCGCGCGTCGCCGCTTATCTGCGCGGCGAAGCTGAAGCTTCCGCCAACCAGGGCGAGCGCGTCCTCGAGCGCCTCACCCTTCCGGCGGCCGCCCCGCAACAACCCGCGCCCGCCGTTGCGAAGCCCGAGGAGAAAATCGACCACAAGAAACTCGAGCAACTGGCCACCGCCGCGCCGCCGCCATCCGTGCAAACCCCGGCCGAGGCGCCCAAGCAGGCGGACCTGGACAAGGCCAACGAGAAACTTTCCTCCTTGCTGGGCAACAAACCGAAGTAACGCCAGGGATCGTCACATGGAAGCATTCTGGCTCAATTTCATGCGCATTGGCGGGCGCATCATGTCCGCCTTTGGCCTGTGGGAGGCGCTCCTGCGCATGGTGGCCGGCCCGCGCATCACGGCGGTGGCCTTCCTCACGCTCAAGGCCGCGTTCCGCTATCGCGTGGTGCTGGCGGTCTCCGCCTTGCTCGTCGCCACCGTCGTCGGCCTGCCGCTCATCATCAAGGACGACGGCACGGCGCGCGGCATGACGCAAATCGTCCTTACCTACACGCTCGGCACCATTACGGCGCTGCTCGGTTTCGTCACCCTCTGGCTCGGTTGCGGCACCCTCGCCAAGGACATCGAGGAATGCCAGATGCAGGTCGTCGCCGTGAAACCCATCGCCCGCTGGGAGATCTGGCTCGGCAAATGGCTCGGCATCCTCCTCCTCAACGCCGGCCTGCTCGGCTATTCCGGTCTGGCCGTTTACCTGCTCATCCAGTATCGCTCGCACAAACTGCCCGAGTTGCAGCAAACCATCCTTCGCAATGAAGTCCTCGTCGGCCGCAAATCCGCCAAGGAACCCGTCGAGGATGTCGAGCCCGAGGTTGAACGCATCTTCGCCCAGCGCATCAAGGACGAGAAAATCGCCAGGATGGACCACGATTTCGTCCGCAAGGAAATCCGCGAAATGGTTCGCGCCGCCCAGCAGGTCGTGCAGTCCAACCATCTTCGCCGCTGGCAGATTCAACTGGGCGATTCGCCCGAAAAACTCCGCGACCGCCCCTTTTCCATCCGCATCAAGTTCCACGCCGCCCGCGTCACCTCGCAAACCATCTACAACACCCGCTGGATGATCGGCCCGCCGGAAACCAAGGACTACGGCCCGCCCATCGACCTGCGCCTGGCCGTGGACACCTTCCACGAAATCCCCATCCCGCCCAACAAATTCGATGACCAGGGCGTCCTCACCGTCGAATTCTGGAATTACAATCCGGACGCGCTGCTCTTTCCCCTCGAGGACGGCATGGAGATCCTTTACCGCGAGAGCGGCTTCGGGCTGAATTTCGTTCGCGGTCTGGTGATTGTTTTCCTCTGGCTCGCGTTGCTTGCCGCGCTTGGCCTGGCCAGCGCCAGTTACCTGTCTTTCCCCGTGGCGGCTTTCACGTCGCTCGCCATCCTGCTCATCGGCCTTTCCAGCGGCACGCTTTCCACCGTCGTCAAGGAAGGCACCATTGCCGCCGTGGACCACGAAACCGGCCTGGGCGCCTCGTCCATCGATTTCATCATGGTCCCCATTTTCAAGGCCCTGCTGAACATCATCAATCTCGTCCAGGGCTTTTCACCGATTGATTACCTGAGCAGCGGGCGCAGTGTTACCTGGGGGCTGTTGGGCCTGGCCATCGCGCAGATTGGGCTCATCATGACCGGCACATTCATCCTCGCGGGCATCGCCTTCTTTTACCGGCGCGAACTGGCCACCGCCCAAAGCAACACCGTCACATGAGCCAGCGCAAATTCTACAAACCAATCCTCCTGCTGCTCACCGTCGTGCTGCTGCTCGGCTCCTCGGCCGTCCAGAAACAACTCAACGGCGACCGCAAGACCATGGGCCTGGTCCGCATGGACAATCCCCTGGAAAACGCCCCGCCGGTCCTGGCCTTCACCACCGTGGCCCTCGGCGGCTTCCGCGGCATCATTGCCAACATGCTCTGGCTGCGCGCCATGCAGATGCAGCAGGACTCCAAATACTTTGAAATGGTCCAGCTCGCCGACTGGATCACCAAGCTCCAGCCCAATTTTACCACCGTCTGGATGCATCAGGCCTGGAACATGGCCTACAACATCTCCATCAAATTCCCCAACCAGCACGACCGCTGGCTCTGGGTCAAGCGCGCCATCGAACTCCTCCGCGACGAGGCCCTGCGCTACAATCCCCACGACGTCCTCGTCCACCGCGAGCTCGCCTGGTTCTTCCAGCACAAGATCGGCGGCAACCTGGATGACGGCCATCTCTATTACAAACTCAGTTGGGCCTACGACATGTCCAAGGTCCTCGGCAATGGCCCCGTCAACTTCGACGAACTGCTGAACCCGCAGAATGAGGCGCAGTCCAACCGCGTCCACACTCTGCGCCAGGATTATAAGATGGACCCCGCCGTCATGAAGGAAGCCGATGAAAAATACGGCCCGCTCGACTGGCGCATGCCCGAGTCCCAGGGCATCTATTGGGGGGTCAAGGGCTTGAAAGAAGTGCGTGGCGATGTGGACCTCCTCCCGCTGCGCCGCATCATCTATCAATGCATGCAGATCGCCTTCCAGCGCGGCCGCCTGGTCATCAATGCCATCGAGGGCAAGGCCGAAATGACTCCCAACGTGGACATCATCCCCAACGTCAACCGCACCTACGAGGAGATGATCGCCGCCGAGGCCAAGGTCGCCGGCGCCGTCGAAAACCTCCACAACGCCCACGGCAATTTCCTCCTCGACGCCGTCTTCGTCCTCTACCTGCACAACCGCGAGGCCGACGCCAATTACTGGTGGAATTACCTCAAGAAAAAATATTCTTTCAAGACGGACATCTATCCCTCACTGGACGCCTTCGTCGTTGAGCGCGTCACCGGCTACGCCGTCCGCGAGGAAGGCGACATGCACCGCATGCGCGCCACCATCGACGGCTACGTCAGCCGCGCTTACTACTTGCTGGCCGTTGGCGAGGACCAACAGGCGTTTGGCCACATGCGCATGGCCGAAGTCATCTGGAAAGCCCATCAGGACAAGATCAAAACCTTCGAACAGGCCGAACGCCGGCTGAGCCTTCCGCCCATGGCCCGCATCCGCAAAGACGTCCTTGACCAGGTCACTGATATGGAAAAGAGCGGCTGGAACCCACAACTGCTCGCCCAGCTTTACACCAAGCTCGAACTGCCGATGCCGGAGAGCCTCACCTCCAAGATGTCCGTCGTCGTCGCCCCCACCGCCAAGGACGTCAAGACCACCGGCCTCGTCCCCGTGGCGCCCGACGCAACCAAGGATAAGGATAAGAAGAAGGAAGGCGCCAAGAAGGGAGACGCCAAATCCAAGGAAGCCCCCAAAAAGTAATCGCCGGATCGACCATCGCCCCGCCCCAACCTGCAGCAGCCGAGGTAACGAGGCCCTGATTCAAGTCCCACCGTAACGCCCGAAAATAGCCCAGCGATTCATCGTTGGGTAACGCGTCACAACGAACTCCCAGCCCCGTCAGGAGCGAATGAATCCCTTCCCAAATCTCAAATCCCGAAATTTAAAATTGCATTCCCGCGCGAATAGTCCGGCCGCGTGACGCGGCCGGAACTCGACGCGGTACACTCCATCGCTCTTCGGTACCCTTGATACGGAGGCCGGGTCGATTTCCATTGCTACACCCCGGCGATCATTTAGCATGTGGTTATTGGAAAAGCACGCGCCTAGCGCATATCGATATTTCCTATGAAACTTCCCAGAGGCCTTATCCGCCTGAAAGACTCATGCCACTGCGGGTCCAACGACGCCTATCGTGACTGCTGCTTCCGGTCGGATTTGCTCCAGTGCTTTTTCATTGCGGTCTGGGTAAGTCTCTTGATTTTCGTTCCCGGAAGCGGACGTTTTCTTGGCGCAATCCTGGGCTTCGGGGTTTTCTGTTACGCGTTTCAACAAATTCGCAATTCAATGAACCGTGAAGACGAGGAAGTCGAGGAAAGCTGCGTCAGTTCAACAACGCACCGGGTGACGGCGGCAGCATGGTTGGCGGGCATCTCCGCTGTGGTTGGTTTCGCGTGCCTCGCCGAGGACACGAACGTGAGTGTCGGCAAAGGGATCGCAGTCGCCTCGCTCTCGGCCATGGTCGTCGGCGTTTGCTATTTCATACTGCGGAGCAAGTAAGCAGAGACGAATGCCACGGGCGACAGCCCGTAGTAATGTCGTCGCGTGGGGATACCAACCTTGGCGTGGAGATCACTGGCGGACCGCGGCTGTCCCAGCCGCAGCGTGTAAAGCAACCTGGGGATAGCCGCGATCCGGTACGTTTGGTAGTTTTCCAGTCACCGTTTGGGCTCCTGCGGGTGGAGCAATTCCTTGTCCTGGTTTGGGTTGCTCCCGCAGTTGACCCGCTCGCGTTCATCCGCCACAGTAACAGTCAAAGAGAACCCCAATGCATCCCCAGCCTCCGGATACCTCTGCCGGACGGCCGCGCCGCAACCGGCGGCCCGTGATCGTGGTGTGTCTGGCGTCGGCTACCCAGCTCCGCAGGAACGCCATGTTTATAGCTCGCCACGCCCATCCATCCCAAGCTCCGTCAGAAGCGGCATGGCTTATCTTGCGTGGGACGTCGCTTCGGATTCACGCGCTGCGCTTCCAATCACAACGAATGCCCAATGAGCGCCGCTGACCAACCCGTGACTCCACCCGCGCCTGCCCCACGCAAGCGCCGGCGCTCGCTGTGGCTTTCGCTGGCGGCCATCACGCTCGCCATTGCGACGCTGGCCGTCCTGTTTGCCAAACCGGAGCCCACGTACGACGGTCGCAGTTTCAGCGAATGGTTTGATATGGCGGTGAAGGGAAATTTTACGCCACCAACCACTCCAACTGTCAGAATTGGGTTCACCAGTCCTGCAAAGGCAAATGCGCACCACCAGAGCATTGCCCAAGGCTTCGCCGGCATGGGCGAAGGGGCCGTGCCCTTTCTCATCGAGCGTGTTCGACGCGAGGGTCACCTCCGCCAGGCTTATTCCCGCAACGTGAAACGGTTGCCGGTTGCCCTTCGGAATTGGTTGCCGTCCTCGCGCAATCCGGAAACGGAGCGTCTCGTGGCCATTCGCTTGTTGCGCGAGCTGGGTCCGGTGGCCACCGCCGCCGAACCGGCACTGCTTGGTCTTTTGGCGGAAAAGCTCACCCCCTCGAATCATGCAGTCGTGTTCTACCGGTTTGATGCCTACGGGCGGCCAGTGACCATGGGTGGTCCTGTGTCAATACCCGGCGCGCAGATCGCCACTTCGACCGTCGTCCGCGTCAGTTCTCCTTCTGGTGACACCGCGGTTTTCGACGTGGTTGGCGGCCAACTGAGGTTAAGGTCCACGCAATGGAAGGACGGAGGGACGGGGACCACATCGGCGTTCCGTACCGGCGCCGGCCTGCGGTATGAAACCCTCATGGGCCTTCTGTCTATCGGCAGCGAGAATCCCGCCGTAATCAGAGAGATGATTGCCCAGGCGGGATTACAAAACACTCCCACTCCGTTCTACGTCGGGATCTCGCCGATTTTTCAGCAAATCGAAACGAACTCCGCCGTGGCCCGCGGAGCCGCCCAATCCCTGGACTTCCTGCTCCAAAGCGCGCAGACGTCCAACCCTGCGGGACGCAACGCTGCGGTTCGGTTGATCGCACGCGCCTCCGAAATTGACCCGCAGGCGTGTGTCGCCCTGAGCCGAGCCATCGTCCACGTGGATTCCAAAACACAACTTGAACTTGTGAAACCCCTCACAACTGCCACAGGTCACTACGAGGCGATTGTTCCCGCCTTGGTAGCCATGCTTGGCGATGATACTTTTCCGGTCATTCGCAGCCCGCTCCTTCGCATGGGCCAACACACACCCATCGTCGTTTCCGAATTGGCCCGCGCTTTGGAGGACGAACGCACCCGAACCCGCTATGCGGCCGCGCGCCTCCTTGCCGAGTTCGGTCCGCAAGCCAGTCCCGCCATCCCGGCGCTGGAAGCCATCCGACGCGACCCGGATCGTTCCGTCCGTTATCAAGTCGCCGAGGCGCTGTGGAACGTGGGGCGACGGGCGACACCGTGTTTCGAGTTCCACCTCCAAAACGTGCGAGACGGCAATTCCAGCCTCATCACCGCGCGCTCTCATTTGCGCTCTGACTTTGAAGCCGATCCAGCCGCCGCATTGCCCGAGTTGATGCCGTTGCTGCGGCACGAAGACACCATGGCCCGCCGCCTGGCTGCCATGGTCCTCGGCGCGCTCGGCATCCACGCGAAGGATGCCGTGCCCACGCTGGCCGAAGCGCGCAATGACCCCGATGAAACCGTTCGCTTGGCTGCGGCGGATGCACTGAAGGCAATCACCGCCGCCACGGAAGCCGCCAGTAGGTGAAAATGAGTCATCCACTTTCCCCCATTTAACTTATGCAACTCATTTAACCATTCAACCGATGCGTTTTAACGTTTCAACGCCCTGTCGCAAACGCTTGTGAAAAAAATCACAATCTTCTTGCGCGCCTGTTTTTCGCGTGTTTAGCTTTCCTTGGTTTTGAGGCGCCAACGCGCTTGTTGCCATGCAGACCCAGACTGAAATCGGCTACAATTCGAAGGTCGAGGGCGACGTCATCGTCACCCGCGCCGATGCGGCCCTTGCCTGGTTCCGCAAGAACTCCCTCTGGCCCATGCCCATGGGACTGGCCTGTTGCGCCATTGAATTGATGGCCGCGGGCGCCAGCCGCTTCGATATCGCCCGTTTCGGCTCGGAAGTCATGCGCTTTTCGCCCCGGCAATCCGACCTGATGATCGTGGCCGGGACGGTGACCTACAAGATGGCCTTGGCGGTGAAACGGATTTACGACCAGATGGCCGAGCCGAAATGGGTCATCGCCATGGGTGCCTGCGCCTCGACGGGTGGCATGTATCGCAGTTACGCCGTCCTCCAGGGCGTGGACAACATCATCCCGGTGGATGTCTATGTGGCGGGGTGCCCGCCGCGGCCGGAAGCGCTCTTGGACGCGTTGATCAAGCTGCAGGAAAAGGTGGCGCGGCAGCCGGTCATCAAGGATCTGGTGATCGCCAGTCGCGCGCCGGAAGAGACTTCGCCGTCAACAGCAACTTCGCGCAGCGGTTCGGCCGTACTGCGCGGCGCGTAGGCCGCCGCTCGGCCGCGGCTGAACAGTCGTTCCCAGTCTTTTTGAGGCGAGACAAACTTTTGACGTAACAATGTCTGCTTTGGATTTGGCCAGTAAACTTCGCGAACGGTTCGGGAATCTGCTTTCCGAACCGGTGCAGTTTCGTGACGAAGTGACATTGCAGGTGCTTGATGCCCAGCGCATTGCGGAAGTTTGCGCATTTGCTAAAAAGGAGCTGGAATTCGATTACCTGGTGGATCTTTCCGGAGTGGATAATTACGGCGTAGATCCCAGATTCACAGTGGTTTACGAATTGTACGGCTACGGCCACCATTGTCACTTGCGCCTGAAAGCGGATGTCAGCGAGGAAAGTCCGGAGCTACCCACCGTCACAAGTGTCTGGAGGACAGCGAATTGGCACGAGCGCGAAGCCTACGACATGCTGGGCATCCGCTTCCAAGGCCATCCGGACTTGCGCCGCATCCTGATGTGGGAGGGCTATCCGTATTTCCCTCTGCGCAAAGACTTTCCGTTGGCCGGCAAGCCCAGCGAACTGCCGGAAGTGGCCTTTACCAAACCGGCGCCGCTGGAAGGGGGCCCATTCGTAACTCTTTCGGGCGGAAAAGATTCCATCGCCCGCGAACCACGCGTCCGCACCCCTGAGAACTGATATGATCAGCGAAATCCAGTTCAAAGACCCCGCTGGCCGCGTGGCAGACGCCTCGGTGGATGAGTTGCAAGATATTCAGGGTGAGAAGCTTGTGTTGAACATGGGGCCATCGCACCCGGCGACGCATGGAGTTCTGCGTTTGTTGCTGGAACTGGATGGCGAAATCATCACAAAGGCTGAGCCTGACGTGGGTTACCTCCATCGCGGCGATGAAAAAATCGCTGAGAACATGACTTACACCCAGTTCATCCCCTACACGGATCGACTGGATTACCTCGCACCGCTGCACAATAACGTCGCGTATGCCCTTGCGGTGGAGAAACTTCTGGGCATCGACAAGCAACTCACGCCGCGCTGCCAATACATCCGCGTCATCTGCTGCGAACTGGCACGTATCTCGGCGCATCTCCTTGGCCTTGGGGCCTTTGCGATGGATGTTGGCGCGTTGACCGTCTTCCTCCACACCTTCACCGAGCGCGAGAAAATATACAACCTGATCGAATCGTTGACAGGTGCCCGATTCACAACCACTTACACACGAATCGGTGGCCTGTCCCGCGACCTCCCGCCCGGCTGGATCGAGCAATGTCGCAAGTTTCTGGACGAAGTGGTCATCAATTTCGACGAGTCCGAGAAGTTGTTGACGCGCAACAAGATATTCGTCGATCGCACCCGCGACATTGGGATCATTTCCCGCGAAACCGCCATTGACTACGGTCTCACCGGCCCGAACCTGCGCGGCAGCGGAGTCGATTTCGACCTGCGCAAGGCCCATCCGTATTTGTGCTACGCGGATTTGAAATTCGACATCCCAATTGGCTCGGTTGGAGATTGTTACGATCGCTACCTCGTTCGAATGGAAGAGATGCGCCAAAGCGTCCGTATCCTCCACCAATGCCTCGATAATCTGCCTGACGGACCGATCAACATTCCCGACGGCAAGACCGTCCTGCCGCCCAAGGAAAAAGTTCTCACCAGCATGGAGGAACTGATTCATCAGTTTATCCTTGTGACTCAAGGAGTTAACGCGCCTCCCGGAGAAATTTATTTTGGCGCCGAGAACCCAAAAGGCGAACTGGGCTTTTACATCAACAGCAAAGGCGGCGGCACCCCGCATCGCTTGAAAATCCGCGCGCCGTCGTTCGTGAACTTAAGCGTTCTGCCTGAAGTACTTCCGGGCCACATGATGAGCGACACCGTCGCCATCCTGGGCTCGCTGGATTTCGTCATGGGCGAAAGTGATCGCTAGAACAAAATGAGCTTTGCCGTACCAGCCAATTTGGAAGCCGAGGTCAACGAGTTGATCTCGCATTATCCGGTCAAGCGCAGCGCGTCGCTGATGCTGCTGCATGCGGTACAGGAACACTTTGGCCATGTGTCGAAGGAAGCCGTCGAGTGGATTGCGGCGAAACTGGATTTGCAGCCCATCAATGTCTATGAACTGGTGACGTTCTACCCGATGTTCCGGCAGGAGCCGGCGGGCAAATACCAGATCAAGGTATGCCGCACATTGAGCTGCGCGCTGGGTGGTTCGCACAAGTTATATCATCACTTCTGCGACAAGCTCGGGCTGGACCCGCACAAGCATGGCCTGCAAACGACGAAGGACGGCAAGTATTCGGTCGAGTTTGTCGAATGCCTGGCCAGTTGCGGGACGGCGCCGGTGATGATGTGCAACGAAGATTTTTACGAAGGCGTGAGCCAGGCCAAAGCGGATGAGATTCTGGCGAAGTGCAAATGAATCTGACGCATGGCGCAAAGACGCAAACATGAAAACAAGCCTCAAAGACTGGCGAAAGGTGTACGCGCGAATCAAAAACGCGCCCGGTCTCGACGAGCACGAAAAGATCCTGTTCGCGCGGAGTCTGGCGGCGACACCGGACGAACGATGGCAAATGAACGAGACGTACCTCCGCTCGTTCGGCTTGTGGGGGCGCTCCGCGCTCAAAAAATTCGGTTCCAACTCATAGGCATGTCAGCAGCCGTATTACAAGGCGTTCCGGTGGTCACGCACGACGTGGACCTGTGGATCGACCTGCCGTCGCGCCAGTACATGACGCCGGTGAATCTTGCGTTGCGGGACGGGGCGACGATGGTTCGCAACACCGTGGTGGAACTAGCCGACGGAATGCTCGTGAATTTCATTTACGAAGTGACGGGGCTGGCATCCTTTGGAACGGAGTTACGGAAGGCGCGAAACTTGAAATTCCACGGGTGCGATATCCCGGTCATGCCACTGGAATCGATCCGGCGAAGCAAAGCCGCAGTAATGCGAGACAAAGATCCTGCCCACATCCATTACATTGAACAGGTTTTGCGACTGCGAAAGAAACAGCGGAAAGGCGTACAATGAAAAACTGGCTGCCCGACATGGATTTGAACCATGACAAACAGATCCAGAGTCTGCTGTGCTACCGTTACACCATCGGGCAGTCCGTAGCGCGAACAACCTAAAGTTTTTGAACTGAGAGTCAAGCCACAGTATGCCGCAGGAATATCGCCTCATCTTAAAGCACGTCGATGAACCGGGCTACACCTCGGACATCGATTGCTACCTGCGCCACGGCGGTTACGAGACGCTCAAGAAGGCGCTCGCCGTCCAGGCCCGCGCGTTGCCCGACGGCAAGACCATGGGCGGCCCCGAACAAATCCGCGAAATGGTGAAGGCTTCGGGTCTGCGCGGCCGCGGCGGCGCGGGTTTTTCGTGCGGCTTGAAGTGGTCGTTTGTGGATCGCCGCAGCGGCAAGCCGATTTACCTGATTTGCAACGCCGACGAATCGGAGCCCGGGACGTTCAAGGACCGCCAGATCATTCACAAGGACCCGCACCAGCTCGTCGAGGGCATGATCATCTCGTGCTTCGCGAACGACGTGCATCTGGCCTACATCTACATTCGCGGCGAATTTCCGGAAGGCGCGCGCATTTTGAACCGCGCCCTCAAGGAGGCGCGCGAAAAGAATTTCCTCGGCAAAAACATCCTTGGCTCCGGTTACGACCTGGAAATCCACGTGCACCGGGGCGCGGGCGCTTACATTTGCGGCGAGGAAACCGGCCTCATCGAGTCGCTCGAAGGCAAGCGCGCGTATCCGCGCATCAAGCCGCCGTATTTCCCGGCGGTGCTCGGCCTCTACATGTGCCCCACGATCGTCAACAACGTCGAAACCATGTGCGCGGTGAAGCACATCCTCGACATGGGGGCGACCGAATACGCGAAGCTCGGCACGCCGAACAACACCGGCACGCGCATCGTCAGCGTCAGCGGCCTCGTCAAGAAACCCGGCTATTACGAAGTCGAAGTCGGCAAGGTGACATTGGGCGAATTGATTTTCGACCCCGCGTTCGGCGGCGGCTTGCGCGAGGGGCGCAAGTTGAAGGCGATCATTCCCGGCGGTTCGTCGGCGAAAGTTTTCAAGGCGGGGGAAAAGTTCAAATTGAAGAAGAAGGCCGCCGACGGCCAGATGGTCGCGCAGGACGTGGACGTGCTTGAACTGCCGTATGATTTCGATTCCCTGCAATCCGCGGGCAGCATGTCCGGTTCCGGCGCCATCATCGTGATGGACGATTCGGTCGATATCGTCGAAGCGCTGGCGAACCTCGGCGAATTCTACGCGCACGAGAGCTGCGGCCAATGCACGCCGTGCCGCGAAGGTTCGTTGTGGATGAGCAAGGCGCTGCATCGCCTCGCGCATGGCGAGGGTCGCAAGCAGGACGCCGATTACCTGCTGCACATCGCCAAGAACATCCAGGGCCGCACGATTTGCGCGTTCGGCGAGGCCTGTTCGTGGCCGGTGCTGAGTTTTGTCACCAAGTTCAAGGACGAATTCGAAGCCAAAGGCGCGGCGGACGAAGCGAAACACCAGGGCGGCGCGAGCGCCCCGCACGACATGAAAATCGCGGCCAGCCCCAATGCCGGCTAAACTTTGCCTGACATGAGTACCGCAACGATCCATCGCAAGCGAGCCACGAATGGGGCGAAGTCCCGTTCTGCGATGCGCCTGCTGCCGTTGCTCAATGGTGATCATCTGACGGTGCCGGAATTTGAACGTCGCTACCAGACGATGCCGGAAGACAAAAAGGCGGAACTCATCGAGGGAATTGTGGTTATGTCTCCACCTATCAGCAACACACACGGCGAAGCGCAGTTCACACTTGGATTGATCTTGAAGCGATATGCCAACGCGACAGCAGGCGTCAAATGCGGCGGCAACATTTCGATACGTCTGGACGGCAAGAACGAGTACCAACCCGATGGCCTGCTGCGCATAGCTACTGGTCCTTCGGCCCGTTCTCACATCACTTCCAACGACCTTCTCGAAGGCGCGCCCGAGTTCATCGTGGAAATCACCGTCAGCAGCGCTTCTTACGATTTGCACGAGAAGAAGGCCGTCTATCAACGCAACGGCGTGGCCGAGTACTTTGTCTGGCAGGTCATGGATTCGCAAATCCACTGGTTCGCCTTGGAAAACGGCGAGTATGTCGAACTGAAGGCGGCATCCGATGGCGTGATCAAAAGCCGCGTGTTTCCCGGCCTTTGGATCAATACCCGCGCATTGCTGGCGAACGATGACGACAAGGTTCTCCGCGCGCTGGACAAGGGCCTCAAGAGCGCCGAGCACGCCGCTTTGGTAAAAAAACTTTCCGCGAAATAACGAATGTCGAACGCACCGACAACCGAATCCAAACCCGCGCCGCCGCCGGTCGAGACCATCAAGGTCAAGGTGGACGGGCGCGAGATCGACGTGCCCAAGACCATGCCGGACTGGCAGGGCAAGCCGCAGCCCACGACGATGCTCCAGGCCTGCAAGCTCGCGGGCATCGAGGTGCCGCATTATTGCTACCATCCCAAGCTGCCCATCGCCGGCAACTGCCGCATGTGCCTCGTCGAATTCGGCCTGCCGGCCATTGGCCCTGATCGCAAACCCATTCTCAACGAAGACGGCACGCCCAAAATCATCCGCTCGGTTCTGCCGTACGAGCCAACCACGCCGCGCGGCGCGATTGCCTGTGCCACGCCGATTTCACCGGGCATGGAACTTTACCCGGGCTCGCCCGCCACGAAACAGATGCGCGAGGCGGTGCTCGAATCGCTGCTCATCAATCATCCGCTGGACTGCCCGATTTGCGACCAGGCGGGCGAATGCAAGTTGCAGGAATATTCCGTCGAACACGGCCAGGCCAACAGCCGCTTTGTCGAAACCAAGGTTCACAAGCCCAAGCAGGTTGATCTCGGCCCGCGCATCGTGCTGGATGACGAGCGTTGCATTCTTTGCACGCGCTGCGTCCGGTTCTCGAAGGACATCGCGGGTGACGACAAACTCGGCATTGTCAACCGCGGCAGCTACAACACCATTGCCGCGTATCCCGGCACGAAGTTCGACAACAATTACACGCTCAACACGGTCGATATCTGCCCCGTGGGTGCGTTGACCTCGAAGGATTTTCGCTTCCAGATGCGTGTCTGGTTTCTCAAGGAAACCAAGAGCCTTTGCACCAGTTGCGGCACCGGCTGCAACATCGTCATCGGCTCGCGCGAGAACAAAGTCTATCGTTACGAGCCGCGCGAAAACGACGCCGTCAATTCCTGCTGGATGTGCGACCAGGGCCGCCTCAATTACAAGTGGATCGGCCGCGAAGACCGCCTCACGGAAGTGCTCGTGCGCGGCCAGCGCAGCACGTGGACCGCGGCGTTGCGCGAGATTTCCGACAAACTGAAGGCCGCGCCGGCGGGCTCCGTGGCCATCATTGGTTCCGCCCGCCAGACCAACGAGGAATTGTTCCTGCTTAAGAAGCTCGCCACGCGCCTCAACGCGCTCACCGATTCCATCGAGCGCTGGGGCGAAGGCGACAAGCTGCTGGTCAACCCCGACAAGAATCCCAACACCACCGGATCGCGGCTCATCGGCATTTCCTTTACCGAAACCGGCATCAACCTGCCCAAGATCGCCGACGGCATTCGCGAGGGGAAAATCAAGACGCTGATTGTCTTCGGCGAAGACGTGACCAAGCACGACATCAAAACCGAACTGCTGGCCAAGCTCGACACGCTTATCGTCAGCGGCATTCTGCCGAACCACACCACGCGCGCGGCGCATTACCTATTGCCCGGCTGCGCGCACGCGGAGAAGCGCGGCTCGTTCACCAATGTCAAAGGCCGCGTCCAGAAGTTCATGAAAGCCGTCGAGCCGCCCGGCGACGCGCGCGCCGAATGGGAATTTCTCCACGAACTGGTTTACCAAGTCACCGGCCAGAATGGCTTCGTCAGCATCGAGGGCTTGTTCAACCTCATGGCGAAGGAAGTCCCGGCGTACAACGGCCTGACATGGGCTGCGCTCGGCGACATGGGTGTCACGGTGGAAATTTGATTTCGCATGGCCTGGTTTGCACAACTGAATCCGACGCTCCAGCTTTTGATCATCACGCTGGTGAAAATCGCCTTCGTGCTGGGGGCGCTGCTGACAATGGTCGCGTACGCCGTCCTCGCCGAACGCAAGGTGTCCGCGTTCATCCAGGATCGCGTGGGGCCCAACCGCGTGGCGCTGCCACTCATCGGCAGCATTCCCGTGATTGGCCCGTTTTTGACGCGCCTGGGTGTCTGGCAACCGCTGGCGGACGGCGTGAAATCGTTTCTCAAGGAAGACTTCACACCGGCTTACGTGCGCAAGGCTTACTTCTGGCTCGCGCCGGCGGTCACGCTCATCCCGGCGTTCCTGACCATCGCGGTCATTCCGTTCGGCTCGACGCTGGGCAAGCAGAAGATGGTCATTGCGGATCTGAACATCGGCATCCTTTACACCTTTGGCATCGTGTCGCTCGGCGTGTATGGCATCGTGCTGGCGGGCTACGCGTCGAATTCCAAGTACCCGTTCCTCGGCGGCATCCGCGCCAGCGCGCAAATGATTTCCTATGAAATCGCGATGGGCATGTCGGTCATTCCGGTGTTCCTGATGGTCGGCGATTTGAACCTTTCCACCATCATCAACTGGCAGGGGCAGCACGGCTGGCTGGTCCTCTACATGCCGGTGTCGTTTATCATCTTCATGGTGTCGGCCTTTGCTGAAACCAACCGTCTGCCGTTCGACCTGCCCGAGTCGGAAACCGAACTGGTGGCCGGCTACAACACCGAATACAGCTCGATGAAATTCGCGCTCTTCTTCATGGGCGAATACGCGAACATGTTCGCCGTTTCCGCCATGATGGTGACGCTGTTCTTCGGCGGGTGGACAATGCCGGGCTTCAACACGTCGATGCCCTTCTGGCAGGAAAATCCGTGGCTGCTGAGCTTCGCCCACATTGGCATCTTCCTGGCGAAACTGCTGGGCTTCATGGGAATCTTCATCTGGGTGCGCTGGATGCTCCCGCGTTTCCGTTACGACCAACTGATGGACCTGGGCTGGCGGCGTTTTCTGCCGCTGGCGCTGGCGAATATCTTCGTTTACGCCTTTTATCTCTGGACGCGGAGCTGACCTATGATCGCATCAATGACAACGCCTAAAGCCTGGAGCCAGCCTCGGTTGGGCAGGCCCTTCTCATTAACACCCCGCTTCAGCGGGGTGCTGTCAGGACGCGTGACACTGGAAACCGTTTTAACGGTTTCCTCCGCCACATGTTAAATCCATATGTCAACCCACTCCTACTCACGATGCTGGTTGCACCTCGTCTGGTCGACGTTGCATCGCGAGCGGATGCTGTCCAAGCCGGTGGCGTCGAAAGTCTCGGCCTATTTGAGCGAGTATGCGCAGGAGAAAGGGATTTACATGAAGATTAGTTTCGTAAATCCCGACCACGTGCACGTCCTCGTGGACTTGCCGACGAACAAAACGATCGAGCAAGTGGTTCAGTTGTTCAAGGGCAGTTCATCTCATTGGATCAATGAACAAGGTCTTGTGAATGGCCGTTTTGCTTGGGGCCGCGGGTACGGCGCATTCTCGGTTTCGCAATCCGGTGTGGCGGAAGTGGGGCGGTATATCGCGAAGCAGGACGAGCATCACCACGTCAAGAGTTTCGCTGAGGAATTGAAGCAGTTTGTGGAGCGTTATGGGCTGGTTTGGCGGGTTGAGGAGGAAACCGTTGAAACGGTTTCCCGAGTCAACGGACGCACCAACACCTCGCTGAAGCGAGGTGTTAATGAGAGGTCGAACGCGCAAGCTCCGGAGGAAACCCATCTATGATCGTCAAGCGCACAGCACTTACATGGTGGGAGCGCCTCTACCTGCCGGCCATTCTTGGCGGGCTGAAGGTCACGCTGCGCCATTTCTTCAGCAAGAAGATCACGCAGAATTATCCCGAGGAACCCACGCGCGTCGGCGAGGGCTATCGCGGCGCGCCGTATCTGGTGCGCGACCAGGACGGCAATACCAAATGTGTCTCCTGCCAGCTCTGTGAATTTGTCTGCCCGCCCAAGGCCATCAAGATCACGCCGCCCGGCCCCGTCGCCGAGCCGGCCGACCGCGAGAATGCCGAGAAGATGCCACGGGAATTCGAGATCAACATGCTTCGTTGCATCTTCTGTGGGTATTGCCAGGAAGTCTGTCCCGAGGAAGCCATCTTTCTGCAAAAGGACTACTCGCTGCACGGGACCAGCCGCCAGGAAATGATTTTCAACAAGGAAAAACTCCTTGCGCTGGGCGGCACACACAATGATCGCATCAAGAAGTGGGAACATAAATTACAGGAAGCCGAGGCGCAGGAATCGTTTCCGGTGAAGAGCTGAATAAACCACAAAACTCAATGACCAAACTTCAAGGAAGCGCCAAGCATCAAGATCCAAGCCATGGGAAGCCGCTTTTGAAGTTTGGCGGTTTGAAGTTTCTCTGGAGTTTGGAGTTTGGAATTTGGAGTTTTTAAGAATGCAGGACATTTTATTTTACGTTTTTGCCCTGTTGACGCTGTTGTGCGGCTTTTTGGTGGTCGCCAACCCGGTGAGCCGCAATCCCGTCACCAGCGCCATGTTTCTGGTGCTGACCATCGTCTCGATGGCCGGCCTGTTCGTGTTGCTCCACGCGTACTTCCTCGCGGCGGTGCAGATCCTCGTGTACGCCGGCGCGGTGGTGGTGCTGTTCCTGTTCATCATCATGCTGCTCGACGTGAAGGCGGAGGAACGGCGCAAGGTGAAGGTCTTTGGCATCGTCACGGGAATTCTGTCGGTTGTCGCCGTGGGTTGCATCCTCATCACGTCGATTCGCGAGGGCATGGCGAATCTGCCGCGCACGCAGGCGGTGGGGGACACCATCAGCCTGGGCAAATTGTTGTTCACCAATTACGTGCTCCCGTTTGAAATTGTGTCGGTGCTGCTGCTGGTCGCGATGATTGGCGTGATTCTCCTCAGCAAAAAGGAACTGAAATGACACCGGTTGGACCGCAACATTTTCTGGCCGTGGCCGCGATGCTGTTCTGCCTCGGGCTGCTGGGCGTCATCATGCGCCGCAACGTGCTGGTGATTTACATGTCGCTCGAGTTGATGCTCAACGCCGCGAACCTCGCGCTCGTGGCGGCCTCGCGCTACAACGACAACCTCAACGGCCAGGTGATGGTGTTCTTCATCATCACCGTGGCGGCGGCCGAAGTCGCCGTGGGCCTGGCCATCATTGTCGCGCTCTATCGCAAGCGCCAGACCGCGCATGTCGAGGACCTGACCTCGCTGAAACTTTGACCCGGCATGATCGAGAACATTGCATTTTACACTCTGCTGGTGCCGCTGCTGTCCGCGGTGGTGATTTCGCTGTTCACGCGGAATCATCACAAGCTCAGTTCCATCATTTCCGTGGCCGCCTGCGCGATATCGTTCGTGGGCGCCGTCGCTCTCTTCATTGCGTTCCCGGGCAACGCCACTTTCCAGAAGATTCCGTGGATCGTGGTCGGCGATTTGCAGGTGTACATCGGCGTCATGCTGGACGACCTCAGCAAGCTCATGCTCCTGGTGGTCACCGGCGTGGGCACGGCCATTCACATTTTCTCGATGGGCTACATGCAGGGCGACCGCTGTTACTCGCGCTTCTTCGCCAGCCTGAGCCTGTTCATGTTCTCGATGATCGGCATCGTCCTTGCGAGCAATCTGCTCATGATGTTCATCTTCTGGGAACTCGTCGGCGTTTCCAGCTACCTGCTCATCGGCTTCTGGTACGAGAAGGCGTCCGCGGCGGATGCGTGCAAGAAGGCGTTCATCACCAACCGCCTGGGCGACTTCGGGTTCATCCTCGGCATCCTCGCGGTGTGGGGACTGGCGAACTCGCTCGATTTCGACCAACTGAAATTGAACCTGACCAAGGAGCCGCAATTGCTCGGCGGCCTGGCCACCGCGGTTGGCCTGCTGCTCTTCTGCGGCGCGATGGGCAAGAGCGCGCAATTCCCGCTCCATGTCTGGTTGCCCGACGCCATGGAAGGCCCCACGCCCGTCAGCGCGCTCATTCATGCGGCGACGATGGTGGCCGCGGGAGTTTACATGCTCTGCCGCATCTTCTTCATCCTCGCGGTGCCCGGTTCGTTCGCGCTGGAAATCATCGCCTGGATTGGCGGCATCACGGCGCTGCTGGCCGCGCTCATGGCGGTGCAGCAAAACGACATCAAACGCATCCTCGCCTACTCCACGCTCTCGCAACTCGGCTACATGGTGATGGCCGTCGGGCTGGGCGGTCCGATTGCGGCGATGTTCCATCTGACCACGCACGCCTTCTTCAAGGCGCTGCTGTTCCTCGGCGCCGGCTCGGTGATTTACGCGCTGCACCACGAGCAGGACATCTGGAAGATGGGCGGACTCAGGCGGAAGTTGCCCATTACATTCTGGACTTTCTTTGTTGGCACTCTTGCCTTGTGTGGGTTCCCATACTCCAGCGGCTTTTACAGCAAAGACGCCATTCTGGCGCAGGCGCTTCATCTTAACATCACGCTCTTTGTGCTCGGCGTGTTTGTCGTGGCGTTGACCACCCTTTACATGAGCCGATTGTTTCTTGTGGCGTTCATGGGCAAGGCGAGGTCCGAATCGGTTGACCATGCGCACGAATCGCCTTGGAAAATGACGGGGCCATTGCTCGCGCTGGCCTTATTCGCGGTTGTCGGCGGCTACAGTTGGATAGGCATCGATCACGTTTACGCCAAAGCCTTCGCGGGCGTGCACGAAGAGCATTCCATTCTGGCGGAACTGATGGGGATTGCCGCGATGCTTGTTGGTGGCGCAGCGGCTTTCGCATTGAGCTACTTGAATGCCGAACGCGATCCATTGCCGGAGAAGATTGGCGTGTGGGCGCGCGTCATGCGCAACAAGTTTTACTTCGACGAATTCTATGAGCGCGTCGTGGCGTTGACGCAGGATTTGCTGGCGCGTTTTGCCGATGGGTTTGACCGCTGGATTGTCGGCGGCCTGATGGTGCGCGGCATCCATGGCACGACCGAACTGGTCGGGCGCGCGTTGCGCCTGGTGCAGACCGGCAATTTGCAGACCTACGCCTTCCTGCTGGCGATTGGCGTGGCGTTCATCCTGTATTTCACGCTGTTCCGCGCGGGCAGCGGCCATTGATTTAACATGTCGATCTTGGATTTCATCATCGGTTGTCCGTTGCTGGCGGCGATTGGGCTGGCCTTCGTGCCGCGCAATTACCGCTTCGTCACGCGCCTGGTCGCGCTGGCGGCCACGTTCGCGACGATGCTCGCCGCTTTCGTCATGTTCGCGCGCTTCGATGCGCAGGAGGCCGCCTACCAGTTCGTCCATCGCATTCCCTGGGTCGAATCGCTCGGCATCAGCTACTACGTCGGCGTGGATGGCATCAACGTGGGGTTGCTGCTGATGGGCGCAATTGTGGCGTTTGCCGCGGCGTGCGTGTCGTGGGAAGTGCAGGAGCGCGAGAAGGAATATTACATCCTGCTGCTGGTGATGACGGGCGGCATCTTCGGCGCGTTCGCGTCGCTGGACCTGTTTTTCTTCTACTTTTTCCACGAACTGGCGCTGGTGCCCACGTTCATCATGATTGGCGTGTGGGGCCGGGGCGCGAACAAGAACTACGCCACGTTCAACATCACGCTCTACCTGAGCCTCGGCGCGCTCATCGCGCTCATCGGCCTGGTGCTGCTCTATCTGCAATCGGGCGCGCAAACGTTCGACATCGAGGAACTCACGCGCCGCCTCCAGAGCAAGCCCATCAAGGCGGGCACGCAAAATATCATCTTCCCGCTGCTGATGTTCGGGTTCGGCATTCTCGTTTCGCTCTGGCCGTTCCACACCTGGGCGCCCTTGGGCTACGGGGCCGCGCCCACGGCGACCGCGATGCTGCACGCGGGCGTGCTGAAGAAATTCGGGCTTTACGGCTTGATTCGCGTGGCGCTGCCGTTGCTGCCAGCGGCGTTCAAGACGCCGATACTTTCTGAGGGCCTGTTTGCCCATTTCCCGTTCAGTTGGTTCCCTGGCGCTCTCCAGCATTGGCTCCTCCAAATCGGCTGGATGGATCTCCTCGCGTTGCTCTGCCTGGGCAACATCCTCTACTGCGGTCTGGTGGCCATCCAGCAGAAGGACTTGAACCAGCTCATCGGCAATTCGAGCGTGGCGCACATGGGCTTCATTTTCCTGGGCATCGCCAGCCTCACCCTCGTGGGCGTGACCGGCGCGGTGATGGTGATGATCGCGCACGGCCTGCTCGCCGCGCTGAGCTTCGGATTGAGCGGTTATCTGTATCAACAGACCAAGACGCTCGATATGGGCGAGTTGGGCGGGTTGCTGCGCAAGCTGCCGTTTGCCGGCGCGGCGCTGGTGATGGCGATGCTCGCCGGCTGCGGCCTGCCGGGCTTTGCGAATTTCGTGGGCGAAGTGATGGTCTTCTTCGGTTCGTGGGAACGGTATCAGATCGCGACCATCATCGCCTGTTGGGGCGGGCTGGTGATTGGCGCGGTGTATATGTTGCGCGCGGTGCGCAGCGTCCTCCACGGGCCGCTGCCCGGGAAATGGGCGGCGGTGCAGGACACGGGCCCCTGGCGGCGCGTTCCCTTTGTGCTGTTGCTGGCGAGCCTGCTTTACTTTGGTTTCTACCCCGGCTCGTTGCTCGAGAAGATCAAGCCCAGCGCGCAGAACATCGTCAACCTGGCGAACAACGAACCGCCGCCGCCCGTGAAGGGCAAGGGCGGCGCGCGTCCCGTGCGCACGGCGCAGACTCCGGCGCCCACGGCAACTCGATAGAAGATGAACTACTCTCTGGCCATTCTGGAATTTGCGGTCATCGGCTTCGGCCTGCTGCTGTTGCTGGCGGACTTGGGGACGCCCGCCGAACTCAAGCGCAAGCTCGGTTACGCGGCGGCGGCCGCGCTCGGCCTCGTGTTGCTGTTCAGCTTCTCGCAGTTCGTCGATACCGGCAGCGCGGCCAAGGCGTTCAAGGGCATGTATGTGCAGGACGGCCTGGCGCTGTTCTTCAAACGCTTCTTCCTCGTGGCGGCCATCATCGTGTTGTTGATGTCCGTCGAGTTTTCCGACCGCATCGCCACGGGCATCTCCGAGTATTACTCGCTCGTGCTGTTCGCGCTGGCGGGAATGATGTTCGCCGCGTCGAGCAACGACTTTGCGATGCTGTTCGTGTCGCTGGAACTGATCACGGTCACGTTTTACATCCTCGTGAGCTTCCAGCGTTCGCGCGTCAACTCGCTCGAAGCGGGCGTGAAGTATCTGATTCTCGGCGCGTTGTCGTCGGCATTCATGGTGTTCGGCATCGCGCTGATTTATGCGGCGACCGGCAGCATCAGTTTCGACTGGCTGGCGACGCTGACCGGCTTGATGCGCGAGAACATGCTGCTGCAAACCGGCCTGTTGCTGGTGATGGTGGGGCTGGGCTTCAAGATCGCCGCGTTCCCGTTCCAGATCTGGGCGCCGGATGTGTATCAAGGCGCGCCCGCGCCCACGACCGCGTTCCTCGCCGTGGGCTCGAAGGCGGCGGGGTTTGTGTTGCTGCTGCGCGTGCTGTTCCACGCCGCGCCGGACATCACCATCAAATGGGAGCCGCTGTTAATGGTCGTGGCGGCGGTCACGATTCTTTACGGGAACCTGTGCGCCATTCCACAGCGCAATCTCAAGCGGTTGCTCGGTTATTCGAGCATCGCGAATGCTGGTTACCTGTTGCTCGGCATCACGGCTGCGACGCGTTCCGGTTCGGCGGCGGTTCTGTATTATCTGGCCGGCTATCTGTTCACGGTGCTCGCGGCGTTTGCCGTGATCTCAGTGCTGCTGCGCAAGACGGATGGGGAAGACATTTCCGCGCTGGGAGGGCTTAACCAGCGTTCGCCCATGCTGGCGGCCATCATGACGCTGGCCATGGTGTCGCTGGCCGGCGTGCCGCCGCTGGCGGGGTTCTTCGGGAAATTCCTGTTGCTGAAAGCCGTGGCGGAGCAAGCCGTTTCGTACAAGCCGTACTTCGCGTTGATTGCCGTGGCGATCGTGGGCGTGGTCATCTCGCTCTATTACTACTTCGGCGTGATTCGAGCGATCTATTGGACGAAAGAGCCGGCCGACGTCTCGCCCATCGAGGTTTCCGCGCCAATGCGTTATTGCCTGCTGGTCTGCCTGGGCGGCATGCTCTACTTGGGCATCTTCCCGAACTATCCGATCACCATCGCCACCGACGCGGTGCAGGCGCTGCGCTTGAATTGACCCACGCTTCGCTTCTACCAAACGCGGGATAGGATTCTCCCTCTCCCCAAGGGAGAGGGCCGGGGTGAGGGGGAGGGGAGCGCGATTATATCCACGATTCCAAAACCACGTTTCTGGTGAGGGACCACGACGTCCCGCAAATCAATCAGCCCGCTTCGCCCCTCGTGCTCGTCCTCCTCCTCGATTCCAATGTTCTGGAGTTTGAAGTTTCGAAGCTTGAAGTTCGCCCCTACATCCATTTCAGCTTCGGCAAATCCTGCGAATCAATCAGCCCCACTGGCTCGCGCCTGGCGTTGACGACGATCAAGTCGTCGATGTTGCGCTCGTTGAAAACCTTCAACGCCTCCGCGGCCAGCACGTCGTCGTGGATGTGAATGGGGTTGTGCGTCATCACGTCCTTGAGCGGTTTCGCCAGAATGCTTTCATCCGTGGCCATGCGGCGGCGCAGGTCGCCGTCGGTGAAGACGCCGACGAGTTTGCCGCGGGCATCGACGACGCTCACGCTACCGGACTTGGCGCGCGTCATCACCAGCAGCGCCTCCTTCACGGAAACGCTCTGAAGCGCCACGGCGTTGCGCTGGCCGGTGCGCATGATGTCGCGCACGCGCACGAGCAGCGCGCGGCCAATCGCGCCGGAGGGATGATAGCGCGCGAAATCGCTTTGCTTGAACCCGCGCGCCTCGAGCACGGACATCGCCAGTGCGTCGCCCATGACGAGCATCGCCGTGGTGCTCGCGGTGGGGGCGAGGTTGAATGGGCACGCTTCCTTGGGCACCTTCACGCTCAACACCACGTCGCTGTGCTGTGCCACAGTTGATTTCGCGCCGCCGGTCAACGCGATGACTTTCACCGAAAATCGCTTCAACGCGGGCAGGAGATTCAGCAATTCCTCGGTCTCGCCCGAGTAGCTGAGCAGCAGGAGAACATCGCCGTCGTTGACCACGCCGAGGTCGCCGTGCAAGGCATCGACGCTGTTCAACACGACGCTGGTCGAGCCCGTGCTGGTGAGCGTGGCGGCGACCTTCTGGCCGATGTTGCCGGACTTGCCGATGCCGACGACGACGATCTTGCCGCGCTGATTCAGGCAGGCGACGATGAGTTCGACCGCCTGCTCGAACGCGCCGTCGAGATGGCGGCGGACGGCCCTGAGGGCGGCCAGTTCGATGTCGAATACCTTGCGGGCACGGGCCAGGTGACTCATGGCGATAGGGAAAAGGAAAACGGCCGGTTGCGAAAGGTAAAACTGGCGCGCATCCGCGTGAGCGGGTAGAGAATGAGCCTCGTGATATGGAGAGCGTTGCGAATCTGAAGGTGTGTTTGGCTCATACGCAGCATACGATGCTCTCTTTCCATGGACCTTGTAGCAGCCGAGGTGACGAGGCTCTGATTAATGAATTGCCCACATCGGTATCCTGCAACACGCGGTTGTTTTGCCAACACGCGCGTATGTCGCTCCCTCTCCTTGGGGAGAGGGTTGGGGTGAGGGGGACCGTTGTGTGGCCAACCCGTACGATCCGCGTGCAAATGCTGCGATGCCGCCAACCTGAACTCGCGCTCCTCCCGCTCTTCGCATGACCCCCGGAACCAGATTCGAAACCGAGTTGCAGGTGCGGCCGGATGACATCGACATGAACCGGCACGTGCACAACAGCCATTACCTGGATTACGTGCTGGCGGCGCGGTACGACCAGATGGCGCGCTGTTACGGGATGTCGATGGAGGAGTTTCTCCAGCACGGTTACGGCTGGGTGGTGCGCACGGCGCACGTGGAGTTCAAGCGGCCGCTGGGCATCGGCGATGTGATGATCGTGCGCACGTGGGTGGAGGACATCGTGAAAGACAGCGTGCGCGTGGCGTTTGAAATCGTGCGCAAAGGCAACGGTAAGATTTCGGCGGAAGGCTACTTCGTTTACACAATGGTGAACCTGCAGACCGGCCGCGCGGAGACGATTCCGGATTGGATTGTGGCGAAGTATTCGGTGTGAACGCGGCGCAGTTGCGCTCCTGGGAGGGGTGGGTTCTGCGACGTCAGCGAATGAAAACGGGAAATTCACGGTAGGCACTTCGGGAGTTTTTCATACTGTCCGGGTTTGCCGCACGCAGCGAAACCCACCCCTGACCCCTCCCAGGAGGGGAACTGGTCGCAGGTTTTCCAATGGATCGAACTGTTCACACGCCTCGGCCTGCCCTGCGTTGCTCCCCTCCTCCGGAGGGGCTGGGGGTGGGTTCACTGCGAGCCTTGCGCAACATTTCATTCCACCGCTGCAATTGATTCTCCCTCTCCCCAAGGGAGAGGGCTGGGGTGAGGGGAAGGGAGCGTCATTTAACCTGCGATTCCCAAAATCGTGTGGAACTCCGCACTGCGTCAGGTTCGCCAGGTTTATGGCGCTCTCCAAGACGCTAGCGCGCGGTCCAATGCGCTTGATCTTGTAATTCCACGCTTTCACGTTTTCACGCTTCAACTCTTCAACGTTTCCTCAACACCTCCCCCAGCCGCAAATACTCCGCGTACAGCGGCTCATACAGTTTCGCCTGCACGCGATTCGGGCGGACGACGCCCGGTTCGCGTCCGGGCAGGCCGGGGCGGGCTTTGGCCATGGCGCGGATGGCGGCGGCGGGGGTGGAGAAGCCGGTGACGCGCTGGCCGGCGGCCAGCACGCCGAGGATCGCCGCGCCCAGCGCGGGGCCTTGCTTGGAGGGATGCACCTCGATGGTTTCACCGAGGACGTCGGCGTAAATCTGAACGAGCAGGGGATTGTGATGCGGCAGGCCGCCCGTGGCCAGGAAGCGGTGCACCGGCACGCCGCTGTCGCGCAGGATTTGCACAATCCAGCGCAGGCCGAAGGCGGAGGCTTCGAGCAGCGCGCGATACAGATGTTGCGGGCCGTGGTTCAACGTGAGCCCGGTGAACGCGCCCGTGAGCGAGCCATCCATCAACGGCGTGCGGCAGCCGTTGAACCAGTCCAGGCAACGCACACCCGCCGAGCCCGGCGGCAACGCTTCGGCCTGTTTCGTCAGCGCCTTGAAATCCTTTTGCCCGACGCTGCGGCGCAACCAATCGAACGCATCGCCCACGGCGGCCTGACCGGTTTCGTAACCGTAAAAGCCGGGCAGTATGCCGCCCTCGACGACACCGGCGACGCCAGGAACCGTTTTGTTCACGGACGAATTGAGCATGTGGCAACTGCTCGTGCCCATGACCATGACCAGCGTGTCCGGTTCGCACGCGCCCGCGCCGGGGACGCCCGCGTGCGCGTCAATCGTGGCGGCGCTGACGGGAATGCCTTCGCGCAGGCCCATGGTTTTCGCCATGGAACCGTGCAACGTGCCCGCCGGCTGGCCCGGCGCCACGAGCCGGCCCGGCATCTTCTCCAGCACCACGTCTTCGAGGTCGCGATGCAACGCGCGGAAGAATTCGCGCGAGGGATAACCCGTGTCGCCGCCCCACATCGCCTTGTAACCGGCCTGGCAGGTGGAACGCGCCAGCGAATCCGCATCGCCGCCCGTGAGCTGCCACACATACCAATCGCCCGCTTCGAGCCAGACCTCGGCGGCCTCATACACGTGCGGCGCGCTTTCCAGCGTCTCGAGCATTTTCGGGAAGAACCATTCCAGGCCGATGATGCCGCCGTAGCGCGCGAGCCACGGTTCGTTGCGTTCCCGCGCCAGCGCATTGAGGCGGTCCGTCTGCGACTTCGCGCCGTGATGTTTCCAAAGCTTGGGCCAGGCGAATTTTTCGCGCGCCAGTTCCTTCAACTGGCACAGCGGCGTGCCATCGCGCAAGGCGGGCAGCATGGTGCAACTGGTGAAATCCACGCCGATGCTGAGGACGTCGCCGGCGTCCGCATGGGCCTGGCGCAAGGCCTGCCGGACCGCGCGCGCCGAGCTGTCCAGCCAGTCCTGCGGATGTTGCAGGGCGAAGTCCGGCGGCAGCTTTTCGCCGGACAAAGGAAGGGTGTCCGTGATCTGGCCGTGCGCGTAGCGGACGACCGCCGAGCCGTGTTCCTGCCCGCGCAAATCCACCAGCAGCGCGCGCACCGATTCCGTGCCGAAGTCCAGTCCGAGGGCGAGTTTGGTTTTGGCCATAGTGTTGTGTGAATGTGATGCTTATAGCGGAGCGCGCGAGTGGTGACCAGCCGGGTGTTGGGGGGAGAATTCGGTTTTCAGTGTTCAGCGTTTTCCATGTGGGCTCGAGATTTGCCTTGGAGTTGGGAGGCCATTGCGGATTTCGGCCCTTCGCTGCTTCAACTTTTTACCTTCAACGCAAAATATTTGTCTCAGTGGTTGGCAGTTGTCTCAGGCGTCTTGGCGTTAACGCCGCGCCTGTGTCAGTTTCCTCATGATGTCGCACCAAACATCAACCGCCCGGCCACCGGCCGGAGCACGCCGATGCCTCCGGCGGCGCCCCGGGCCGGCAACGTCGCCTGGCCGCATCGCCTCACCCAACGCGCCAATCGCGCCATCGGATTTCGCCATTCGGATTTCTTTCGGCCTTCGCCATTCGGGTTTCGGATTTTCCCCTCTGTTCAGCCCTATACCGCCCTCTCCCGACCGTTACCGCCATTTCCCACTTATTCCCGGCTCAGCAGAAAAATTTTCCACGCATCAACTTTTCAAACGCATCACTCAACCCTCAACTCACCCGACCCTCAACCCGACAATCTGCCCGCTTCCGCCCGCTAATGCCCGCTTCTGCCCGATACTGCCACATAATATTTTTTGCCCCTCACGACCACCGCGCCACGACCCGCGTCTTCCCGGACGCATCACGCATCACGCATCACGCCCACTGAATACTTCCCCCCACCCCCTTCGTCCATTCCTGAGCTACGGCCTTGACGGGCGGCGTGTCTCGTTTAAGGCTGGTCGCCATCAATCCAAGCACTATGACGCAGAATACTGATACTTCCCGCCGGGATTTCCTGAAGACCTCCACCTCCGCGGCCCTGGGCGGCGCGCTGGTATCGTCGCTCGCCTTTCCGCGCGTTTCCTCCGGCGCGCCCAACAGCGACAAGCTCAAGATCGGCTTCATCGGCTGCGGCGGGCGCGGCTCCGGCGCCGCCAGCCAGGCGCTCCACGCCGACAGCAACGTCGAGTTGTTCGCCATGGGCGACGTCTTCGAAAGCCAGATCGAGAAGAGCCTCAACAATTTGCACAAGGAAGGCCACGGCCCCAAGCTCAACGTCCCCAAGGAACGCCAGTTCGTCGGGCTCGACGCCTACCTGAAGGTCATCAACAGCGGCGTCGATCTCGTCATCCTGACCACCCCGCCGGGCTTCCGCCCCGTGCAGTTCCAGGCGGCCGTCGATGCCGGCAAGCATGTCTTCCTCGAAAAACCAATGGCCACCGATGCGCCGGGGCTGCGGTCGGTGATGGAGAGCGTCAAGAAGGCGAAGGAAAAGAAACTCGCCGTCGTGGCCGGCTTTTGCTGGCGCTACGATTATCCCCGGCGCGAACTCTTCAAGCGCATCCACGAAGGCCAGATTGGCGACGTGCGCGCCGTCTATGGCACCTATCTCACCGGCCCGGTCAAGCCCATGCCCGCCCCCGAAACGCGCCCGCCCGGCATCACCGACCTCGAATGGATGGTGCGCAACTGGTACAATTTCACCTGGCTCTCCGGCGACGGCCTCGTCGAGCAGGCCATCCACACCGTCGATTGGGTCGCGTGGACCATGAAGGATCAGCCGCCGCTCAAATGCACCGCCGTGGGCGGACGCCAGATCCCCGCGCTCGGCGGCAACATCTTCGATCACGTCGAGGTGAATTTCGAATGGGAAGACGGCACGCGCGCGTTTGTGGCGCAGCGCCAGATCAAGGATTGTTACGGCGAGAACCAATGTTACATCCTCGGCTCGAAGGGCACGGGCAACATCGCGCGCGGGCGCGTGTTCATCGCGGGCGAGAACAATTGGAAATACGAAGGCGCGTCGCCGAACATGTATCAGGTGGAGCACGACGAATTGTTCGCGTCCATCCGCGCGGGCAATCCGCTCAACGACGGCGACCGCATGTGCAAGAGCACGCTGATGGGCATCATGGGCCGCATGGCCGCCTACACCGGCCAGGAAGTCACCTGGGAAATGGCCCTCAACTCGAAGGAAGTGCTCGTGCCCGAGATCAAGGACTGGAACACCGTCGTCAACGTCCCGCCCCTGGCCATGCCGGGAAAGACGAGGTTTGTGTGAGCGTTGAATCCGAATCCCAACGGGATTCCGCCCCAAAGCCCAGGGTTGCGAGGCACGAGCTACCCTGGGTACGCGTGGCAAATAAACCCAACCCCACCGGGGTTGCGACCGTCGCTTGGCGCGCGGCGTTTACGCCGCTTCCGCGTAATTGAACCAACCGATGAAATTCACTCTTGGCATGCGAACAATGAAGCGGCCTGAAGTCCGCGCCCCGGAACTACCCCATCAGCGTTCATTAGCGTTCATCAGCGGTTTAAAATTCCCTTTTCCAAGGTTAACCACGAATGAACACGAATGGACACGAATGGGGAGTGGACCACAGACTACGCAGACCACGCAGAACAAAGGCTTTTTAACCGCTGATCAACGCTGATGAACGCTAATCGGGAACCATTTGCCGGACCGCGGCTGTGTCGCAGACCCACGCGTGGCAAAATCATTGACCAGACAGAAAAACGAACGGGGCATGGCGTGCGCGCCAGCGTCTTGGAGTGCGGCAGTCCTCTGCCGCTTTGTTGCGCGCCACATGCAACCACGCCACCGGAGGTTCGTTTCCGCCCCCCATCAGCGTTCATTAGCGTTCATCAGCGGTTTAAAATTCCTTTCCCAAGGTTAACCACGAATGAACACGAATGAACACGAATGGGGAGTGGACCACAGACTACGCAGAACACGCAGAACAAAGGCCTTTTTAACCGCTAATTGACGCTGATGAACGCTAATTGCTTCCGCGTAATTGAACCAAACCGATGAAATTCACTCTTGGCATGCGAACAATGAAGCGGCCTGAAGTCCGCGCCCCGGAGGCCCCCCATCAGCGTTCATTAGCGTCCATCAGCGGTTTAAAATTCCCCCGCTTTGCGTTCTTCGTTCCTTTGCGGTGCAACTTTGAACTTTTAACTCTTCCACGCTTCAACCCTTCAACTCTTTAACGCACTCATGACTCGCCGCACCTTCCTCCAAACCACCGCCCTCGCCGGGCTTGCCGCCTCCCTGCCCGCCGCCGACCAACCCCGCGCGTTCCCCTCTCGGGAGGGGCCAGGGGTGGGTCTTTCCGCCACCCGCTTGCGCAAGGGCATCATGTACGCCACCGTCGGCATCAAAGGCTCCGTGCTCGAAAAATTCCAGGCGATCAAGGCGGCCGGATTTGCCGGCGTCGAGGTCATGAGCCACATGGATCAGACGGAGGTGTTGCACGCGCGCGATGCCACGGGCCTGGAGATTCCCAGCGTGTGCGGCCAGCATCATTGGGCCAAGCCGCTCACCGATCCGAATCCCGCCACGCGCGAATTCGGCGTCGAAGCGCTCAAGCAATGCCTGCGCGATGCCAAAGCCTACGGCGCCAAATCCGTCCTGCTCGTGCCCGGCGTGGTGAACCAGAACATTCCCTACGACGTCGCCTACCAACGCGCGCAGCAGGAAATCCGCAAAGCCATTCCGCTGGCCGAGGAACTGGGCGTGAAGATATCCATCGAAAACGTCTGGAACAATTTCCTGCTCAGCCCGCTGGAAGCCGCGCGCTTCGTCGATGAATTCAAGAGCCCCGCCGTCGGCTGGCATTTCGACATCGGCAACGTGCTGCGCTACGGCTGGCCCGAGCAATGGATTCGCACGCTCGGCAAGCGCATCCAGATGCTGCACATCAAGGAATACAGCCTCAAGAAGATGAACGAAGAAGGCCTGGGCAAAGGTTTCCAGGTCAAATTCCTCGAAGGCGACAACAACTGGCCCGGCATCATGAAAGCCCTGACCGAAATCGGCTACCGCGGCTGGGGCATCGCCGAACAACCCGGCGGCAACACCCCGGAAGGCTTGCAGGATTTGTCGGCGCGGATGGACAAAATCTTCGCAAGTTGAGCAGCCACACGCGGTGCGGAGAGGAGGCAAAATCATTGGATGGCTGGAGCGGCGGCTGACAAGTGAACGTTAAAGCTGTTCGCGGGAGGGTGTTTCCACAACCAATTGCCCCTGTATGGGTAACGTTCGGGTGACGCAGTTGACAGGGAGCGCGGGGCTATGATAGCGTCCGCCGCAACGAAATCCGGGTTATGACGACGTATCTGACCCAACAAGTGCTGGTGCTCAACCGCTTATGGCAGGCGGTGAACATCTGCACCGCCCGCCGCGCCCTGACGCTGCTGTTCCAAGGGCATGCCCAGGTGGTCTTCGGCGACAATGACGGCGGGTTCCAGACTTACGATTTCCCCGAGTGGCGCGATTTCTCCGAGCAGGAGCCGCACCCGGAGTCGATTCATTCCATTTCATTCCGCATCCGGGTGCCGCGCGTGATCATGTTGCTGGTGTTTGATCGCCTGCCCAAGAAGGAGGTCAAGTTCACGCGGCACAACATCTTCGAGCGGGACAAGAGCATGTGCCAGTATTGCGGGCACGTGTTCGACCGCAAGGACCTGAACCTGGACCACGTGATCCCGCGGGACCGGGGCGGGCCGACGACGTGGGAAAACATCGTGTGCTCCTGCGTGCCGTGCAACACGCGCAAGGGCAACCGCACGCCGACGGAGGCGGGGATGCACCTGATCCGCAAGCCGAAGCGGCCGAAGTGGCGGCCGTTCGTGCAGTTCAATTTCGGAATCGATTGCCACGATAGCTGGAAGCATTTCCTGGATGTGGCGTATTGGAACGTGGAGCTGGGCGAGGATGTGAGGTAGCCGCCAGCTTAATTCTCAAAGTGCTTCGTCGGTCCGGTGACACCAGTCGTCCGCATTCGGTTGCGAGCCCCCTTCAACGGTTCTACGTTCTAGCGCTTCAACGTTCCCGCGCCCGTTCGCGCATTTTGAGGAGGTCTTTGTAAGCTTCCTTGAAGGCTTCGATGTTCACGCGGTCGGTGGCGTTGGGGGCGATGGTTTCAATGAGGGTGATGCGGTTTTCGATCACCGGCAGGTCGCGCGGGGTGAGGTTCTTGAAGTTCAAGCCGTCTTCGTTTAGGTCTTCAATGAGGTTGCGGCGATGGTCTTTCGAGAGGGACAGGTCGTTGATGGCGCGCTGGTAGAATTCGTTGGCGAATGCGTCCGCCCCCACGTAGGCCAGCGCAAGGCGGGCGAGGGGCTCTTTCTTGGCGGGGTCAGTGAGGCGCGGGTCGCTGTAGGCCTGGGCAACGATGGGCACAGCTTGTGGGCCGAGGGTTTGTTGAAGGTATTTGAGGGCGCCGCGGTCCACGCCGTCGGGCTGGATCAACTGGGCCTGGGCGGTGGCGACGTAGCTGGTGTCGCCATACATGGTAAGGACGCTGAAGAGTTGGTCGCGGTCGTTGCGGTCGAGCGGGCTGGGGGAATTGGCGGCGAGCGGGCGCGCGAGCAACTCGCGCGCGGCAGCCAGTGCGGTGTCGCGGTATTTGTTGGGCGCCATTTCCTGCAAGGCGCGCGCGAGCCAGGCGAGTTCCACGCCGCGGCCGGTGGAGGCGAGGACTTCGGCAAGCAACGCTTCGGCGTCAGGGCCGCCGATTTGTTTCAAGACGTCGAAGAGGCCGAAGCGCAGGGAGGGCGCGAGGAGAAAATCGTTGGGGACGGCGCCGCGGTTGGCCTTGGGATTGGCGGTGTCGAAGTCCACATCTTCGTTGCGCGCGAGGAACTGGCGGATGGCGGGCAGGGCGGCGGGGCCGGCGGCGATGAGGTCTTCGAAGTCGCGGATGGCCTGGCGCGTGAGGCGGATTTGCGAGGCTTCGGGGCCGAACTTGAAGTTGCGCAAGCGGGCGATGAGGTCGGCGGGAGTGAGGCCGGCGTCAGGCGTGGCGGGTGGCACGGAGGTGGCGGCGGGTTCAGCGGGAACAACGACGGTGTGGGTGCGGGTGCGCTTGGCGGCGGATTGGAGCCGGGCTTTTTCGGCCTGCCACTCGGCTTCGCGGGCCGCGAGTTGTTCGGCGTGCCGGGCGTGAAGGCGGTTGGAGGTGATGATGCCGGCGGCCACCGCACTGAGGGCGATGGCGAACAGGATGATGAACCATCGTTTCATAGGTCCTCCGTCGGTTGGCCCCGAAGGGCAGGTGGACAGGGTTTACTGTAGGCGGACGGGCGGGAGGCGCAATGGGAAAGTGGACAAGGGGAATGACGAAGGACGAAGGACGAAGGCCAAATGACGAAAGAAGCTGGGAAGCACCACTTTCAAAGTGTTCAGTAATCAGTGTTGGATGACGCGTTTGATGAAATCACGCGGCGGGATCTACGACACGCAACAAAAGCGCCATCGGGCTGGCGCACTCCAGGACGCTGGCGCGCACACCCTGCGCCCGGCATTCGCGAAGCGTCTTGGATTGCGCCAGCCCGATAGCGCTTGTGAGGCTTCGCTTATCGCGCTATTTGGATGTCGTCAGCGGATGGTGGTGGTTGCGCTGTTGCTGGCGGGCGGCTTGTTTTTGCTGGCGGCGGAGTTCGCGGACGCGACGGTAGCCGACGAGTTTGCGCTGTTGTTCGTCCCAGAGGCGGTAGGTGAGGGACTTGAGGCTGGTCAGCAGCGTGATGGGTTTGACTTTTTGAAAGAGCTCGTGGGCCTTGTGGCAGCGTTCGAGGTTGTAGTTCGGAATGCGCGCGCTCAAGTGATGGATGTGGTGGTAACCGATGTTGCCGGAAAACCATTGGAGGATTTTGGGCAGTTTGTAGAATGAACTGCCTTGCAACGCGGCGGCGGTGTAATCCCAGTTTTCGCCGCGTTCCCAATAGACGTCTTCGAACTGATGCTGCACATAGAACAGCCAGAGGCCCACCGAACCGGCAAACATCATGGCGGTGAGCTGGATGATGAGGTAGGCTTTAAGTCCGAAAATCCAGCTCATGCCGGCCGCCATGGCGACGATGGCAAGATTCATCCAATGCACGGAGAGCCGTTCGCGCGCGTTGGCCTTGGAGGACGGGAAACGCTGGTGAATCAGGAACAGGTAGAGCGGCGCGATGACAAAGAGGATGATGGGATTGCGCGCCAGTTGATAGGCGAAGCGTTTCCAACGGGAGGACTCGAGGTATTCCTGGACGGTCATGGTCCAGACGTCGCCCATGCCGCGTCTGTCGAGGTGGCCGGCGCTGGCGTGGTGGATGGCGTGTTCCCAGCGCCAATGATAGTAGGGCGTGAAGGTCAACATGCCGGTGATGAAGCCGACGACGTCATTGGCGGTGGTGGATTTGAAATAGGAGCCGTGGCCGCAGTCGTGAAAGATGATGAACACGCGGACGAGGAACGCGCCGGCAAGAACGGCCAGCGGAATGGTGAGCCACCAGGAGATGGCCATGGTGTGGTACATGAGAAACCAGAGCAGGCCGTAGGGCACGAGCGTGTTGGTAATCTGCCAGAGGGCCCGGCCGGTCGAGGGCTTCTGGTACTGGGCGACAATTTCCTTCCATTCCGCGGTTTCGGGCTGGCGGTTTTCAACGGGCGGCGTTTCCAAATCTGTCATAAATAGTCTGTTTGCTACGGGATGCGCGGTCCGGTCGTGGGACCGCAGCGCATTTAATTGTAAAACATACTCTGAAATCGCGCCGGGCGAAAGGCTGTTCTTTTTTTGCCAAGACTTGACCGTATTTTGCGCGTGCGCCGGCTTGTGTCCCTCTCGTGACGCTATCAAAAAAATGTCTCATATGGGACATTTTTTGATAGCTGGAATTGAGGGCGACCTGAATGTTGCCATTCAGCCTTGGCTTACGTTTTGGACGGATGAGGGCTTAGCCGCGGGCTCAAGAGCGGCGGATTCCGGAGCGGGTGACGAGGAAGCGGTGTTCAAGGCGAGCGCGACCTTGGCGTGGTCCAGTTCGTTTTCCCAGCGCGCAATGACGACCGTCGCGACCCCATTTCCAATGAGGTTCGTCACCGCGCGCGCCTCGGACATGAGGCGGTCCACACCCAGGACGAGCACCATGCCTTCGACGGGGATGGTGTGCATCGTCGAAAGCGTCGCCGCCAGCGTGATGAACGCGCTGCCGACAACACCCGCCGCTCCTTTCGAGGTGACGAGGCAGACGAGCAGCAGCGTGAGTTCCTGCATGAAGGTCAGGTGCGTGTTGGTGGCCTGCGCGATGAAGATGGCGCCCATCGTCAGATAAATGCACGAGCCGTCGAGATTGAACGAATAGCCGCCGGGCAACACGAGGCGCACGAGCGGCTGCGCGCAGCCGAGGTTTTCCATCTTGGTCATCATGCGCGGCAGAACGGATTCGGACGAAGCCGTGCC
>JBFMBT010000003.1:0-49472 GCA_040754875.1 Verrucomicrobiota bacterium | reverse complement strand
GGACGTTTCCCCTCGTGTTTGTTTGGGTCATAATTTTCAAGCTGCTCTGCCTCTGGCGATTCCACCAGTTCGATGTGCTGCCCGGTTACTTCAGCGCGCCGGATTTTTCACGGCTGTTATGGATTCTGCTCACCACAACGTTTGTCGTGTTCGGTCTTTCTCCGCATTTGGGGTGGACCTACGCGCCACCGCGAAGCGTCGTGTTGATTGACTTCAGTTTTTCACTCCTGGCGCTGACGGCCATCCGCCTGGCGCTCCGCCAGGCCCATGCGCGCGCCAACCAGCGCGCGGCCAGTCCGCCGCGGCAACGGGCGCGGCGCGCGGGCATCATCGGGGCGGGTCTGGTTGGCACGGCCCTGGCGCACGAGTTCGCCGCCCGTCGCGACCTCGGGTTGCAGGCGGTGGCGTTCTTCGACGACGACCGGCTCAAATGGGGAAAGTCCGTGCTGAATATTCCCGTGGTGGGCGCACCGGAGATTTTGCTGAACGACCACGCGAACCTGGAACTGGAGGAGGTGATCATCGCCATGCCCAGCGCGCCGGCCAGTCGTGTGGCGGAGATCATCAGAACCCTCCAGCAGTTGAAGATCAAGTTCAGCACCGTGCCCTCGATCTACGAGCTTTCGACCGGCCAGGCCAAGGTCAGCCAGTTGCGCAGCGTGAATGTCGAGGATCTGTTGGGCCGCGAACAGGTGCGCCTGGACACCAGCGTCATTCAAAACCTGCTGCGCGACCGGGTGGTGATGGTGACGGGCGCCGGCGGGAGCATCGGCAGCGAGTTGTGCCGGCAAATCGCGGCCTACTCACCACGCGCGCTGTTGCTGGTCGAGCAGTCGGAGGTGCAATTGTTTCAAATCGAGCAGGAGCTGATTGATTCAGGCCACGGCAAACGGATTGTCCCGCTTGTCGCGAATATTCAGGACGAAGCGCGGCTCGATCATGTTTTCGGGCAGTATCAGCCGGCGGTCGTCTTCCACGCCGCCGCGCACAAGCACGTGCCCATGATGGAATCGCAGCCGGGCGAGGCGGTCAAAAACAACGCGTTGGGCACCTTGCGCCTGGCTGAAACGTGCGTGCGGCACGGGACGGACCGGTTCGTTCTCATTTCCAGCGACAAAGCCATCAATCCGACCAATGTCATGGGGGCAACCAAACGATTGGCGGAAATGTGCGTGCAATCGCTTTACGAAAGCCATCCGGAAGCCACGCGGTTCATGGCGGTGCGGTTCGGCAACGTGCTTGGTTCGTCGGGTAGTGTCGTGCCGATTTTCAACAAGCAGATCGCCGCGGGCGGACCGGTCAAAGTCACGCACCCGGATGTCACCCGCTACTTCATGACCATTCCGGAGGCCGTCGGCCTGGTGTTGCAAAGCGCCGCCATGGGATTCGGCGGTGAGATTTTTACCTTGGACATGGGCAAGCCGGTCAAGATTGTGGACCTGGCGCGGCAGTTGATCGAGCTTTCCGGGTTCACACCCGACCAGGACATTCGCATCGAGTTCACGGGGCTCCGCCCCGGCGAAAAATTATTCGAGGAACTCAGCTATCAAGGGGAGCATATTGCGCCCACTCGTCACCCCAAGATCATGCAGTTGGTTTGCGAACCTCTGCCCTTCGAACAGGTGCGTCGCAGCGTGCTGGAATTGGGCGCGCAAATGGATCAATTGAAAGCCGACGAAATCAAGCAGTCGTTGAAACGCGTGGTGCCCGAATATCAACCGCAACTGGGATCGCGCACGGTGTTACGCGATGCGGAAGCGCCGGCGCAGACAGACGAAGACAAGCGGAACGGGCGCCAGCCAGCCGTCGCGCCGGGGTTTGCCCAGCCATTCCCGCATGCCAAAGACGCGGAAGCCGTGTAACCGCGGTGGCAGTTCGTTTCAACGTTTCAACGTTTCAATGCCCCCATGCGCATCCTTGCCATCACCAACATGTATCCGTCGCCGGCGTTCCCCGGTCGGGGCGTCTTCGTGCAGGAGCAAGTCAGGGGCCTGTGCGCACTCGGCCTGGACGTGCGTGTGCTGTTCGTGGACCGGCGGCAGGAAGGGCCGCTGACGTACTACCGGATGCAAAACCGGGTCCAGAGCGCCGTCGCTGAGTTCGATCCCCACGTGATTCATGTGATGTACGGCGGCGTGATGGCCGACCAGGTGTTGCGCGAGCATCATGTCCGCCCGGTTGTGGTGACCTTCCACGGTTCGGATTTGCTGGGCGAAAACCTTTCCGGTTGGACGCGCAAAATCATCGCGCGCTACGGCGTGCACTGTTCGCGCCGGGCGGCCCGGGCTGCCGAGGGCGTGATCGTCGTGGCGCGGCATCTGGTCAGGGCTTTGAACGGCGCGGTTTCGCCGGACAAGATCCGGGTGATTCCGTGCGGCATCGACCTCGAGCGGTTCAAACCGATGGATTCACTGCTCTGCAAACAAAAGCTCGGCTGGCGAAACGACTCCTTCCACGTGTTGTTCGCGTCCAGCAACGGCGACCCCGTGAAGCGCCCCTGGCTGGCACAAGCAGCCGTGGCGCAAATGGACCACGTCGATCGCCTGCCGGAGCTGCACTATTTGACCGGCGTGCCCAACGCCGAAGTGCCCGTCTGGTTGAACGCGAGCGATGTGTTGCTCCTGACCTCCCAGCACGAAGGATCGCCCACCGTGGTAAAGGAAGCCCTTGCGTGCGGCCTGCCCGTCGTTTCCGTGGACGTGGGCGACGTGGCCGAGCGCATCGAAGGGATTGATGGCTGCCACCTGGCGCGGCCCGACGCGGAGGACCTGGCGGCAAAACTTTCCCTGGTGCGACGGAACTGCCGGCGCGTCGATCTGCGGCAGTCGGGACGTCTCCCCGAGCTTTCGACCTTCACTGCGGGTCGGGCGCTGGAGCAATTCTATGAGGAAATCGCGGGGGTGAACGCGAACTCGTTGGAAGCGCTAAATCGTTAGAGTATGGAAATGAAATCAACCACCAAGAACACTCCGAACGTTGACCCGCCGAAGTCGCGGCGGGATGTTGCCATCACTGGAAACGCGCGCGCCGGAACGGGCGAAGTGACGCATCCGCTCTCCCCTTTGCAGGAGGGCATGCTGTTCCACAGTCTCTACGCCACCGACTCCGGCGTGGACATCTCGCAGATCATTTGTGACTGGCAGGAGGAGGTCCATGCGGAGTTGTTCAACCGGGCCTGGCAGTGCGTGGCGGAGCGCCATTCCATTCTCCGGACCAGTTTCCGTTGGGAAGGATTGGCATCGCCCCGGCAGCTGGTTTCGGAGCACGGGCGGGTTCCTGTCCGGCTGGAGGATTGGAGCGGCCTGTCAGCGCAGGTCCAGGAGGAGCGGCTGGAGGCGTTGCTTCAGGCGGACCGACAAATGCGCTTTGACATTACCGTCGCCCCGCTCATTCGCGTGGCGTTGCTCCGGCTGGGCCGGGGGCGCTGCCAGTTTGTCTGGAGCATCCATCACTTGCTCTCGGATTCCCGCATGGTCGTGATTCTGCTCAACGACCTCTTTGCGGTTTACGAGTCGCTGAAAGCCGGGCAGGAACCGTCGCTGACGCCCGCGCCCGAATATGGGGATTATGTCGCCTGGCTTCAGCAGCAGGATTGGTCAAAAGCGGAGAACTTCTGGCGCGAGCGATTGGCGGGATTCACCACGCCGACGCCGCTGCCGGCGTGCGCGCGAGAGAGCAGCAGCGCCGTCGTCAGCGGGAACTGGGTCGAGGAGGAAGCCGTGGTGCCGGAACAGACAATCAAGGCGTTGCGCGAATGGGGAAAGACACAACGCCTGACGCTGAACACCTTTTTGCAGGGCGCCTGGGCTGTGGTGTTAAACCGCTACAGCGGCGAGGAGGAAGTGGTCTTCGGCGCGGTGAAGTCCTGCCGCAACGTGCCCGTGCTCGGCGCGAATGACATCGCCGGCCCGTTCATCAACACGCTGCCGGTGCGCGTGCGCTGCGCCGCGGATCAACCACTCCTTGAATGGCTGGGCACAGTCCGTCAGCAATGGATCGAGTTGCGCCAGTTCGAGCACAGTCCGCTGTTCAAGATCCAATCCTGGAGCGACGCGCCGCCCGGGCGGCCCTTGTTCCAGACGATGATGAGCGTGCTCGATCCGCCTTGGGACGCGGTGCTCCGGCAGACCTGGAGCGGCCGGCAGTTTCGCGTCCACAATCAACCGAACTACCCGCTGGTTCTGGATGTTTACGTCGCCGGTTCCGCGCGGCTCACGCTGGTCTATGACCCGAACCTGTTCGAGCGTCCGGCCATCAAGCGCTTGCTCGAGCACCTGCAGGCCGTGCTGGAAGCGATGGGGAGCGCGCAAACCTCGCCCCAACGCGTGGGTGATTTGCCGCTGTTGACCGAAAGCGACCGCGAACTGCTGGCCGGTTGGAACGAAACCAGCCGCGAGTATCCGCGCGATGCCAGCGTCGCGGAGCTGTTTGAGCGCGTGGCCGCAAAGACGCCCGACGCTGTTGCCGTAATCGATGGCGCGGTTAAATGCTCTTACGGTCAGTTGAACGCTCGCGCCAATCAACTGGCGCATCACCTGCGCAAGCACGGCGTCAAGACTGGCACTCCAGTGGCGACGTATCTCGACCGCGGCCTGCCGATGATCGTGACCTTCCTCGCGATCCTGAAAGCCGGCGGCGCATACGTGCCGCTTGACCGGTCGTATCCCAAGGACCGCGTCGCGTTCATGATGGAAGACACGGAAGCGCCGGTGCTTATCACCACCACGGCCTTGAAAGATGCATTGCCCGATACTTCTGCGGTCGTGACGTGCCTCGATGCGGCGGAAGCCCAGATCGCCGCCCATCCGGCGGAGAATCTTCCCCCCACCGCAAACGGCGAGAGTCTGGCTTACATCATTTACACTTCCGGTTCCACGGGAACGCCCAAAGGCGTGTGCGTGCCGCATCGCGCAATCACCCGCCTCGTGCTCAATACCGATTACGCGCCGCTCACACCGCAGGACGTCATGGCGCAAATCTCCAACTGTTCGTTCGACGCGGCCACGTGGGAGGTTTGGGGCACGTTGCTGAACGGCGGACGCCTCGTGATCATTCCCGCCAAGATGGTGCTGGCCGTGCGCGAACTCGCCGATGCCATCGTGCGCAATGAGATCACCGCCATGTTCCTTACGACGGCGCTGTTCAATCAAATTGCCGCGGAAGCTCCCGGGGCTTTCCGAAACGTGCGGCACCTGCTCTTCGGCGGCGAAGCGGCGGACCCGAAATGGCCGGCCGCCGTCCTGCTCCAGGACCCGCCCGAGCGTCTGCTGAACGCTTACGGGCCGACCGAAACCACGACGTTCGCCACATGGCACCATATCAAGGAAGTGCCGGCCAACGCGCCGTCGATTCCGATTGGCCGTCCGATCGCGAACACCACTGCATGGGTGCTCGACAAACAGCTCAACCCGGTCCCCATCGGCGCACCGGGTGAATTGTACATTGGCGGAGACGGTGTTGCGCTCGGTTACTGGAAGCGCCCGGAACTCACGGCGCAAAAATTCATCACCTATCCGCATTTGGGGCGGCTCTATCGCACCGGTGATTGGGTGAAGCGATTGACCTCGGGCGAGATCGAGTTTCTGGGGCGGACCGATCACCAGGTCAAGATTCGCGGCTTCCGGGTCGAGCCGGGTGAAATCGAAAGTTGCCTGAACAGCCACCCGGACGTAAGCCAGTCCATTGTAATCGCGCGCAAAGACGCCGCCGGAACCAACCAGTTGGTCGGCTACTTTGCGTCGAAGGAATCCCCGGGTCCAACCAGCGAGGAACTGCGCGCCTTCCTCCAGGCGAGGCTGCCGGACTACATGGTTCCGCCCTTCATCGTCGGTTTGCCGCAATTACCGCTCAATCCGAATGGCAAGATCGATCGCGGCGCCTTGCCCGCGCCGGACATCCGGTCCTCCGGCACGGATTTCACAGCTCCACGGAACCCGGTCGAGGAAATGCTCGCCGGGATCTGGTGCGAACTCCTGGGTTTGAAGCGCGTGGGGATACACGACAATTTCTTTCAACTGGGAGGACATTCCCTGTTGGTGACACAACTGATTTCCCGTGTGCGCAACGCCTTGGGGGTGGAACTGCCGTTGCCAGCCGTATTCGCGGAGCCGACCATCGAGCGGCTGGCGGTCCGGTTGAATGAAAGGCGCGCGGACTCGCGTTGCTCATCTCTCCCGGCCATCGCGCGCCGGTCCAACAACAGCGCTGATGGGGCTGCGGAACCATCCTTCGCCCAGGAGCGGCTGTGGTTCCTGGATCAATTGGAGCCAGGACTCCCGGTGTACAACGTGCCCATTGGAATTGTCCTGGAGGGCGAACTGAACGTTGCCGCGCTGGGAAAAAGTTTGAACGCGTTGGTCGCCCGCCACGGCAGTCTGCGGACGAGCTTCAGCAATGCGCAAGGCAGACCAACCGCTCAGCGGGCCGCGGCGGTCAAAATCGAATTGTCCGTGGTTGCGCTCGACCATTTGTCGGATCAGGAACAACCCGCTCATATGGAGCGCGTGATGACCGGCGAAGCGGAGCAACCATTCGACCTCGGCAAAGCGCCGTTGTTGCGCACGAAGCTGCTGCGCCTCAACAACCGGAAGCATCTGCTGATGCTGATCACTCATCATATCATCAGCGATGGCTGGACGATGGCGGTTCTCTACCGTGAGTTGCGGGAGCTTTACGACGCATTTGCGCACGGCACCAGCGCGTCGCTTCCAGAGTTGCCGCTCGAATTCGACGATTATGCCCGATGGCAGCGCGAATGGCTGCAAGGCCAGGTGTTGGAAGAACAGCTCGCCTATTGGAAACGGCAACTTCAGGGGCCGCTGCCGGTGTTGGAGCTGCCCGCCGACCATCCGCGTCCGGCGCAACAATCGTACCGCGGCGCCGTGAAATGTTTCGCACTCCCTGACGCTCTGTCCGCGGCGCTAAGGTCGCTCTGCCAGCGCGAGGACGTGACGCTGTTCATGCTGTTGCTCGGCGCGTTTCAGACCTTGCTTCACCGCTATTCCGGGCAGACGGACATCATCACCGGAACAACCGTGGCCGGTCGGACACGGGCCGAATTGGAAGGGCTGGCCGGATTGTTTTTGAACACGCTGGCCCTGCGGACCGATCTGTCCGGCGAACCAACCTTCCGCGAATTGGTGCAGCGAGTGCGGAAAATTGCGCTGGAAGCCTTCACCCATCAGGACGTGCCCTTTGAAAAAGTGGTGGAAGCCGTGAGTGTCGAGCGCGACCTGAGCCGGTCGCCGGTCTTTCAGGCGATGTTCATTTTGCAAAAGGCGCCGATGCCGTCCAAGCGGGCAGGGGGCCTGGATTGGAGTTCGGTCCTCGTTCACAACGGCGCGAGCAAGTTCGATTTGTCCCTTTCAATGGAGGAAGACGGCGAGCGCCTGGAAGGTTACGTGGAATTCAATTCCGACCTGTTCGAACCGGACACGGTCTCTCGCCTCCTGGGCCATTTCCAAACTCTGCTCGAAGCAGTGGTCGAAAACCCGGATATGAAACTGACGGCACTGCCCTTGCTGACCGCCGCCGAACACACGCAGTTGCTTGAAGAATGGAACCCGGCGCCAACCGCGTATCCCGACCGCGCGTGTGTTCATCACCTGGTTGAAGCGCAGGCGGCGCGCACGCCGGATGCCGTCGCCGTGGTTTTTGAAAACCAGCAACTCACCTACCGCGAACTGACCGCGCGCGCCAACGCGCTGGCCGGTGATCTGCGGGCGCTGGGTGTCGGGCCGGATGTGCGCGTGGGTCTCTGCGTGAACCGCTCGCTCGAAATGCTCGTGGCGCTGCTCGCCGTCCTCAAATCGGGCGGCGCCTATGTGCCGCTCGACCCGATGTATCCAAAGGAGCGGCTGGCGTTCATGCTGGAAGACTCCCGCGCGTCCGTGTTGCTCACGCAGCAGTCGTTGCGAGACAGTTTCAAATTTGAGATTCCCGACCTGAAAGTGCTGTGCCTCGATTCACGCATCACGCATCACGCATCACGCACCCCGCATCCCGACTCGAACCCGCAACCCGGCCACCCCGCCTACATCATCTACACCTCCGGTTCCACCGGCAAACCCAAGGGCGTGGTCATCCCGCACCGTGCAGTCGTCAACTTCCTGACCAGCATGGCGCGCGAGCCGGGTCTGACCGCGAATGACGTGCTGGTCGCCGTCACCACGCTGTCCTTTGACATCGCCGTGCTGGAAATCCTTCTGCCGCTGACCGTCGGCGCCCGCGTTGTTATCGCCGACCATGACGAAACTCTGGACGGCCACGCGCTCCGCACCCTCCTGGAACGGCATCGCGCTTCTGTCATGCAGGCCACACCGGTCACATGGCGGCTCTTGTTGGAAACCGGCTGGAACGGGACTCCCGCCAAGCCTCCGTTCAAGGCATTGGTCGGCGGCGAATCGCTGCCGGAGGAACTCGCCGCTCAACTGCTCGCGCGCGGCGTCGAGTTGTGGAACATGTACGGCCCCACGGAAACCACGGTATGGTCCACCTGCGCCCGCACCACCGACACGTCCAGCGGAATCACCATCGGCAAACCCATTGCGAACACCGTCGTCCGGATTCTCGATCCTTGGAAAAATCTCTGTCCCGTCGGCGTCCCCGGCGAATTGTGCATCGGAGGCGACGGCGTCGCGCTCGGTTACTGGGAGCGGCCGGAACTGACTGCGGATCGCTTCGTCCCGGATCCTTGCAGCCCCGTCCCGGGAGCCCTGCTTTATCGCACCGGCGATCTCGCGCGCTGGCGCAAGGACGGCACGGTCGAACACCTGGGCCGGCTCGATTTTCAGGTCAAGCTGCGCGGGTTCCGCATCGAGCTTGGAGAGATCGAGGCCGTGATTGCGCAGCATCCGGCCGTCCGCGAGACCGCCGTCATCGCGCGCGAGGACACGGCCGGGGACAGGCGCCTCGTCGCTTATCTCGCCGCCGCGAACGCGCCGGCCGATTTGATGGACCAGCTTCGCGCCCGGCTGCGCGCGGCCGTGCCCGAATACATGGTCCCATCGCACTTCGTTTTGCTCGACGCACTGCCGCGCACCCACAATGGCAAAATTGATCGCAGGGCACTGCCCGCGCCCAGCGCGGCTGATGCGTCGCCGCGCGCCGCCGCCGTCGCGCCGCGAACACCCACCGAGGAAATGGTCATGGGCATCTACCGTTCTTTGCTGAAGCGCGAAGATTTCGGCGTGCTCGACAACTTCTTTGATCTTGGCGGCCACTCGCTCATGGCCGCGCGGTTGATGGCGCAGCTTCGAACCGAATCGGGCGTGGACCTCCCGCTGCGCGACCTGTTCACGCGCCCGACCGTTGCCGGCCTGGCCGAAGCCATTGACGCACTGCAGTGGTTGCAAAACTCGCAAGCGCCGACCGGCGCCGCTGGCATGCGGGAAGAAATCGCGATCTGATCAACCTTTGGACTGCGGCGGGAAGCGAAGCGCCACGCCGCTTTTCGCGAAATCTTCGCGACGCGATCGACCACTGAAACTGAGAACCGCGATGAACAAACAGGAAACAACCTCACCAATCGGCCAGCGGGAACGTACCAACGCCACGCCCCACAGCCTCGGGTTGAAGTCGCCGCCCAATGGACACCCGCGCCCCTGGGCCGAGCCCGGCGTGTTGGTTGAGTTGCGCGCGCGGGACGTTCGTGTCTGGGCTGATGGCGATCACCTGCGGTGCGACGCTCCAGCCGGTGTGTTGACGCCGGACGTGCAAGAAGAGCTGCGGCAGCACAAGCGCGAAATCTTGGAATTTCTGCGCGCGCCGGCGGAACTTTCCTATCCGCAGCAGCGCCTGTGGTTCCTCGACCAGGTCGAGCCCGGTGGGACGGCCTACATCATGACCCGGGCCTTCGAATTGCGCGGGAACCTCGATGTCCCGGCCCTCGAGCGCGCCTTCGAGGCGTTGGTTCGCCGGCATGAATCGCTGCGCACCGTGTTCGTGCACATGGAGGAACAGTTGTTCCAGGTCGTGCTCGAATCGGGACCATGGGCGCTGCCCGTGGAAGACCTGGGCGGACAGCCGGATGCGCACTCAACGCTGATGACACGGCTGCGCGCAGCGGCTACCCACCCGTTCGATTTGGCGAACGGGCCCTTGTTCCGCGCCCAGCTCTACGGCATCGCTGCGGACACCCATGTGTTGATGCTGACGATGCACCACATCATTCTGGACGGCTGGTCCGAAGGCATACTGATTCGCGAACTGGGCGAACTCTATAACGCCTTTTTACGCGGTCATCCGACAGCCCTGCCGCCGCTTCGCTTTCAATATCGCGACTTCGCGCGCTGGCAACGTCAGCACTGGCAGGACGGGGCGTTGGCCGAATCGCTCGCGCATTGGAAATCACGTCTGGCGGGCGCGCCACAGGTGCTCGAACTCCCGACCGATCACCCGCGGCCGCCGGTGGAGCGGCATCGCGGAACAATCCAGGTGTTCACGCTTCCCGCGGAACTGGTCAAGGACCTCCGCAGTCTGGCCCGGCTGGAACACGCGACGCTTTTCATGACGCTGGCCTCCGGCTTCACGCTGCTGCTGGCGCGCTACAGCGGACAGGACGACCTGTTGCTGGGCACGCCGGTCGCCAACCGCAACCGCGCCGAGTTCGAAAACGCAATCGGCTTTTTCGCCAACACCGTCGTGCTGCGCGCCGATCTGTCGGGCAACCCGTCGGTGCGCCAGCATCTGGCGCGCATGCGCGAAGTGTGCCTGGACGCCGTGGCGCATCAGGAACTGCCCCTCGACCGGCTCGTCGAGGAAATCCAGCCCAGGCGGGACCCGGGCCGCAATCCGTTGTTCCAGGTCATGTTCGCCCAGCAAAGCGGGCCGCAGGATGCGCTCGAACTCGACGGGCTCACCACCAGCCCGCTCTGCGTGCACGCGGGAGGGGCGTTGTTTGATCTCGCCGTGTTGGTGGATGAAACACCTGGCGAGCTCCGCGCGTACTTCGAGTACGCCACCGATTTGTTCGAGGAACAAACCATCGCGCGGATGGCCGGTCATTGGCGCGCGCTGCTCGAAGCCATGGTCGCTTGCCCGGATCGAAGCGTGTGGGAACTCCCCATGCTGACCGACCCGGAGCGCACGCAATTGTTGATGGATTGGAACCAGACGACTGTGGCTGATCCGCGCCAGAACCTCTGTCTGCACCAGTTGTTCGAAGCGCAGGCCGCCCGCACACCCGACCAACCGGCCGTGGCCTTTGAAGATCAGCGCTTGACCTATGCGGAACTGAACCATCGCGCCGACCAACTGGCGCGTCATCTGCGAACGTTGGGAGCGGGGCCGGAGGTCCTGGTCGGTCTGTGCGTCGAGCGTTCCGTCGAGTTGGTGGTGGGACTCTTGGGCATTCTCAAGGCGGGCGCGGCCTACGTGCCAATCGATACGGCGCTTCCTGCCGAACGGATCGCCCTCATGCTGGCGGATGCTGGTGTTGAACTCCTGGTCACGCAAACCAGCCTTCTGCCGGGTCTGCCTTCAGACTGCCGGTCTGTCTGCCTCGATGAAATTTGGACTGCGCCGGCAAAGCGAAGCGGCGACGGCGCTTTGACTTCGACTGAACACCGCTCGGCAAAAAAACAAGGCGGCGTCGCCGCAACACCAACCAACGCCGCCTATGTAATCTTCACCAGCGGATCCACCGGCCGCCCCAAAGGCGTCTGCATCGAACATCGCAACATCGTCAATTACGTGTTGGGCATCGTGGAACGCCTGCGGCTCACGCCTGGGATGCAGCACGCGATGGTTTCGACCATTGCCGCCGACCTCGGCAACACGGTGCTTTTCCCGGCCCTCATCACGGGCGGCTGCCTGCACATCATCTCGCACGAACGGGCCGAGAGTCCCGCGCAACTTTCCGAATACTTCGCCCGCGAGCAAATCGACGTGCTGAAAATCGTCCCCTCTCATCTCGCCGCGTTGCAGAGCGGGAGAAATCCCGAATCCATCATGCCCCGGCAGCGTTTGATTCTGGGCGGCGAGGCGTCCCGGCTGGAATGGATCAAGCAACTGCGCGACTGGTCGCCCGGCTGCGAGATTTACAACCACTACGGGCCGACCGAAACAACCGTCGGTGTGTTGACGTATCGCGTCGGCGCCGACTTCCCCCTCACGCCGTCAGGCACGTTGCCGCTGGGCCGACCGTTGCCCAACAGCCGCGTATACCTCCTGGACCGCCACGGCCAGCCCGTGCCGAGGGGCGTGACCGGTGAGTTGTGCATCGGCGGCGCGGGAGTGGCGCGCGGCTACCTCAATCGCCCCGAGCTGAACGCCGAAAAATTCACTCCCGATCCCTTCCACCCGGGTTCCCGCCTGTATCGCACCGGCGACCGGGCGCGCTACCTGCCCGACGGCAACCTCGAGTTTTGCGGGCGGCTGGATCACCAGATCAAAATCCACGGCTACCGCATCGAGCCCGGGGAAATCGAAGCAGTCTTGCGTGAACACCCCGGCGTGCGCGAAGCCGTGGTGTTGGGACGGGAGGAGGAATCGAGCGGCAAACAATTGGTCGCATATCTCGTCCCCACACGCCCGGCTCAGCCGCTGTGGGAAGGGCGCGCGATTCATCTCCTGCCGGACGGCTCGCCGGTCGCGCATCTGAACAAGCACGAAACCGATTACATCTACCACGAGATTTTCGTCCTTCAGGCCTATCTGCGCCACGGGATCACGATCCGCGACGGCGACGTGATTGTGGATGCGGGCGCCAACATCGGCCTGTTCACCGTCTTTGCCAGCCGCCTGGCCCGGAGTCTCCGCGTGCTGGCCTTTGAACCCAACCCCGCCGCCTTCGCCTGCTTGAAGGCCAATGCCGAAGCCTACGGCGCCGCCGCGAAATGCCTCCCGTTCGGCCTTTCCTCCGAGGAACGAACGGCCGAGTTGACCTTCTTCGAAGGCTTCTCCTTGTTGTCCGGATTCTACGCGGACGCGGCGATCGAGCGCGAAGTGGTCAAGACTTACGCGCTCAATCAAATGTCAGGCTCGCCCGACAACGGGCAATTGGCCGGCGCCGTCGAGGAAATCATCGAGGACCGGTTCCGCGCGCGGACGGAAACCACTCAATTGCGGACCCTGTCCAACGTCATCACCGCGGAGGGCGTCGAGCGGATTGACCTGCTCAAGATCAATGTCGAGAAAAGCGAATTGGATGTCCTGCGCGGAATTGGTGCCGGCGATTGGGCAAAAATCCGTCAGTTGGTCGTTGAAGTGGACCAGGCAAAGGATCGGGCGCCGCTCATGGCTCTGCTGGAGCAGCAAGGTTATGAAGTGCTTCTCGAACAGGATCCGTTGCTCACAAAAACCGACCTCTGTTACGTGTACGCCATCCGGCCTTCGCCAGCCGGACGGCTCGTGCGGGAACAGGCGGACGGGGCGCATCTCCGCAGCGTGCCGCCGACACCGGAGATTCTGACCCCCGTGGCCTTGCGCAAGCATCTCCAGGCGCGGTTGCCTCAATACATGATTCCCTCGGCCTTCGTCCTGCTGGAGCAGTTTCCCCTGACAGCCAACGGCAAGCTTGACCGCCAGGCGTTGCCCGCGCCAACGTCCCCAAGCCGTTCGCCCGCTCGCGAGATTTCCCGGCTGCCGACCGAAACCGAACAGACGCTCGTGCGTATTTTCAGTGAAGTGTTGAACGTCGAGCACGTTGGTCTCGATGATGATTTCTTCGACTTGGGCGGCCACTCCCTGCTGGCGATCAAAACCCTCGCGCGCATTCGCGACGCTTTCAACGTCGATTTGCCGACGCGGACGCTGTTTGAAAAACCGGTGCTGGCTGACCTCGCCGGGGCGATCGATGCGCTGCAATGGCTGCGCCTGTCGAACACACCAGCCGGCGAGGAAACAGGGATTCAAGAAGAAGTCGTGTTATGAGCGCGACACCGCTTTGACAGTCCAAAAACCCAAACGCTTTCACCCATCACCATGCAAACGATCAATGACATCGCCATCGCTCCGCCACCGACGAGGCGTTCGGCCACCGCGCTTCAAGGCGAAGCCAAAGTCGTTTCCTCCCGCGAAGCGCAACGCCCGATCAAGCCGATGGCTTTCAGCCTGTTCCTGTGGGGCAACGATGACGCGCCGGGCCGCGACAAATACCGGTTGATGATCGAAGGCGCGAAGTACTTCGACCGTCACGGCTTCGAGGCGGTGTGGACGCCCGAGCGCCATTTCCATGCCTTCGGCGGGCCGTACCCCAATCCATCCGTCACCGGTGCCGCGCTGGCGGCTGTCACCGAGCGTCTCGGCATCCGAGCGGGCAGTTGCGTCTCGCCGCTGCACCATCCCATCCGTATCGCGGAAGAGTGGGCCGTCGTGGACAACCTCAGCAACGGCCGCGTCGCCATCGCCTTCGCTTCCGGCTGGCAGCTCAATGATTTTGTGTTGTGCCCGGAGAACCACGCCGAAAACAAACGCGTCATGCTTGAACAAATTGACCAGGTCCGGCGTTTGTGGCGCGGTGAGAAAATCGCCTTTCGCAATCCGCTCGGCCAGGAGGTGTTGATTCAGACCCTGCCGCGCCCGGTGCAACCGGATCTGCCGCTGTGGATCACAACCGCGGGCAATCCCGACACCTACCGGCAGGCCGGCGAACTGGGCGGCAACGTGCTCACTCATCTGCTTGGGCAGACGCTGGAGCAAGTCGCCGAAAAAATCGCCGTTTACCGCCAGGCACGCGCCGCCGCCGGCCACGATCCGGCGACCGGCCGGGTGACGCTCATGCTCCACACGTTGGTCGGCGGCGATGACGCCGAAGTGCGCGAACTGGTTCGCCGGCCGATGAAGGACTACCTCCGCAGCTCGCTCAAACTGGTGGCGGAACTGGCCGGCAACATGCCCGCTTTCGTCCGCGCCGGCGACGCCAACAGCAAATCGCAGGATGTGGACCTCCGCGCCTTGCCCGAGCGCGAGATCGAAGCGCTGCTCGACGTGGCCTTCGAGCGTTACTACGAGACCAGCGGTCTGTTTGGAACGCCTGCCACCTGCGCGCGAATGGTCGAGTGTTGTCGCAACGCCGGCGTGGATGAAATCGCCTGCCTGCTGGATTTCGGCGTGCCCACCGCGCGAGTCCTGGACAGCCTGGAAAACCTGAACGACCTGCGCGAGCGTGCGAATACCGGGCCTGTTTCCGCGGAGCGAACCGCGACGCCCTCCGTTTCATCCGCCAACCACACGGCTTTGAAATTCACGCGCGCCGACAATGGCCATGTTTACTCCTTCCTCGCGAAACTCCGCGAGCGCAACATCCGTGTCTCGGCGGATGGCGGGCAGTTGCGATGCAGCGCCCCCGCCGGCGCTTTGACTGCGGAACTGAAGGAGGAGCTGAAGCAACACAAGCGCGAGATTCTCCAGTTCCTGCAATCGGCCGGCGCGCTGGCGCGGCAGCAGCGGGCCATCGTGCCCTTGCAGCCGCACGGAACACGCGCCCCCGTGTTTGGTGTCGCCGGGCACAACGGCGATGTCTTCTGCTATCGCTTCCTCGCGCAGCACCTCGGCGAAGACCAGCCGTTCTTCGGCCTGGAACCTCCCGGACTCGATGGCCAGAGCGAACCGCTCGCGCGTGTCGAGGACCTGGCCGCGTATTTCGCCGGCCAGATCCGTGAGTTTCGGCCGGACGGGCCGTGCATTATTGCTGGCTTCTGTTCGGGCGGCGGCATCGCCCTGGAAGTGGCCCACCAGCTTGTGCGCGACGGGACGGAAGTGAATCTGCTTGCCCTGTTCGGCTGCCCGTTCCCAACATGGTATCGCCCGTTGCCGCAACTGCGCGCGCGCGTCATGACCGAAGCCAATCGCGTCCTTCGCCACGCCCGGGCCGTCGCCACCCTGTCGTTCGCCGACCTGCGGTCCTACATCGCCGAGCGGTGGCACAACCTCACTGCGGAACGCGCCGCCGCGCGGTCCTCGGCCCCGGACCCGCTGATGCAGCGGCGCGACCAGCTTGCCCGCGTCACGATTGCGGCCTTGTGCTGCTACCGCCCCGCCAGTTTTCCGGGCCGCGTGTGCCTTATCCTGCCGACCAGGTCATTGCTGGATTTGGATGAAGTCGTGACGCCCTGGCGAAACATCGCTCCTCGCACCGAAGACTATTACGGCCCCGACGGCTCCACCGGCGACACCATGCTCCGCGAACCTTACGCCGCCGCCTTCGCCGACCTCTTCCATCGCTGCCGCAACCGGTCGTCGTGATTTCGCCCGCCTGATCGTCCTCGTGCCGCCTGGCGAAAACCCTCAATCCGAATCACATCCCTGCCATGAACTCCAAAACCACTCGAGACGGCAACACGGCCCGGAGGCGCCACTGGCTCTGTTGGACGTTGCCGGCGCTTGCTCTTATCCGCGCGCAGGGCGCCGAATACCATGTCTCCCCGCTGGGGAACGACTCGAACTCGGGAACCGCAACCCAACCGCTGCGGACAATCACCCGCGCCTACAGCCTGGCCGGTCCCGGCGACACGATCACGGTCGCGCCCGGCCTCTACACCGACTACACGAGCCAGTACGGGCTTCGTTGCAGCAAAAGCGGGACCGCCTCGAGCCCCATTGTGCTCCGTTCCCTGGTCCACGGCGCGGCCATCATTGACGGGCAGAACACCGGAGATCGCAATGTCGGTATCTGGCTCGATGGCGACCACCACGTCATTGACGGATTTGACATCCGGGGCGCGCCCATGGGCGGGATCACGGTTTATGGCAGCTTCAACCGGATTCTGAACAACGAATTCCATCACAACGGCAATCCCGCCAGCGACAGCGTCATCGGTCGAAACGGTGTTTATTCCGGAAACGCAGCCCAGGGCAACATTTACGGAGCCAACCTGGTCCACCACAACGGAAGGGCGGGCGATCGTCGTGATCACGGGTTCTATCTGACCGGCGACAACGAGCTTGTTTTCAACAACGTGTTGTTCAGCAACCCCGGCGCGGGCCTGCAAGTCGCCGGCGCCAACACAGTGAGCAACCTGCGGGTGTACAACAACGTGGTGGCCTACAATGGCATGTGGGGAATCATCCTTTGGATGGCCATGGAGGGAGTCGATATCAAGAACAACATCATTTACCGCAACGGCGGTTTCGGGATCGATTCCTGGGACGCCCACGGCAGCGGCGTCGTCATTGACCGCAACCTCGTCTTCGGCAACCTGTCCGGCGACTACGGTTTCACCAACGGTGGATCGGACTTCACCCACTCGGTGGGTACGACACTTTCGACGGACCCGCTTTTCCTGAATTCCAGCCTGGCCGGATTCAATCCGCGCCTGGCCGCCGGTTCGCCTGCCATCGGCGCCGGACTGAATCTCTCCTCGGTTTTCGCCACGGATTTTAGCGGCGCCGCCCGGCCCGCTTCCGGCGCCTGGGATATCGGCGCCTTTCAATTCGGCGCCTCGGTCGGTGGCCCGGGAACCACGCCCACGATCGTCCTGACCGCTCCGGCGGAAGGCGCAAGCTACTCCGAACCGGCGACCATCAACCTCGATGCCAGCGTCAACCCCAACGGCAACACGATCAGAAAGGTCGTGTTTTATCACGGCACCGTGTTGGTGGCCGTCTTGGGCGAAGATGCGACGGCGCCCTACAACGCTGTCTGGAGCAATGTGCGGGCGGGCGAATACACCTTGAGCGCGCGGCTGTTTTACAACGAGGGCAGCATGGCCGCTTCCACGCCTGTCCGCGTGCGGGTCAACTCCGGTCAGACCACTCCTGGAAGTTCCGATCCCTCCTTCGCCTCGACTTCAGGCACGGTCACGGCCCCGTTCGTGATCGGCAACGGCGTGATTTATCAGCCCACTCACACCATCGCCAGCGGTGGCCGGGCGGCGTACACGTTTAACACCGCCAACGCGGGCTCGTACGTTGTCACCGCGCTGGTGGACGCGCCGGACCTGAGCGCCAACTCCTTTTACTTGAACATTGATGCCGAGCCCGTTGATTCCGCCATGATCTGGGACATCCCGGTCACCAGCGGTCTGGAGAAACGAACGGTTTCCTGGCGCGGCAGCGGCACGCACGACAACAACGAGTTCGTGCCCAAGGTCTTCACGTTGTCGGCCGGAACGCATCAGTTGATCGTGCGCGGGCGGGAGGCCAATACCCAGTTGGGCGCCATTACCATCGAGCGCTTCGAGCCAGTCGTGCAGTTGCTGAGCCTGGGTGTTTCCGAGGATCGCGCGGGCTTCACGGCACCACCCGCGAGCGCCATCACGGTTGCTTCGCTGAACGTCACGGGAAGTCGCGCAACGCTGAACTGGGCCAGTGTGCCGGGCACGACTTATCGCGTGGCCTATAAGAATAATCTGGCCGACGCCAACTGGATTGATCTGAGCGGGGATATCACCGCCGATGGCGCGACCACTTCCTGGGCCGACGCACACGCCGGCGAGTCCGGCCAGCGTTACTACCTGGTGTACGTGCGCGGAAAGACCCCGGTTACGAACACGAACCGTGAAACCAGAACCTACCGATAAGCTGCGCACTCTTTGGAGTGCGCCGGCAGAGCGCAGCGGCGACGGCGCTTTTGGTGCGTGGTGGGCAGCCTGCATTTGCCGGCCAAAACGGTGTCGTGCTTCGCTTGCCACCGTGCTCCAAATGATTCAGCTGCGGCCGCCTCTTGCCGTTGCCCTCGCCCTCGGCTGTTTCGCCTTGGCCGCGCCCACGGTGTTGGCCCAGACGCCGGTCGTTTCGTTGTCCGTGCCGCAACCCAATGCTTCCAAGAGCGGGCCGGTCAATGGCGTCATCAAGTTCCACCGCACCGGCGATCCGTCCCAATCCTTTGTCGTTAACTGGACGTTGGGTGGCACAGCCGTCAACGGCGTGGATTATCAGGAATTGCCCACCAGCAGCCCGTTCCCCGCTGGCGTGCTGGAGGGAGATTTGCAGATCCAGCCTATTCCTGAAAGTGCCGGACGGGGCACGCGCACGGTGGTCCTCACACTCCTGCCCGGAGAGGGCTACACCGTCGGCTCGCCCAACAGCGCGACGGTGACCATTGCCGATGAGTCGCCGCCACCGCCTCCGCCGCCATCGGACCAGCCAGTCGTTTCTTTGTCGGTGCCGGGGCCTGGCGCGTCGGAAACTGGTCGCGTCCCCGGTACCGTTCGCTTCCACCGGACCGGTGATCCGTGGAAATCGTTTGTCGTGAACTGGACTTTCAGCGGCGCCGCCGGCAACGGAGTGGATTACGAGCAATTGCCCGCTTCCGCTCCCTTTCCCGCCGGGTTTCTGCAAGCCGAATTGTTGATTGTGCCGATCGACGACACCCTGGCGGAAGGGAACGAAACCGTGACGGTCACACTGGCGCCCGGTGCGGAATACACCATCGGGTCGCCTCAAAGCGGCACGGTCACGATTGCCGACAATGACTCGCCCACCACGCCACCGCCGTCCCAGCCCCAGCCAGTGACGGCGGACTTCACGGCCTTCCCAACCAGCGGGCCGGCGCCGCTTGGTGTTCAGTTCGAGGACAAATCCACCGGCCCGGTTACCGCTTGGAATTGGAACTTCGGCGACGGCGCGACCGCCACCGCGCGCAGTCCGTACCACACCTACCAGAGCGCCGGAACCTTCACCGCCACCTTGACCGTGACCGGCAGCAGCGGCCAGCGCAACTCCGCCAGCCGCACGATCACCGTCACCGCGCCGCCCCAGCCCCAACCCGTGACGGCGGCCTTCACGGCCTTTCCGACCAGCGGACGGGCGCCGTTGGGCGTTCAATTCGACGACCAATCCACCGGGCCCGTCAACACTTGGAACTGGAACTTCGGCGACGGCACGAGCGCCACCGTCCGAAACCCATACCACACCTACCAGAGCGCCGGTACGTTCACGGCCACCTTGACCGTGACCAGCGGCCAGCGCAGCTCCGTCAGCCGCGCCATCACTGTCGCCGCGCCGCCTCCGCCCTTGGTTGCCGACTTCACGGCCAGTTCGCTGCTCGGAGTCGCCCCGCTGCCGGTCACCTTCACCGACCAATCCACCGGCAACCCCACTTCGTGGACCTGGAGTTTCGGCGACGGCGGCACGAGCACCTTGCGAAACCCCGCGCACACTTACGTGCTCCCCGGCAGTTACACCGCGCGGCTGACCGTCCGGAACACCGCCGGCCAGACCAGCAGCAAGAGCCGCGTCATCACCGTCAACGCGCCCCTGCCGTCGCCACTCCCGCTGCCCGGGTTATGACCGCTTTCAAATAATGTCCGCGCACTTTGTTTAGAGGGGTGTTCACCCCGCTGGAGCGTATTCACTCCCCGTGCTTGTTTGTTAGAAAAACAGACAACACCGCCGCAACTGCGGACCGTTTCAGTCCATACCAAATCGAACCGCGCACTGACTGAAACTCGAACCAAAAGGAAATCGACATGAATGAGAATATGCCAATGAAAAGGAATTTGCGGATTTGGATTCTGGCCGGCTGGCTGTGCCTGTCGGCGGGATCGTTGCTGGCGCAACCCAACTATCGCTCCGACCGGATTCTGGTGAAACCCAAGGCCGGTGCGAATCTGGCCTTGTTGCACGCACAACTCGGCACGCTGGTCTGGCGCACGTACCCGGCCATCGGAAACCTCCAGGTCCTCCAGTTGCCGCCGCTGGTCGATCCGCTCGCCGTCATCGCGCTCTACCAGCAGAGCGGCCTGGTGACGTACGCGGAGCCGGACTTCGTGCTTCGCATCGTCGCGTCGCCAAGCGATCCGCGCTTTATCGATGGCTCCTTGTGGGGGTTGCACAACATCGGCCAGAACGGCGGCCGGTCCGATGCGGACATCGATGCGCCGGAAGCCTGGGATGTTCAGAACTCCGCGGCCAGCATCATCGTGGCCGTAACGGATACCGGGGCGCGCCCCACGCATGAGGATCTCGCGGCCAATTTGTGGGTCAATCCCGGCGAGAACGGACGCAGTCTTCTGATCCTCGACCGGCGCACCAATCTCCTGGACGACGACGGCAACGGATACATTGACGACGTCCACGGCATTGACGCTATTTCAAGCCTCGGACTCGTGGGCTTCGGGGTCAAACACGACGATCATGGCCACGGCACGCACGTGTCCGGCACCATCGGCGCGGTGGGCAACAATGGCGCGGGCGTCACAGGCGTGGCCTGGCGCACCCGGCTGATGATCTGCCGGTTTCTCAACGCGGCGGGCACCGGCTTCAACTCCGACGCCATCGAGTGCATCAACTACGCCCGCCATTACGGAGCGCGCGTCATCAACGCCAGTTGGGGCGGCACTGAATTTTCCGCCGCACTGCGCGACGCCATCGCCAGCACGCGCGACGCCGGCATGATTTTTGTCGCCGCCGCGGGCAATGACTCCACCGACAACGATGCCCGGCCCTTTTATCCCGCCGGTTATGACCTCGACAACATCGTCAGCGTGGCCGCCACCGATCGCCACGACAATCTGGCGTTCTTCTCGAATTTCGGCGCGAACACCGTGGACTTGGGCGCGCCCGGCCACGAGATTGTTTCCACGTGGAACCTGAGCGACGCCAGTTACGAGACGTTGAGCGGCACGTCCATGGCCTCGCCGCACGTCGTTGGAGCGTGTGCTCTGGTGTGGGCGCGATATCCGGCCGACAATTACCGGCAGATCATCCAACGCGTGCTCTCGTCCGTGGACCCGCTCCCGGCCCTTGCCGGCAAAACCAGGACCGGCGGCCGGTTGAATCTTTCTCGAGCATTGCAGGTCTCGGGTGCAGGCAGCAGTTCCGGCGGCTCCACCAGCGGGTTGCTGCGCCTTGCGGTGCCGCAAAACTCTGAAGTTGCCCTCCTGGGGGGCGTGTCATCCGGGCCCGCACAGGACAATGACGAATTTCGATTTCAATTCGAAGGCGATCCGGACACGAGTTACCTGATCCAAGCCAGTTCGGATTTGGTTTCGTGGGCGACGGTTGCCACCCATCACACGGACGCCAACGGAACGACCGTGGTTACCGACCCGCGCGACGGCCCTTTCGCACGCCAGTTCTACCGCGCCGCGCGGGACGCGGCTTCCCCATGACGGGGAGCGCGGACAGCCGTGTCCGCGCTCCTTTCCCTCAACTCAATGTGTCTTCCAATTTGGCTTCCGCTAGTTCGTCATATACACGACATAGAAACGCTGCTGGGATCTGCTGGCAGCAGTGTCGGTCCACGAACTGCTCGGGCCAGTGGCGGTGATATTGCCGCTCGCGTCGGTCCAGTTGGTGTCCGTCAGGCTGGTCTTGTAAGCCACGCGGTAAGTCTTGCCCGCCGCGCTCGCCCAGGTGATGGTCGCGCTGTTTCCGGTGAATTTCAGGGAGGTGATCGGCACCGCGTTGCCCGCGATGGTGACGCTCGCATTTCCTGTCGCGCCAACTGTGTAGGCCGCATCGTTCGCCAGCGTGAGGACGGCTGTTTTCGAGCCGACCACGGTATTGCTCGGCAACGGCGCAACCATCACCGTGGCCGACGCGGCGCCGGCCGGCAACGTCACGGACAACGGCACCGAGGCGTAATCCACGCCGTTGGCCGCCGTGCCGCCCAGCGTGAAGTTCACGGTGAGGGCCGTTGTCGTGCCGTCCGTGCGGATGATGGTGAACGAGCCGTTGTCCGGGCCGACGCGCGAAGCGTTTGCATCGCTCGCGGTAACGTTGACGGTCGGCGGGGCTGGCGGCGGAACACTGGCGCCAATCAACGTCACGGTCGCGCTGCTGGCCGCGCCGATGTCATACGCCGCGTCCGTCGCCAAAGTGATAACGACCGTGTGCGGGTCAGCCGCCGTGGCGTTGGTCACACCGATGATCGTCATTGTGTAACTGGCCGCCCCGGCCGGAATTGTCACCGACACCGGCATGTCGCCTTCGGGCCGGCGGTAATCGATCCACTTCACCGCGCTGCCGCCGAGCGTGTAGTTCACCGCGAGCGCCGCGCTGGTGTCGCCGGTGCGGGTGAACGTGAGCGCCGCATGATCGGTCGTGCCGATTGTCGCGATGGCATCCGTGGCCGTCACCGTCACCGTCGGCAACACCGTGGGCATGGTGTTGCTGACCACCACACTGACTGCCACCGCAGTCGTTTGATTTCCCGCCGAATCCCGCGCCACCGCCGTCAACGTGTGCAACCCGTTGGTGACGGTCGTCGTATCCCAGGTCACGCTGTAAGGAGCAGCGGTGACTTCGGTTCCAAGGTTCATCCCATTCAACTTGAATTGCACCCCGGCCACGCCGCTGTCATCTGACGCATCGGCGGCGACGGTTACCGCAGGGCCGGAAACGGTGGAACCATTCCCCGGCGCGGTCAGCGTCACCACCGGAGGTGTGTTCGCATATGGCTTCAACGTGATCGTCCCCAACTGCGCGTTCGCCTCGCGACCGCGCACGATCAACTGATGCGTTCCCGCCGTCAGCGTGAACACTTTCGGCGCGAACTCGTTGTTTTCAACCGTGCCGCTGCCGCGCCACGAGACCGCCCGTTCCTCCAAACCGCTCGTCAGGGGAATGTCCCAGATCATCGTCGGGTCAATCGGTTCGGCATCGATGTTGACGAAGAACGAGTTGGCGTTCGCATCCGGCGCGTTCACGAGTGCCGTGACGACGTAATCACCCGCGTTGGCGATGTTGAACGTGTAAACCGCCCGGCCGCTGTCCGCCACGATGAGGGTGTGGTTCGTTTGATAAATCAAGCCATTGGCGGCCATAAACGGAGCGCTGATCACGCCCGAAGTGGAGTCAAAGGTCAGCCCGAAGATGACGCTCACGCTCGCCGAGGACGAGGCGACGGTGCTGCTGGTGTTGTACACTGCCCTCGCACTGAGGCTGTAGCTGCCGGCGCCCACATTGTTCCAGGCAAACGTGTAAGGCGCGGCCGTGTCTTCGCCCAACAGCGTGGTGCCCTGATAAAACTGCACCTTGTTGATCGTGTTCCCATTCGCGTTGACGCTGGCGGCCAGATTGATCATGGCCGGGGCCGTGTAGCTCGCGCCGCTGGCAGGCGCGGTCAGCGCGATGGTGGGCGGCGGATTGCTGACCGCAACACTCACGGGGGACGACGCTACCGTGTCGTTGCCGGCACCGTACACCGCTCTCGCGCTGAGGCTATAACTGCCGGCGGCCACGTTGCTCCAACTGTAGGTGTAGGGCGCAGTCGTGTCTTCGCCCAACAGCGTGGCGCCTTGATAAAACTGCACCTTGTTGATCGTGGCGCCGTTCGCGTTGACACTGGCGGTCAGGTCGATGGCTGCCGGCGCCGTGTAGCTCGCGCCGTTGGCGGGCGCGGTCAGCGCGATCGTGGGCGGCGGATTGCTGACGGTGTAAGGCTTCAGCGTGATCGTGCCCAATTGGGTGTTGGCCTCGCGACCGCGCACAATCAACTGGTGCGTCCCCGTCGTCAGCGTGAACACCTTCGGCGCAAACTCGTTGTTCGTCGGCGTGCCGCTGCCGCGCCACGAAACCGTCCGTTCCACCAAGCCGCTCGTCAAGGGAATGTCCCAAACCATCGTCGGGTCCACGGGCTCGGCGTCAATGTTGACGAAGAACGAGTTGGCGCTGTCGTCCGGCGCGTTGACCAGCGCGGTGACGACGTAGGCGCCCGCGTTGGTGATGTTGAACGTGTATGCCGCCCGGCCGCCGTCGGCTGGTGCGAGCGTGAGGAGGGGTTGAGACACCACGCCGCTGCCCGCCGCGAACGGGGCACTGATCGCGCCACCGGTCGAGGCGAAGGTCAGGCTGGAGGAAGGCGGATTCACCGTCAGGACAAAGCTCGTGCTCGTGCTCACCGAACCGTCGTTCACGGTCACCGTGATGGTGGCTGTCCCGGTCTGCGTCGCCGCGGGCGTGACGGTGACGGTGCGGTTGCCGCCCGAGCCACCAAAGCTGATGCCGCTGCCGGGAACGAGGGTCGGGTTGGAAGAACTGCCCGATACCGTGAGGTTGCTGGCCGGCGTTTCCGCGTCGCCCACCGTGAAAGCCAGCGGACCCGTCGAGCCGCCCTGTGCGATGATTTGGCCAGAGATGATCGAGATCGTCGGCGCTGAGTTCACGAGGCTCACAACCTGATAGGGGCCGAGGTCCCACGCGCCGGAGGCGGGCCGCGCCACTCCGTCGATGTCCGTGGTGAAGACCGAGGAAAGATTCAATCCCGCATTGACGGCCGGCGAACCGGCGAGGAGGTGTGCATCAAAAGTGGCCGAAGTTGCATCAACAAACAGGGGCTCGGCCGAGACCGTCGTCCCCAGCGTGTAAGTGTAATCCGATCCGCCGTTGGAGAAATTGTAATTTCCGAAGCTGTTTCCAAACACGAGATTGCGGTCAACGACGACGCCGCTGCCGTGGGCGTCGTAGGAGTTGATGCCGTATTGGCCGTTCTTGTAGATGATGTTGTTCTTGATATCCACGCCGTTGAGGGCCATCCAGAGCATGACGCCGCCCTTGCCGTTGAAGGCCATCACATTGTTGTACGCCCGCAGGTTGCTGACCGTGGAATAGCCGGCGAGGTGCAGGCCCCAGGAAGCGTTGCGGATAAGGACGTTGTTGATGACCAGTTCGTTGTCGCCGCACAGGTAGAGGGCGTGATCCAGATTGCTGCCGGTGCGCCCGTTGTCGCGAATGAGGTTGCCCGCATAGACGTTGTTGCGGGTGTTTTGGTCGGAAAAGATGCCATCCTGCCCGAGGGTGCTGGTGTTGGCCGGATTGCCGTTGTGGTGGATGTCGTTGTTGCGGATTTGATTGTAGCTGCCGTACATCGCGATGCCGCCGTGCGGGCCGCCCCGGATCTCAAAGCCGTCAACAATGTTGTAACTGCCGTCCAGATAAATGCCCTGGTTGCGGTCGGAGCGGTTCTGGCCGTCAATGACGGCCGCCCTTGGGACCTGGGAGCGCAGGGTGATGGGACTGGTGGCGGTTCCGCTCTTGCCCATTCGCAATCCCCAGCCCGTCGTGTAATCGGTATAGACGCCGGGCAGGACTGTAATCGTGTCCCCGGCGCCGGCCATGCTGTACGCGCGGGTAATTGTTCGCACCGGCAGGGCCAGTGTTCCGGGGTTTGAATCACTTCCGACCGTGGACACGTAGTACTCCGCTCCTTGCACGTTGGCCAGGCCTGTGAGTGAAAGCAGCAGGCCAAGCCCGCGCGCCGCAATTTGAATTTTCATGCGCAGGCATTAAAGGGATAAATGCCGCTCGCCAGAATCGGCGCGCGTCTGAATTCCTTGTCCGTGTCTGTCCTACACACCGGCAACCGAGGGCAACCGGAGACATGGGCTTGTCCTACATGGAGTCACCTCAAAGACAGTGCCCCACGAGCGGCGATTCAACGGATTCGCGAAATGGCGCATGTGAACCCCGCCTTGAATCACGTGATGATGTCGAGCAACGGCCACCGCTGGCCGAGCGCGGGTTCGCTGGGGATGCGCAACCATTTTTCGAGCACCGTCGCATAGACGCTCCGGAGGGGCCTTGATGGGCATCAAGGTTCGAGGCGCATCGGGGGAGGGTGGAAAATTATGTGGCGGAAGCGGGCATTATCGGGCGGAAGCGGGCGGATTGTCTGGTTGGGGTCGGGTGGGTTGAGGGTTGAAGGGGGGAATGACGAAGGGCGTGATGCGTGATGCGTTGAAGGGTGTGGATTTTTTCCGCGAGCCGGGAATAAGTGGGAAATGGCGGTAACGGACGGGAACGGCCGGAATAGGGTCGAACGGAGGGGGAAATCCGAAACCCGAATGGCGAAGGCCGAAAGAAATCCGTACGGCGAAATCCGATGGCGATTGCCAGCCCGGGCGCTGCCGGAGGCATCGGCGTGCTCCGGCCAGTGGCCGGGCGGTTGATGTTTGGTGCGACATCAGGAGGAAGCTGACACAGGCGCGGCGTTAACGCCAAGACGCCTGAGACAACTGCTAACCGCTGAGACAAAAATCTTTCGTGAGGCGTTGAGGACGCGGGTTGGTTTGCAGGCTTTTTGTTCCAACTGGCGTGTTTGGAGCAAAAATCCGAAGGCCGAAAGAAATCCGAATGACGAAATCCGAAGCGGGGGAAGATTGGGGCGAGGATTGCGTGCGCGGGCTGCGGGGGGGGAATCAATGGCAACTGGCAAATGGCGGATATGCAGATATGGCAGATATGGCAAATGCGTCAGCGGGGGGGCGGCTTGGTGGCGAGGGGTGTCAGGCCCGCGGCCCATGCCACGCCGCGGCGGATCAACTCAGCCGTACCTGGCGAGTGAATGGCGCGCGCATCGTGGCCGAGGGGCGTGTGAAAGACGCGGCCCTTGCCGCAAGTGTGGGTGAAGGCCATCGGCTGATCCGAGCCTTTGACTTTTGAACGCGCCACGGCCAGCAACTCGACCGGCTGGTCGCCAGTCAGGCAGGTGTAAAGCTCGTCGTCCGTATCGAAGTCTTTCAATCCGCGGGTCACGGGATGTTCATGGTTGGTGATGCGCACGGTAAACGGGCCGCGCGGGTCGTGCGTGTTTTTGCGGTCCCAAACCTTGCCCGCGAGCTTTGGGTACGCGGTCCAGTTGCTGAACGCGCCGCAGGCGAAATGCAGCACGGCGAGTCCGCCGCCGCGCTCGACGAACCCGCGCAGGTTCTCCTGCGCCTTCGGGCCGGGATCGGGCTTCTGCCAGTTGTTGAAGTGGAGGAAGACCACGTCCTGGCTCGACATTATTTGGCCAAGGCTGGCCATTTTTCCGCGCACCCCATGAACCGGATGATCGCGGGTTGGATAGCGTTTCCTTCCCCCTCACCCCGGCCCTCTCCCTTGGGGAGAGGGAGAAGCCGTTGCCGCGTTGGGTGAATGGCGATGCGTCTGGGTTTGCCGTGTTTATGGGAAGCAGCGGATGCAAGCGAACGGGGGCGTTGAAGAGTGGCGGGTTGAAGGGTTGAAGTGTGGGGCAAAGTTCGCTGATTGACGTTTTGTGGCGTGAGGGGAAACCGCTATAAGCGGTTAATTGTCATGTTTGATGCGCGAACACCTCGCTGAAGCGAGGTGTTAATGAGAGGGATGAGTTGCCGGGGCAATAGAAATTCGCTTCTTTGACGCGCGTCAAGGCGTGCGGGGCGCCGGCAACGGCAAAGTGGTGGGGTAGTCCTGGACTGGATTATCGCCATCAATGATGTCGCCCCTTCAACTTCTGAAACTGAAACCATGAAAATGCGCAACACGATTCATTTGCGGCTGGCGCTGTTTGTTCTGGCGGCCGCCACCGCGGCCGTGTCCAGCCCGCGTGCCGCCCACGCCGCCGATGCCGTGGATCCCGCGGTTGCCGAAGCCCGCAAACAGGAGGCAGCGGCGAAGACCGAAGAGAACTCGCGCGAGATGGCTCGCTCGGCCACGCGCGAAATCGCCCGTTCCGAGCGGACCCGGGCCGAGGATGCGCTGCGCAATTGGCGTGCCGCCGAGGATGAGGTCAAGCGGGCGCTGGCCGCGCGGCAGCCGCGGGCGCAGGTGCAGGAACTGCGGGCGGCGGCGCAGGAGCGGTTGGCCACGCTGCGCAAGGCGTCGGAACGGTTGATCGCCGACACGATCGCGGCCAACAAGGCGTCGCGCGAGTTGTTCGTTTCGGAACTGGATTTGCGGGACAAGATGGCGGCGACACGCGCGGCCGAGATCAAGGTGGCCGAGGCGCAGGCCGCGGCCGCCGACAAGGCAGGCGACAAAAACGCCGCCGCGCAGTGGCGTTCGGTGCGCGAGCAGCGGGCGTTGCGCGTGATGGAAATCCGGCAGTGGGCGGCGATCCGCAAGGACACGGCTGAGGAACTGGTCGAGCAAAGCAGCGAAGCGGCGCGCATTGCCAGGGAAATCGCGAGCGTGGAAACGGATTCGGCGATGAAAAGGCGGCTGACCGAGTTTGCCGCGCAGCAGGCGAAGGAAAGGGCCGATGCCGATGCGATTGTGGCCGACGCGGTGCGCACGATCGGGCGGCTTGCCCCGGAAGTCTATGCGTTGCGCGCCGAGGTCATGGGCGGGCTCAAGCCGCTGGCGGCGGAGAAATGGGATTACGCCAGGGCGCGGCATTTGCTCGTGCGCGCCGGGTTTGGCGGCACACCGCAGGAGGTCGCGAAGCTGCACCAGATGGGCCTCCACAAGGCGGTGGATCAACTCGTGGAATTTTACCGCCAACCGCAGCCGGCGCAGGCGTATGACCCGGTCCCGCTCATTCATATTGATCCGCTCGAAGGCAAAATGAAGATGCGCGGCTTTGGCAATCGCTCGGTGGACTTCGACCGGCCACAGGTGAACGCCAACCAGCAGGTGCAACTGCGCCGCTGGTGGTTGCAGCGCATGGTCGAATCGCCGCGCCCGCTTCAGGAAAAGCTCACGCTCTTCTGGCACGGGCATTTCGCCAGCCAGGACAGCGTGGTGCAGAACAGTTACGCGATGTCCCGCCAGCTCCAATTCTTCCGCGAGCATGCGGCCGGCAACTTCGGCGCGCTGCTCTACGGACTGGTCCATGACCCGGCGATGATCCGTTACCTCGACAACAACAAAAACGCCAAAGGCAAACCGAACGAGAATCTCGGACGGGAAATCCTGGAGTTGTTTTCGATGGGCGTGGACCAGGGCTACACCGAAAAGGACATCATCGAGGCGGCGCGCGCGCTGACGGGCTACAATTACGACCATGCCACCGGCACGTATCGCTTCATTTACAGTCAGCACGACACGACCGACAAAACCATCTTTGGCAAAAAGGGGCCGTGGACCGGCGACGACCTGGTGCGCCTGATCCTGGAGAAACCCGAGACTTCACGCTTCGTCGCGAAGAAGCTGTTCGAGTTCTTCGCCTATCCTGATCCGGACAAGGGGACGGTGGAAGGTCTCGCCGCGGTGTTGCTCGACCGCGGTTATGCGCTGGAGCCAATGCTCAAAAACCTGTTCCTCTCGGAGGAATTCTACAGCCCGCACTCGATGGGCAACCAGATCAAAAGCCCGGTCGAGTTGATGGTCGGCCTGTTGCGCGACCTGGGCGTCCGGCCGGCGGCGGCCGATTGGCCAATAGACACGCCGCGCTCGAAGAACGATGGCAGTTCGCTGGCCGTGACCAGGCCGGTGACCGATTACGGGGCGCTGGATCTGGCCTTGCAGCAGATGGGCATGACGCTGCTGGAGCCGCCGGACGTGAAGGGTTGGCGCTATGGCCGGCCGTGGATCAGCTCGCAACGGCTGTTCGTCCGTTATAACGCCGTCGCCAGCGTGGTTGAGGCGGTTGCCAACGAGGGTGTGGACGTGGTGGCGCTGCTTGAATCCGCCGGCTGCAAGAACGGCGCGGAGGCAGTGGACTATCTCGCCAAGGCCTGTCTCATGCGGGCCGCTGAGCGCGGAGAAACGGCAGGATATGGTCAAGCAACTCGGCCCGTTGCCGTCGCGCGGCAGTTGGGACAGGCAACGCCGCGAGCTGAACGAACGGCTGCGTTCGGTGCTCGTGCTCCTGCTGTGCATGCCCGAACACCAGGTATCGTAAGCACCTCATCACGCAACGCCGTACCCACATCAACCCAGCAAAGTAAAGTCCAGTTATGAAGAAGACCAACATCGCCACGCGCCGCGAGTTTCTCACCCACGGGCTCGGCATCGTGGGCATCGGGATGGCCCTGCCCAACTTCGTCTTGCGCTCCGCGCTGGCCGGCCCCGCCGCCGGTTCGGATGATCGCATCATTGTTTCACTCCTGCTGACCGGTGGCCCGGACGGTCTCTCGGTGGTGCCGCCGTATTGCAACGACGATTATTATAAGAACCGCAAGGTGCTCGGCATCCCGCCCAAGGAGGTGCTGAAGCTCAACGACCAGGTGGGCTTGCACCCGAGCCTCAAGCAGTTCAAGCGCCTGCATGACGAGGGCTCACTGGGCGTCGTGCTTGGCACCGCTTATCCGAATTTCAATTTGAGCCACTTCACCGGACGCGAAATCTGGGAGGCGGCTGCGACCGGCGTGCGCACCGGCAAGCCCGGGGCGACGGGCTGGCTCGGGCGTTACGTGGATTACGCCTGCAAGGATAGCGAGGCGACGCGCAACATCGCTGTTGGTCCCGGTGGCCTGCCGCTGGGCATCACCGGCAAGGCGCACCCGGGGCTGGGCTTCGTGAATCCCGACTCGTTCCGTTTCACCGGCGCGCGCAATGCGCAAGGGCAGAAGACGTATGCGAAGTTCAACCAGATGACCCAGGCGCCCGGGGCGGACGATCTTCAATTCATCACGCGCACGGCGGTGAATGCCAACGAAGCCAGCGCGCGTCTGGGCGAACTTGCCGGCAAGTATCAGACGCCGGTGCAATATCCCGACACGCAGTTTGGCAACTCGGTCAAGACCATCGCCGCCTTCATCAACGGCGGATTGAACGCGCGTGTGTTTTATGCAGCGCAGGGCATCGCAGTGTTCGGTGGCTACGACACGCATGCCGACCAGCCACGGCGGCTCTCGCAGTTGCTCGATGAACTCGACCAGACGGTGTCGGCGTTCTACCAGGACCTCGCCCGCTGCAAGAACGACAAGCGCGTGCTGACCTTCACTTACAGCGAATTCGGCCGGCGCGTGGCCGAGAATTACAGCGGCGGCACCGACCACGGCCTGGCCCAGCCGATGTTCCTCATCGGCCCCGGTGTGAAGGCGGGCGTGCATGGCACGATGCCCAGCCTCACGGACCTGGACGACCGCGGGAATCTCAAGATGGCCGTGGACTTCCGCAATGTCTATGCGGCCATCCTCGAGAAATTCCTGAAGGCCCCGAGCGAGGAAATCCTGGGTGGGAAGTACGCACCGGTGGATTGCATCGGATAAAAGAACAAGATCAAAGGCGATCCACAATTGAGGACGAGGACGAGAATGAACTGCGGATAATCGGACCATTTATGAAACGAATCACAGCATGGTTGGGAGCCGGGATTGTCTTCATCGGGTTGGGCGGGTTATGGGGCGCAGCGCCGGGCGCCAAGCCAGTGACCCCAAAGGCCCTGCAAGGCGTCTGGAGCGGCGCGCGCTTCGATTCGGGCAAAGGCGAAGACGCGCAGAAAGGGGTGAAGCTGCAATTGACCTTCGAAGGCAATCAGGTCAAGGGCGTGCGATTGCCGCAAGGTAACATCGGCGAAGGCGAGTTCACGCTGGCGGCGGACGGGAAGACGATTGACGCGACCGGTGTAAGCAGCAATTTCAAGGGGAACACGTATCAGGGCATCATCAAGATTGAAGGCGATACGCTTTACTGGTGCACCACCGTCGGCGGCGGCAAGTTGCAAAAGCGGCCGGAGGATTTTTCGGCCAATCCCGCCCAGCGGACTTATCTGATTGTGGTCAAGCGCCAGAAGTAGCCGCTACTACGCCGTACATGTCCCGGGCAAAAACCGAAGACTGGTTCAATCCGGCACGGCTTTTCATGCCTGCAGCAACAGCCAGGTCAACCCCACGAGCACCACCACCCACGCCCAACTCCAGGCGAAGCCAATGAGGTCCGTCCGATAAGCCTTCAGGAAGCTGACGCCGTGTGTCGCGCGGCGCGGGTGGAGCAGGTTGACGATGAGGGATTGTTGTCCTGCTTCGGCGGCGGCTTTCTCCAATTCGGGTCGGGCGTGATCCGGATTTGCATGCTCTGTGTCGGTGCGTGGCGAGGCATCGGCCAGTGGGTCGCCGTCGCGGCCCGGCAACTCCGTGGGCGTTTCCAGCCGGATAAAGAACGATTCCGTGCTGGCGGCCGGTTCCGGCTTGGTCAGCAGGCTTACGACCACCAGGGCCGCGACGCCCGCCGCGAAGGCCGCGCAGAACACGTTCGGGTCCCAATGGTCGAACCGCTCGCCGCGCAGGTGATACACGAGAAAATTCGTCGCAAACGCCGCGACCAGGCTGGCCAGCGCGCCCCAGCGGTTGGCGCGCCGCCACACGATGCCGCCCAGCAGACTGATGCCCATGTAGGTCGCCATCGTCTCGGTCATCAGGAAGGAGTAGAGCACTTTGTCGATGAGGAACACGGCATAGACCACGCCGAGCATGGTGATGAGGAACCCGCTGATGCGGCCGACCCAAAGGTAATGGGCATCAGGCCGGCCGGCCGCCATGAATTTGCGATAAAGCCCCTCGGTGAAGAGCGCGCCGCTGTTGACCATGAACGCAGACGCGGTGGACATGTTGGCCGCCAGCACGCTGGCGATCAACAGGCCGAGCGCGCCGGGAAACAGCAAGTGACGACAGGCGAAACCGAATGCTTCCTCGGCATCGTTGAGTTTGTCCACGCCGAAGCTGCCTTTCACGAGCATCGCCGCGACCATCAAGCCGACCAGCGCCCAGCCGACCGTGCAGATGCGCTTGATCATGTTGCCGTAGAAAAAGCCGATCCGGCACGTGCGCTCGTCCTTGCCGGTGCCGACGCGGCAAGCATGTGCGGCTGGGCCAGAATGCCCACGAGGCCGTTGAGCGTGAGCATGAGGATGTACCACGGGCCGATGCCCTGGGGCGCGGCCAGCGAGAACTTGTAGGCTTCGAGTGACTCCTTCATTCCGCTCATCCCGCCCACCACGCTCCAGCCCAGCGGGATCAACATGAACGACAGCGCGATGATCAGGAAGCCCTGGAAGAAATCGGTCCAGGCCGCCGCGACCAGCCCGCCAATGAAACTGTAAAGCACGAAGATCACCGTCATCGCAATGACGATTTCGTTGACGCCGAACTGGCCGCCGATCGCCTGGCTGATGACCTTGCCCGCGCCCTTGAGCATGCCGGCGGAGTTGATGGTGAAAAAGACCAGCGCGAACATGATATAAACCAGGCCCATCCATGGCCCGTAACGATCCTCGGTCAGTTCCGCAATGGTGGTGCGGCGGATGCGGCGCAACACTGGCGCGAAGAGCCAGTAGAACGGCGTGGCGAACAGGTTTTTCCACTGAAACCAAATGCCGGAGAACCCGAGATTGCTCACCGCGCCGGCGAGCGAGACGGGCATCTCCGCGTGCGTGCCGACGCCGAAGCTTTGCCCGATCATCAGCCATTTTCCGAAGCGGCGTTTGCCAAGGAAATAGTGGCCGGTGTCCTTCACCTTCAGGCCGGCTACGATCCCGACCCCGGCGATGAAGACAAAGTAGGCGACGAGGACGACCCAATCAGCGAGCGCGATTTGCATGGCAATAACCCGTGGTGATGGCGCCAGTGTGATGCCAGCGACGGTAATTTGCCAGCCGCCTCTTGAAGAGATTCGGGCAGGTGGGTGTGATTAGAGCCGCAATTTGCGAATCTGTTCTTGGCCGCCAAACGGCCCTTCCCGTGTGTCGCGCGCAGGTATCCTACTTCCTCAACTCTTCCACCTTCGCCGCCAGCTTCTCGAAACTGAAGCGGTCGCTGTTGCTTTTGCCCACGTGACGGAAAACTTCCTTCCCGTCGGGATCGAGCAGCACCAGCGCCGGATAATGCACCACTTCGCCGTGGAATTTGTAGCCGTCCGGCACCTTGAACGCCTTCGCCAGCGCCGCATCCGCGTCGCGATAGATCGGGTACTTCGCCACGAGATCGGCCGGCAGCTTGCCGGCCCACGCCTTGATATCACCGGCGCTGTCCGGCTTGAGAAAGACCTGCACCACGTTGGGCAACGTCGCTGCCTTTGTCGCATACTCGCGCGTGTGCCGCAGGCACACCGGGCATTCCGTTTTCAGCAGAAAATGAACGGCCACGAATTTGCCCTTCGCTTCGGCCAGCGTGAATTTTCCGCCGCCCGTTGCCGATGGCACCGTGAAGTTGTCCGGGTTGGCCGCCAGGTTGTGCGCAAAAAATAGAATGCCCGCCGCCACCGCGGCGAGCTTTGCCAGGGAAATGTGTTTCATGATTTTTGGACCGCTGTTCATGGTTTCGGTTTCGGACGCAAATTGGTTTCCAGCCGCTCGCGCAACATCCGTTTTGCCCGTGAGAGGCGCGACATCACGGTTCCCACCGGCACGCCCAGGCGCGCGGCGATTTCCTTGTATGAAAGGTCATGGACGTAGAACAATTCCAGCGGCGCGCGAAACGGCTCGTCCAGGCTCTGCAGCGCCTCGCGCACCGCCGATGCGTCCAGGCGGTTCACATCGTCGGGCGCCACATTGGGCAATTCGCGCTCGCAGTCTTCGAGCGAATGATGGTGAAACCGCTTCAAGTGCCGCCGGCGCTGCAAGAATTCGCGGAACAAAATGCTGAACAACCACGACTTGAACTTCGACGGCTCACGCAACTGCCCCTGTCGCCGCAGCGCCACATAAAACGTCTGCTGGGTCAGGTCCATCGCCGTTTCCGGTGCGCCGCAAAGACTTACGGCGAAACGAAACAGGGGCTGATAATGGCGTTCCACCAGGCTGTCGAAGCTTCCCAACACTTCCGATGACTCGGCGCGCATCATAAGGTTTATCCTTCGTCGGCCCCGCGCCCCAATCCTTACACAAAAACCACTCCCCTTCTTCCACGCTTCCCCTCGTCCACCCTTCCACCCTTCCACTCTTCAACTCATTTAACTCATGTAACTGGCTGTAAGTTTCCCCCCCTTCGCACGACACATGGAGGACGCTGCATGAGCCAGTCGCTCATCGGCGCTTTTGAAAACATTGCCATGAACACCATTCTCGAACCGCCGCCCGCGCGCCACACCGCGCCCGCCATGTCTTCCGCTGATTTGATGCGCAATCATCTGTGCGAAGAAAACCTGCCGCAAGCCGTGATGCCCGCCTGTCCCATTCGCAAGGTCCTCAAAGGCCAGAAGGCCCTCGTCACCGGCGCCAACTCGGGCATCGGGCAGGCCGTCGCGCTGGCACTCGCGCATGCCGGCGCGGATGTCGTGGTGAATTATGTCTCGCGCCCCGATGCCGCCGAGTCCGTGGTGAAGGAAGCCGCGCGTTGCGGCTCGAATGCCTACGCGCACCAGGCCGACGTGCGCAAGGAGGACCAGGTGCAGGCCATGTTCAAAAAGATGATTCAGGAATTCGGCACCATCGACATCCTCATCAACAACGCCGGCCTGCAAAAGGACGCCGCGTTTGAGAACATGAGCCTGGCCGACTGGCAGTTCGTCCTCGATGTGAATCTCACCGGCCAGTTCCTCTGCTCGCGCGAGGCTGTGCGCGAGTTCAAGCGCCGCGGCATCCGCCCGGAAGTTTCCTGCGCGGCGGGCAAGATCATTTGCATGAGTTCCGTGCACGAGGTTATTCCCTGGGCCGGCCACGTGAATTACGCCGCGAGCAAGGGCGGCGTGATGCTCATGATGAAAAGCATTGCGCAGGAAGTCGCACCCTGGCGCATCCGCGTCAACAGCATCGCCCCCGGCGCCATCCGCACGCCCATCAACATGGAAGCCTGGGGCACGCCCGAGGCGTACCGCGAATTGATGAAGCTCGTCCCCTACAAGCGCATCGGCGAACCCGAAGACATCGGCCGCGCCGCTGTGTGGCTTGCTTCCGACGACTCCGACTACGTCCACGGCACCACCCTCTTCGTCGATGGCGGCATGACCTTGTATCCCGGCTTCGAAACCGGCGGCTAGTCGTCTCATTCGCAATCTTAACATCGGCTATCGGCTATCGGCTATTCCCCGTGCGCAGTGCCGATGGCATCGCATCCATCGGAGCCCGGCATGCGCGAAGCGTCTTGGAGTGCGGCAGTCCTGTGCCGCTTTGTTGCGCGTCGCAAATGCCAATGTCGGAATTCTCTTCAGTTGCATCTTGAAAGTCTCCCTCGCCCCGGAGGAACGACGGGGAGAGGGAACAAGGGAGAGGGGTTCGTCTTCGTGATCCTCGTTTCCAATCTGTGCTTTTTCTGAATCTGTGGTCGCGTTCCTTGTAAGTTATCCCTGCACCGTTCGACCAACGGATGCATGAACGTGATTTCTCCCGCCGCCTCCACCCGCGAATGGCTCGAAACCGACGCCCTCGGCGGCTTCGCTTCCGGCACCGCCACCGGCATCCGCACGCGCCGTTATCACGCGTTGCTGTTGGTCGCCACCACGCCGCCCACCGGCCGGCTCGTGCTCGTCAATGGCTTCGACGCGTGGATCGAAACACCCGCCGGCCGCTTCGCGATGACGTCCCAAGGTTACGCGCCGGATGTCGTCGGCGGTGACGGCGCGCAACGCATCGAGGAATTCTCCATCGAACCCTGGCCGCGCTGGCGCTTCCGCTTCGAGGACGGCACCGAAATCGAGCAGGAATTGTTCGTCACGCGCGGTGCGCCGCTCACGGTGCTGGCGTGGCGCTTGGTTGGCAAAGCCAAACAAGTGAAATTGTTCGTGCGCCCGTTTCTTTCCGGACGCGATTACCATTCCCTGCACAAGGAAAACGCCGCATTCCGTTTTCATGCCGAGGTCAAAGGCGGGCAGGTTTCGTGGCGGCCCTACGATGGGATCCCGGAAATAGTCTCGCTCGCCAACGCCACGTACACCCACGAGCCGCATTGGTATCGCAACTTCCAATACGACGACGAACGCGCGCGCGGCCTTGACTTCACCGAAGACCTCGCCGCGCCGGGCGTCCTGCAATGGGACCTCGCCCGCGAGGCCGTCTGGATGCTCACCACGCGCGAAACGCACGACGCCCTGCCGCAACGCTCGCAATCCGTCACACGCCGCTTTGCTGCCGTGCGCGCGCAGGAACTTCGCCGCCGTCGGGAATTCCCTTCGCGCCTGCACCGCGCGGCCGACGACTACATCGTCCACGGACGCAAAGGCAAAACCATCATCGCCGGTTATCCGTGGTTCACCGATTGGGGCCGCGACACCTTCATCGCCTTACGCGGTTTGTGCCTCGCGTCCGGCCGGCTCGACGACGCGCGCGATATCCTTCTCGCGTGGGCCACCGCCGTTTCCGAAGGCATGCTGCCCAACCGCTTTCCCGACCACGGCGAGCAACCCGAGTTCAACGCCGTCGATGCGTCGCTTTGGTATGTCATCGCCTTGCACGAATACCTCGAGGCGCGTCGCAACTGCAACACGCCTGCCTCCGCCAACGAACAAGCCGTGCTGCTCGGCGCGGTCGAAGACATTCTCGCCGGTTACGCGCGCGGCACGCGCTACGGCATCCGCCAGGACGCCGACGGCCTGCTTGCCTGCGGTGTGCCCGGCGTCCAACTCACGTGGATGGATGCCAAGGTCGGCGATTGGGTCGTGACGCCGCGCATCGGCAAGCCCGTGGAAATCCAGGCGCTCTGGCTCAACGCGCTCAAGATCGGCGCGGCCATTTCGCCGCGCTGGCAAATGGAATTTGACGACGCGCTCGCCGCCTTTCGCGCGCGCTTCTGGAACGAAGCCGTCGGCTGCCTCTACGATGTCATCGATTGTGACCACCGGCCCGGCGCCGTTGATGCGTCCTTCCGCCCGAACCAGATTCTCGCCGTGGGCGGGCTGCCCTTCGCTTTGCTGGAAGGCGAACAGGCGCTGCGCGTCGTCGCCACCGTCGAAGCGCGCCTCTGGGTTCCGCTGGGCTTGCGTTCGCTCGCGCCGTTTGAGCCGGGTTACACTCCGCATTACGTCGGCGGCGTGCGCGAACGCGACGGCTCGTATCATCAAGGCACCGTCTGGCCGTGGCTCATCGGGCCGTTCGTCGAAGCCTGGGTTCGCGTGCGCGGCAACACCAACGCCGCCCGCCGCGAAGCCCGCGCCAAATTCCTCGCTCCGCTTCTCGCGCATCTCGACGACGCCGGCCTCGGCCACATCTCCGAAATCACCGACGCCGAACCGCCCCACACCCCGCGCGGCTGCCCGTTTCAAGCCTGGTCCGTCGGCGAAGCCCTCCGCCTCGACCGCGTCATTCTCGCCGAAACCAAACCGTCCCGCACCCCGCGCCGCCCCCGCGAACTGGTCGCCGCCTGAACGCCATGAATAACCAGGAAACGATGCAATGTCGCAAAACGCTCCCCTCCTGGGAGGGGCCAGGGGTGGGTTCCTCGCGAGCCTTGCGCCTTGTTCTCGCCGAACGCGGCAACCATCGAGCACCCATGCCACCGCGCGCGTCCGAACCCGCCCTGTTTGGAGTTCAAGCTTCAGCTTGTGGCGAGCGACACCGATTCTCGCAACGCGCTTTGGTTTCTCCGAACTCCGAACCTTGAACCTTGAACTCCGAATTATGCACCCCGACAAATCCCGCTGCACCCTCTGCGGTCACGACATTCCCCGCAGCTACCTCCACATCCATCGGAAGACCGAGGCACAGGAAATCGTCGATTACACTATTCAAATGATCAAACGGCAGTATCCTGAATGGGCCGAAAACGATCCGACCTGCCAGAAATGTTGGGACTACTACCGCCAACTCTGACCATGAACCATCCGCCTTCGAAATTCAAGAACGCGACACAACTGTCCGCCGCCAGGCGAACGCGCCAGCGTCTTGGAGTGCGGCAGTTTTGTGCCGCTTTGTGGCGCGCCGCTTGTCTTCACGACGCGACACGCACGACGGACAAAAGGTCCCGCCCAAACGCGTCATCGTTTCTCTCTTTCGGATTTCTTCCCTTTGAATTTGTTTCGGATTTCGCGATTCGAATTTCGGTTTCATTCCGCTTTCCCAACCTGATTCTCTCTCCATGAACAACGGCAACTCCCATCCCGAACACTTCCGCCTCTCCGAAGACCACGCGGGCAAACAACCCTGGAAACTCTGGGGCCCCTACCTCTCCGAGCGCCAATGGGGCACCGTCCGTGAGGATTACAGCGCGCACGGCACCGCCTGGGATTATTTCCCGCACGACCACGCGCGCAGCCGCGCCTATCGCTGGGGCGAGGATGGCATCGCCGGCATCAGCGACGACCAGCAGCGCCTTTGCCTCGCGCTCGCGCTTTGGAACGGCCGCGATCCCATCCTCAAGGAACGCATTTTCGGCCTCACCAACAGCGAGGGCAACCACGGCGAAGACGCCAAGGAACTCTATTACTACCTCGACGCCACGCCCACGCATTCCTATCTCAAGATGCTTTACAAGTATCCGCAGCGCGAATTCCCCTACGCCCGGATCGTCGAGGAAAACCGCCGCCGCGGCAAGGACGCGCCCGAATTCGAATTGCTCGACACCGGCATCTTCGACGACGACCGCTATTTCGATGTCTTCGTCGAATATGCCAAGGCCGGCCCCGACGACCTCCTCATGCTCGTCACCGTCCACAATCGCGGCCCCGAAACCGCGCAACTCCATCTGCTCCCGCAACTGTGGTTCCGCAACACCTGGTCATGGAAACCCGATGTCGCGAAGCCGCTCCTCCGCGCCATCGGCGACCACGCCATCGCCGCCGAACATCCTGAACTCGGTGCGTATCGTCTGATGTGCGACGGCAATCCCGTGCGCCTCTTTTGCGACAACGACACGAACACGCGCCGCCTTTACGGCCAGGACGCCCAAGGCTTCTTCAAAGACGCCTTCCACGAATACGTCATCCACGGCAATGCCGGCGCCGTGAACCCGCAACGCACCGGCACCAAGTCCGCCGCGCATTATCAACTCACCATCGCCGCGCAAAGCTCCGCGCAAATCCGCTTGCGCCTGGCGAAACATCACCCGTCCAAATCCTTCGCTGATTTTGACGCGCTCTTCGCGCAGCGCCGCCGCGAGGCCGATGAATTTTACGCCGCGTTGCAAAAGGACATTGCCGACGCCGACGCCCGCCTCGTCCAGCGCCAGGCCTTTGCCGGCATGATCTGGAGCAAACAGTTTTTCTATTACGACGTGCCCGAGTGGCTCAACGGCGACCCCGCCCAGCCGCCTCCGCCGCCCGGGCGCAAGCACGGCCGCAACCGCGAATGGACCCACCTCAACAACGCCGACATCATCTCCATGCCGGACAAATGGGAGTATCCGTGGTACGCCGCGTGGGACCTCGCGTTCCATTGCATCCCGCTCGCGCTCGTCGATGCCGGGTTTGCCAAGCACCAGCTCGTCCTGCTCACGCGCGAATGGTACATGCATCCCAACGGCCAGTTGCCCGCCTACGAATGGGCTTTCGGCGATGTGAATCCGCCCGTCCACGCGTGGGCCACGTGGCGCGTGTTCCAGATTGATCGCAAGCAGCGTCGCGAACACACGCCCGGCGATCCCGGCGACCTCGCGTTTCTCGAACGCGTTTTCCACAAGCTCCTGCTCAATTTCACCTGGTGGGTCAATCGCAAGGACGCCCAGGGCCGCAACATTTTTCAAGGCGGCTTCCTCGGGCTGGACAACATCGGCGTGTTCGACCGCTCCGCGCCGCTCCCCACCGGCGGCCATATCAATCAGGCCGACGGCACGAGCTGGATGGCGATGTATTGCCTGAACCTCATGCGCATTGCCCTCGAACTGGCGAAGCACAATCATGTTTACGAGGACATCGCCACCAAGTTCTTCGAACACTTCCTCCACATCGCCGCCGCCATCAACACCACCGACGAAGGCCGCGGCCTCTGGGACGAGCAGGACGAATTCTATTACGACGAACTGCGCCTGCCCGATGGCCAGGAAATCCCGCTCAAGGTCCGTTCCATGGTCGGTCTCATCCCGCTCTTCGCCGTCGAGGTGCTCGATCCCGAGTTGCTCGCGCAATTGCCGGACTTCGCCGGCCGCCTCGAATGGTTCCTCAATTACCGCCCCGACCTCGCGAAGCTCGTTTCGCGCTGGAAGGAATGCGGCGATTGCGAGCGCCACCTGCTTTCCTTGTTGCGCGGCCATCGCATGAAATGCCTGCTCCGCCGCATGCTCGATGAAACCGAGTTCCTCTCTGACTACGGCGTGCGCGCCGTCTCGCGGCATCATCTGGAAAATCCGTATCGCTTCCACGTCAACGGCGACACGCTCGAAGTCTCCTATCAACCCGCCGAATCCAACTCCGGTTTGTTTGGCGGCAACTCCAACTGGCGCGGCCCCATCTGGATGCCCGTCAATTATCTCCTCATCGAGTCGCTGCAAAAATTCCACCACTACTACGGCGACGATTTCAAAGTCGAATGCCCGACCGGTTCCGGCCGTTTCCTCACCATCAACGAAATTGCCAACGAACTCTCGCACCGCCTCGCGCGCCTCTTCCTCATCGGCCCCGACGGCCAGCGCCCCGTGCTGAAATATCATTCCAAGCTCGCGACTGATCCGCACTTCAAGGACTACCTCCTGTTCCACGAATACTTCCACGGCGACACAGGCCGCGGCGTCGGCGCCTCCCATCAAACCGGCTGGACCGGCCTCGTCGCCAAACTCCTCCACCCCCGCCGCGAAGAACCCCCGCGCAACGTGAAGCGCCTCCGGAGCGCCGGGCATCCCGCCACTCCAACCGCTTCCCTCGCCGCCTCGACCAGGGAGAGGGACCGAGGGGGTCGAGAACTTTAAACTTTGCAACCGCGCCGATATCGGGCGGAAGCGGGCGGAAGCGGCAGTTTGTCCCACATAATCCCATGTAACCAGGCATCGTTGAATCGTGATGCGTTGAAACATTGAAGCGTGGAACAATGATAATGCCCTTGGGGCGCGGCGTTCACGCCCCTTCCGCCTCATTCGACCCGCACCCGTTCACGGCGCTCTCATCTCGCCTGCGCGCGCCGCGCCCGGCGAACTTTGAACTTTGAGAATTCCCGTCCTTCCCTACACTCGCTTCATGCGGCCCCTTGGATTCTTTGCGGTTGGCCTTGCCCTGATAACTCCACTCACCGGCGCCCACGGCCTCGATTTGCTCGAGCGATATCCCACGCGGTTGACCGCCGGTGACGTCGTCCCTCAGAACGCGCGGGAATGGTCGTTTGATGCGAACGACATCTTCCGCCTCTCGCAATTCACCTTCACCACCGGCGACCAATTGCTCATCAAACTCGGCCCAGCCGATGTCGGAATCGGCCGCTGCGCCGATGGCGCGGTCTGGGCGATTGTGCGGCCGCGCGAGGGCGGGACGCTGCGCAGCAGCGCGGCCCGGGAACCGGAGACTGTCGCGCATGTCTGGTTGCGCTTCCATCCCGCGGAGCTGGCCCGGCTTTTCCCGCCCGACACCGCGTTTCCAGACGGAAACAAACAGCTCGAGCCGGAGATGCGCGCCATCGCCGTGGCCAAAATGCGTTCAAGCTGGCAGGCGGGCGGCAGGGCGATGATCCCCGAGCGGAAGGATTTCACCGTCGACGTGGACACGACCGCTCCGCTCCGCCGCTTTTTCATGGTGGATCAACCGGCCGGCAGCGCCCAATACGTCCCCAATTTTGAAAATCGCCCCGTGAAGCTTCCGCCGCCGATCACCCGCGAACTGGCGGCCTCGGCGTTTGACCAGCTCTGGAAGGCGTTTGACGAGCAATACGCCATGTTCGTTCTGCGGCCTGACGTCCGCTGGGACAAGCTTCGCGATGAATTCCGCCCGCGCGCCTTGGAAAGCAAATCCGTCCATGAATTCGCCGGCGTCATGGCGCAAATGTTGCGGCCTCTGCGCGACCTGCACATCTGGCTGACGGTCGCCGGCGCGGACGTTCCGGTTTTCAACCGCCCGCGCTTGGCCAACGCCAACCCCGCCGCCGCCGATTCGCTCGTCGGCCCGCTTCGCACGGCGGGACGCGAACTGCGCTGGGCCATCACACCCGACAAAATCGGCTACGTCCTCATCGCCCGCTGGACCGACCCCGAGATTCCGGCGCAATTCCACAAACTCCTCGAGGAAATGCGCGACACCCGCGGGCTGATTGTGGACGTGCGGCTGAATGGAGGCGGCTCCGAACCGCTGGCGAAAGAAGTGGCGGGGCGCTTTCTGGAAAAGGAATTCACCTATGCGTACAGCCAATACCGGAGCGGTCCCAAGCACGACGACCTGGGCGCGAAACAGCCGCGAAACGTCCAGCCCCAGGGCCCCTGGCGCTACCCCCGGCCCGTCGTGTTGCTCATCGGCCAGCGCTGCATGAGCAGCAACGAATCCTTCGTCAAGATGATGAGCGGCGGTCCCGATGTCACCACCATGGGCGACCGCACCTGCGGCTCCAGCGGCAACCCGCGCATCATTTCACTGCCCCTTGAGATGACCGTGAGCGTTCCCCGGTGGATTGATTATCTGCCGGACGGCACGCCCCTGGACGAACACGGCGTCCAACCCCAGATCCGGTTCCAGCCCGGCCCCGGCGCCTTTGAAGGCAAACGCGATGACCTCCTCGCCGCCGCCCTCGAACGCCTCCGCCAGTCGCCCCTGGCCAGAGAGCCGATCGCCGGTCCCGCCTATCTCCCGGAGGAGGCCAGAGGTCCGCGCGCCCTTCGCCGCCCCGCCCGCACCCTGTCGGAGCCAGGCGCTCTCACGGAAACCGCCGATGCTTCCCGCGCCCGCGTGACTTCCGTTTTCCCGGCCAATGGCTCGGATTCCATCCCGGCTGAAACCGCAATCAAGGTGCGATTCGACCGCCCCATGGACCCATTTGGGCTGCGTCTCCAATGGCTTGCCGGCGGCTTCCTCGACTGCGATTTCCCGACGTATGATCCCATTCGATACGAATTCACCATCCCTTTGCACATGCCCCCTGGCGCCTTTCACCAAGTCGTCGTGAACCACCGGTACTTCGACGATGAGCGTGTGGAGCCGGGCCAGGGATTTCACGCCACAAATGATGCGCCCGCCGCGCGTTTCGCCTGGCGCTTTCGCACGGCGGGTGATTATTCCTCCGCCGCGAGCAAACCGCCGCGCGCGGTCAATGTATCGCCACCCGCCGGGAGCAAAATGCCTTCCCTCGGTTTCGTCGAACTCCAGTTCGACCAGGACATGCTCCCGCCGCGCAACGCAAGCCCGTACATCGTGCCGGACGCCGGCTCGAGAAGACTCGTGGGCCTTGCCGCTCCAATCGACTTTGCTCCCAATGCACGAACCTTTCGGTTGCCGCTGGTCTTTTCTCCGAAGGAAAAAGTCGCATTCACCGTGGCGGGGTTTCGCAGCGCCTCCGGTATTTTGTCCGAACCCTTGAAACTCGAGTACGCGCCGTCCGGCGAAGAACTGGCCGCCTCCGAACGCCGGCGAATTCAAACGGCGGCCAACGACCCCGGACTTCTCGGCGTCCTCAGCGGCATGCAGCAGAAACGCCGGCAACTGGCCTCGCTATCCGAGCGGGTGCAGGTCCTTACGACAAGGCATGAGGACGGTCTGTTCACCTCCCTTGAATCAAAGTCCGCACAATTCAAATGGGAACAGCCCAACCGTTACTTCGCCGATGTCTCAAAGATCATGCGCTCAACGGCCTTTGCCATCGGGTCCGACGGCGAAAAGTGGTGGTGGCATTATCAGACCGAAAAGACTAATCGCCTGGTCGTTTGCCCGGTCGCCGAGGTGACCGAGTTGAACCTCTCGATTGCCGATCCGTTTGATCTCGCGCGCCAGGACATCGCGACCGCGGCGAGCGCCCTGCAACTCAGTTATGCCGGCCTCCACCCGGGGAGCAGCAAAACGGCCCACGTCATCGAGGCATGGAAACTGCACATGATCCCGGATGCGAAACCCTTTGTGTCGCGAATGCAATGGTGGGTGGATCCGGACACCAGCCAGGTGGCCGAAATGAACGAATACAACGAGTGGGGAATCACGCGCTCCCGTTTCCATTATGAGACGATGAACGCGCCGATTCCGCGGGCAGCCTTCGCGGTGCCCGCACGCCCCGGTCTGCTTGAGGCGCCACCCGAACCACTTGGCGAAGGCTACACCAACCGATTCGTCAACCTTCGCGACGGCGGCAACAGCACCATGAGCGTCCGCTGGGGCAAAAAAGGCCCGAAAGGCAGATACAGTAGCGGCCTTAATTGAGGTCGGCACCTGTCCCGCTCCTCAACCCGATGGTTTGAAAGACAGAAGCCGGAGTTCGTTGTGTTTGTTCGTGCCCATTCGCGGTTAATTGGTTGGTTGGATCTGGGCGAGCGTGCGGTCGCGGAGGTCTTCGGCCGAAATGAGGCGCGCCCAGGCCACGCCGATCTCATGGTCTTCCCCGGCGGCGCGCAACGCGATGGCGGAATAGCTTTCGTCAAGGACTCCGGGCTCGACGCGAGGAGCGATGGTTTCGGTCCACGCGAGGGCTGCGGCCGGGTCGTGGTCCATCCAGCGGTCGAGCACGGCGTGGAGGCCGGATTCAAGGGCGCCGCCGGCGGGAAGTCGCAACGCCCAGTCACCGGCGGCTTCGAGGTCGCGCCCGGCGAGATAAGAAACGGCCTCCCACAACACCGTGCGTTCGACGCGGTTCAAGCGCGGCTGCGCGCCGAGATGGTCCGCCGTCCACGCGAGGGCCGCGGCAGGCTCCTGGCGCAGCCACTGCAGGATGACATGTTGCGCGGCGGTGGAACGGTATTCAGCCGGAACCAGGGTCATGGCCCACGCGAGCGCGGCGGCGGCGTCCTGGCGGCCAAAATCCTGGGCGACGGAATAGACAATATAATCGTGGCCCGGTGTCAGCAGGCGCGCCGCATAGACGGAGGCAGATTGAACATCGCGCTCGGCCCAGCCGCGCCACGCCTCGACCGCGCCATCCAGCCGCAACTGGCCGCTCAATTGAAGCAGCGCATAATCCATCGCTTCGGGCCCGCGCTCGCGGCCCCAGGAACGGAACTGTTCCAGCACGCGCGCTTTCATAAGCGGGTCCGTTTGGGATTTGAGCAACCACACGAGCGTGGACGGTGGCTCGGCCATTGGCATCGGCGCGGTTGCCGCAACCGGGCTGGCGGCGGTTGCGCTTGACTCCTGGCTGGCGGCCGCGTCTGGACGCGCGGGCCGCTGGCGCTGCCGCTGAACCGGGGACGGCGAGTGGCTGGCATGGCGCATCGAACCGGGCGCGGCGTCAGGGTGTGGCGCGCGCTCGCGCCCGGGCCACCACACGAGCACCGCCGTCGCGAGGCACGCGGCGGCCGCGATTTTCCATCCGTTATGTTCTCGCGGTGACATGGCTCAGGGCACGACGAACATCCACTTGGTGGAATTGTCGGTGTTGGTGGTGCTGACGCGGTTGACGAAATCGCTGGCGCGTCCGCTCAACCACGGCGCGGTCGAGTAGGTCGGGTTTTTGTTTTCGATGCGGTACTGGCCGGCGCCCAGATCAATCACGCGCCACTGCGTCTGATCGCCGGTGTTCGCGGTGGTGCCCATTTCGACGCGGTTGCCGTTTTCGACCACGCCGCCCACGGCGCGGAGCCAGTAATCCACGCCGTCCAGGTAGGGCTGGCGCTGGAGCCGGAACCACGGGCCGCTGACGGGAATCAGCATCCATTGCGTGCGCGGGCCGGTGCTGGTGTTGAGCATCGCATTGGTGGCCACGAGGCTGTCGCCGTAAAGGCGCTTGCCGGAGTAAAGGACGTTTTCCACGTGATACCACTGAAACGTCGTGGGCATCATCGCCACCAGGCGGCTGTCCCAATCGTTGGGCGTGGCGGTCGGGCCGGGCCAGGCGGACGCACACCAGTTTTTAAGATTGGCCAGGCGCGTGGCATCGCAACCCAGGTGTTTCAAGTCCGGCAGAAGCCGCCAGAAACTGTCCGCATGGTTCTGCGGGAATTTTTCGCCCGTGGTCCATTCGGTGGGCTGATAGGTTTTGACCTCGATTTTCCACCAATCCTCCGTGCCTTGGGACGGTGGCGTGTAACGCGTCCAGTTGTTCAGGTTGGAACCTTCAAAGGAGGGATTGGTCACGACTTCGACAAATTCCTTGATGAACGCGTTGTTGATGCGGACCCACAGGCCGTCCTCATAATCCTCGAGGGCGGACATCATGGTGGTGTCGCCCTTGCGCGTGGCGTAGAGGCGGTGCGGGTCGCACATCCGCATCATCCAGCCGTTGTTGACCGTGCCCTGGTTGTCGCGGAGCTGGTAGATCTTCAGCATGCTTTCGACCATGCGCAACGGATGCTGAACCCCGGTGTCGTCGGAAAGCTTTTCAATGTGATTGACCTGGTATTCCCAATCCTGCGGCTGGACGCTGTCGGCAACCTGGCCCTGGCCGGCATTGAGAACCATCTGCAACTGATACCAGGCGGTGGACAGATAGTGGCCCACCAGTTCGGGCTGGCCGACCCAGTTGTCCAGATTCATGGCCGTGATGTGCGGCGCGTTGGGGTGGACATTCTGCTCTTTGGTGGGCCAGCCGCGCACTTCGCCCTGCGCCTTGGAATCATACGTCATGATCTGCGGGCATTTGTCCTCCAGGTTGAATTCGCGCATGACCTCGAAGTATTTGACCGCCAGCCACTGGGTCATGGAGCGCTTGGCCGTTTCCCGGTCGAACCCGTTGTTGGCGGCGGTGACGAGCTTGGTGGAATCCTGCGCGCGCCACGGTGAACCGGTGGGATCGCCGTTCGGGTCGTAGGCGGTGGCGCCGTTGCCGACCCAGTCGCGCACTGCGGAATTCAGCTCGGTCAGAAAGTTGACCAGCTCGAGTTTGCGCGTGTTGTTGGCGAGGTAATAGGAAACGCCATTGGCTGTCAGATTATTGCGGATGGCCAGGTAAGCGGCGTTCGGCGCGCCATTTTCGAAATTCGTCCAGATGTCCTTGGGATGGATCTTGGGCACCCACCGGTTCCAGTCCGGGAATTGCATGGCCACCGGAATGTCGAACGTCTTGATGGTGCCCGTGGTGTTGATGACGGCATCGACCTTGGCCTGCGTGTCCGAACCATTCGGGAACAGGTGCGGTTTCATTTCGTCATCGGTCGCCAGGACCGCGTTGAGCCCGCCGCCCGCCGCCCAATTCTTGACCAGGCGCCCGCTCAGCCCGGCGTCCGGCTGGTAGGGCGGGTTCCACGGGCGGCCCCACGATTCCGTCGAGGGCACATCGGTGAGGCTGCGGATGTAGCGCGTGAGATTCTTGGCCTCGGCATCCGGCACATTATGGAAGCGCGTGCGTTTGTAGATGCTCTGGTTGGAAAAACCGAAGTAACGCAAATCGCGCCCGTCCTGCGTATGGCAATCGGCGCACTTGGCGGAGATGTTCGAGCCCTGGGGATATTCCTTCAAATTGGTGTTGTGCCACGTGTTCGAGCCGGCGGCGATGTTCGCCGCATTGTTCGCGGCGATGAAACTGGTGGAATCATCCGCGAGCGTGCCGGGCGGCATGTTGGTGAAGACCGAGGAAACCACGATATTGCCATTGGCGGCGTCGCGGAAGTTGAAATTGACGACGCGATAGGCGGACACACCGTTGGTGAATGGCGGGTTGATGCGGAATTGGATCGTGGCGGTGGTGCCGGCCACGACCTGGCCGTTGGTGAGGGCAAGATCCATCTCGATGGTGTGATAGCCGCCGCCGATGCCGCCATAAACGCCGCCGCGGCCGTTGACGGTCAGTTCCGGAATCCCGTTGGACAAGCCAACCCAGGCCCCGGAGTTGACCTTTACCGACGCCTGGCCGTCGCGCTGGAGATTGTGAACCTTCATCCAGAGCTTGGTGGCCGGTTGCGAGCCGGCCGGGACGGGAACCGTCACGGTGACGGTGGTGAAATTGGTGGTGTTGCCGGAGGCCAGTTCCACCGGCAGATAAACAGCGGCTGCCGGGTGCGCAACACACAGGATGGAGACGGCCAGCAGGTGGATCGGGCGGGTGATCATGGAATTCATACGAGTCGTTATGTGAGGTCCCGAAACGACAGGACAGGTTTGTCTTCACGCACAAGTTGCCT
>JBFMBT010000002.1:0-50165 GCA_040754875.1 Verrucomicrobiota bacterium | reverse complement strand
AAGATGTGTTCCTGAGCCAGAACTTCTTTGCGGTACAGATTGAGACCCCGCGCAACGACGGAGGCCGTGGCCTGTGGCTGCGGGGCGACGGGAAGGGCAACCTCGTGGCCGTACCGGGACAAGAGAGCGGGATCAAGGTGTATGGGGAACAACGAGGCAGCGCCTTGTGTGACTTTGACGCGGACGGGCGGGTGGACGTGGTGGTGAGCCAGAACGGGGCGGAGACCAAGCTGTATCGCAACGTGGGGGGCAAGCCGGGGATACGGGTGCGGCTGGCGGGCGGGGCGGAGAATCCCGGTGGGATTGGCGCGGTGCTGCGGCTGGAATATGCGGATGGGAAGAAAGGCCCCGTGCGAGCCATCTTGGCGGGCAGTGGCTATTGGTCGCAGGACTCGGCGGTGGCGGTGCTGGGCAAGGCCGGGGAACCGGAGAGCTTGTGGGTGCGCTGGCCCGGCGGCAAGGAGACGCGCGTGAAAATACCGGCTGGCGCGAAAGAGATTAAAGTGGGCGTTCACGGCATGATTGCATCGTTATGAAGTTGGGATTGCTCATTTTGTCGTTGCTGGCTCTGGGAGCCGACGCCGCCGAACGTGCTCGCGTCGTCGAGTTGCCGGTCTTCAACGGCAACAAGGCGGGTTTCACGCAAATCGATCCCACTGTGGCGGGCTTTGTCGCGGGCGGCACGCCGGGCTGGCAGAAGGATTTGCCGACCACGTGGGCCGTCAACTCCGGGTTGGCTGCGGGCGATGTGGATGGCGACGGGCTTTGCGATTTGTTCTTGTGCGGAATGGATGGGCCGAACGTTCTTTATCGCAACCTAGGCGATTGGAAATTTCAGGACATCACCGCGAACGCCGGCGTCGCTTGCGCGGGACGCTTTTTGACCGGTGCGACCTTCGCGGACGTGGACGGCGACGGTGACCTGGACCTCATCGTCTTGAGCATGGACAGTCCGAACGGACTTTTCCTCAACGACGGCAAAGGGCATTTCACCGAGAAGACCGACATGCCGTGGCGCAAGCTGAACATCAGCCGCGACATTTCCCCCGCGCTGGCGGACGTGGATGGCGATGGCGATCTCGACCTGTATGTGACTTCGTATCTGCGCATGCGGCTCAAGGAAACGATGCTGCCTGCGTTCTATCGCGAGATGGTGAACACCGAGTTGAAAAAGGTGCGCGACGGCCTCAAACCCTCCAAGGAGTTTCAGGAATATTTCACCGTCATCACCAATTACAACAACGGCAACCCTTACCTCGACGTGTTGCAAAAGGGCGTGCCCGATGTGCTGTATCTCAACGATGGCAAAGGCAGTTTCAAACCGATCACCGATGCCGACCGGCGTTTTCAGGACGAAGACGGCCGGCCGATTCCGATGCCGGCGGATTGGGGATTGGCGGCGACGTTCCGGGATGTGGATGGCGATGGCGACCCGGACTTGTATGTGTGCAACGACTACCAGACGCCCGACCGTTTCTGGATCAACGATGGCACCGGGCGGTTCCGGTTGATTTCGAGGACTGCACTTCGCCGGATGTGTTACTTCTCGATGGGCGTGGACTTCGCGGACATCAACCGCGACGGGCATCTGGATTTCTTCACGGTCGATATGCTCAGCCGCGAGCATACGCGGCGCAAAACGCAGATGGGCGACATGCAGCCCACGCCAGTCACGATTGGCGAAATCGATAATCGTCCGCAGGTCATGCAGAACACGCTGTTCCTGAATCGCGGCGATGGCACGTTTGCGGAGATCGCGCAATTCGCCGGGATCAAAGCCTCCGAGTGGTCGTGGTCGGTTTCATTTCTCGATGCGGATTTGGACGGTTACGAAGATTTGCTGGTGACGACCGGCATGATTCGCGACTTCATGGATTCGGACGCGAACGCGGAGATTGCAAAGATGGGGCCATTGACTCCGGAACTCGCTCGCAAGACGGCGAAGATGTTTCCGACGCTGGCGACGCCGAACTTCATCTTCCGCAACAAAGGGAACCTGCAATTTGAGGATGTGAGCGGGCAGTGGGGTTTCCGGACGGCGGCGGTGAGCGGGGGGATGGCGCTGGCGGACCTGGACAACGACGGGGACCTCGATGTGGTGATCAACAACACGGGGTCGGCGCCGGAACTGTATCGCAACGAGAGCAACGCGCCGCGGGTGGCCGTGCGGTTGAAAGGCAACGCGCCCAACACCCAGGGCATTGGCGCAAAGCTCAAGCTGGTGGGCGGTCCGGTGGAACAAACCACCGAGGTGATTGCCGGGGGCGTGTATGCCTCGGGCAGCGACCCCCTGCGCGTGTTTGCGGCCGGCAAAGGGCCGATGAGATTGGAAGTGACGTGGCGCAACGGCAAGAAGAGCGTGGTCGAAGACGTGAAGGCCAACCGCCTGTATGTGATTGACGAAAGCGGTTCCGAAGCCACGAAACCAACTCCGCCGCATTTGCCCGAACCCTATTACGTCGATGAGAGCTACAAGTTGAGACATCGCCATGGCGAACGAGCCTTTGACGATTTTGTCCGGCAATCCCTTTTGCCGAATCGATTGAGCCAGTTGGGACCGGGCGTGGCGTGGGTGGACGCCGATGGCGACGGCGATGAAGACCTGGTCATCGGCAGCGGCAACGGCGGCAAACTGACCCTGCTCAAGAACGACGGACGAGGCGGATTCCAAGGCTACGAAACGCCGGCCTTGACCTCTGACACCACCGGACTGGTGGCGTGGCCGCAGGGGAGCAAAACGGCGCGCCTGCTGGTGGGCATCTCCAACTTTGAAGAGCCCATGGGCGCGTTGTCCTCCGTGCAGGCCTTCGGCTTGGGCGCCAGTTGGGCCGTGGGCGAGACGGTGCCACTGGCCGAGCCGATGGTCGGCCCGATGAGTTTGGGGGACGTGGACGGGGACGGAGATTTGGACCTGTTTGTGGGCGGAAGAACGGTGCCGGGGAAATACCCCGAACCGGCCGGCTCGCGGCTCTATCGCAATGACAACGGAAAATGGCAACTGGCGCAGGAATGGCCGCAGCTGGGTTTGGCGAGCGGGTCGGTGCTGGGCGACCTCGAGGGCGACGGAGACATGGACTTGGTGCTGGCCTGCGAATGGGGCCCGGTGCGCGTGTTCCGCAATGACCGTGGCCAGTTCACCGAAGCCACCCGCGAACTGGGCTTGAGCGGCTACACCGGGTGGTGGAACGGCGTGACCTTGGGAGATATCGATGGCGACGGGCGATTGGACATCGTGGCCAGCAACTGGGGCCGCAACAGCAAGTACGAACACGCCTACAGCGTGCTGGAGCCGTTGAAAATCTATTACGGCGACTTTGATGGCAACGGGAGCATGGACATCGTGGAAGCCCACTATGACAAACGCATGGGCAAGCTGGTGCCCGAACGGGGTTTGAGCTGTTCGTCGCGGGCGATGCCATTCATCCGGGAACGCACGCCGACCTACCTGGCCTTCGGGAGCTGCGGGCTGGAAGAGATCTACGGGGACAAACTGAAAGGGGCCCGCGTGGTGGAAGCCAACACCCTGGAGCACATGGTGTTTCTGAACCGGGGCAAGAGCTTTCAAGCACAGCCGTTGCCGGTGCAGGCGCAACTGGCGCCGGGCTTTGGGGTGAACGTGGGGGATTATGACGGGGACGGAGTGGAAGATGTGTTCCTGAGCCAGAACTTCTTTGCGGTACAGATTGAGACCCCGCGCAACGACGGAGGCCGTGGCCTGTGGCTGCGGGGCGACGGGAAGGGCAACCTCGTGGCCGTACCGGGACAAGAGAGTGGAATCAAGGTGTATGGGGAACAACGGGGCAGCGCGCTGTGCGACTTTGACGGAGACGGACGTGTCGATGTGGTGGTAAGCCAGAACGGGGCGGAGACCAAGCTGTATCGGAACGTGGGAGGCAAGCCGGGGATACGCGTAAGATTGGCAGGAGGGGCGGAGAATCCGGGCGGGATTGGGGCGGTGATGCGGTTGGAATATGCGGATGGGAAGAAAGGCCCGACCCGGGCCATCCTCGCGGGCAGTGGCTATTGGTCGCAAGACTCGGCGGTTCAAGTCTTGGGCCAGGCCGGGGAACCGGAGAGCCTGTGGGTGCGCTGGCCCGGCGGCAAGGAGACGCGCACCAGCATCCCGGCGAACGCGAAGCAGATCACCGTGAACGCCGAGGGCGCGGCGCTGGCGGCCAATTGAGATTCCTTGAACCACGCCATCATCAACGGCTATAACGCGCGCGTGTTCTCGCCGCGCAACCTGATTCAAATTCATCATGCAAGTACCTGAAACGCCCGCCGGGGGTTCGCGTCCGGGAATACTGGTCATCCTGTGGGCGCTGGTGGGCTGCCTGTTCGTGGCGTGGCTCGTCTGGAGGAAAAGCGGCCCCGCCGCGCCGGCGCCAGTTGCGCTGCCGACCGGCACGGCCGCGTTGCCTGCCTCCGGTTCCACCAATGCGGAGCCGGTCAACGAGTACCAACTCGGCGAACTGCGGGCGCGGCAGTATTGCTCGACGTGTCACTTTTTCCCCGAGCCCAGCGTGCTCGACAAAGTGACATGGGGCATGGAGGTGCTGCCGGAGATGGCCAAGTGGCTGGGCATGTCGGACATCTCGTATGAGGAACTGCGGCTGGAACCGCGGCTCAAGGCGGCGAACATCGTGCCGAAGGTCCCATTGATGAGCATCGAGGAGTGGCGCGCGATCTGTACTTATTACCTTTCGACCGCACCGCAGGAAACCGCGCCGCAGAAGCCGCGCCCGCCGATCGAGGTGGGCTTGAAACAATTCGATGTGTTCCGTCCGTCGTTCCAGACGACGCAGACGGTGACGATGGTGAAGATCGATCCGCCGAACAAACGCATCTTCGTGGGCATCGAGCGCGACACAACGATTCGCATTCTCAGCGCGGCGGGAACGGAGATTGCGTCGGCCGGATTGCCGAGCGCGCCGGTGGAATTGATCCAGGAAGACGGGGACATGTATGTGCTGACCATTGGGAGTTACCTGCCGTCGGACACGCCGCTGGGCAAGCTGGTGAAACTGGGGCCGCCGAAGGAAGGCGGCGGCGGCATGGTGCAGTTGATTGACGAATTGCAGCGGCCGGTGGATATGGCGCTCGGCGACTTGAACGGCGACGGGCGCAAGGATTTCGTCGTTTGCGGGTATGGAAACTATCTCGGCGCATTTTCGTGGTTCGAGGCGTTGCCGAACGGCAAGTATGTGGAGCATCCGTTGATGGAGCGGCCGGGCGCGGTGAAGGCGGAGTTGCACGACTTCAACAAGGACGGGCACCTGGACATCGTGGCGTTGTTCGCGCAGGCGCGTGAGGGCTTGTATCTGTTCATGAACGACGGCAAAGGCGGGTTCGACCAGACGCCCATCGCGGAGTGGCATTCGGCGTGGGGCTCGAGCTTTTTGGAACTGGTGGACTTCAACAAGGACGGCGCGCTCGACATCCTCGTGACCAACGGGGACAACGGCGACAACACGGGCCATCTGCCGCCGATGAAAAACTTCCACGGCATCCGCCTGTATCTCAACAATGGCAAGAACCAGTTCAAGGAAGAATGGTTTTTCCCCATCAACGGCGTGTTCAAGGCCGTGGCGCGGGACTTCGATGAGGACGGTGATCTGGACATTGCTTCGATTTCCTTTTACCCGGACTACCGGAAATCACCGCGCGAAAGTTTTCTGTATCTGGAAAATCGTGGCGGGATGAAGTTCGAGGTGCACTCGTTCGAGGAAGCGTTTTCCGGCCGCTGGCTGGTCATGGATGTGGGGGACATCGACGGCGACGGCGACCTGGACATCGTGCTCGGCGCGTTCAACGACGGGCCGACGTATGTGCCGCATTTGCTGCGCCAGCGGTGGGCGGAGGTCGGTCCCGCGTTCTTGTATTTGAAGAACACGCTCAAGAAGTGACGGTGTCACAAGGAGACGCCGAACCAGCCGCGCGTGATCTGGAAATCCGTGTTGCCTTGGGTGAGGGCCTTCGGAGTGTATTCGCGCGAGGCGACCGCCAGCACTTGCGACAACAATTGCTTTGCCAGTTCGATGGCTGTTCCCGTTCCCAAAGTGAAATCAATGTCTTTCATCGCCGCGGAATTCGCGCTGGCCACTTGCAACACTGGGATCATCGGATGCGCCTGAAGCGCGCGCTCGACGTGGGCGAGGATGATATCGACGCCGGTTGCGCCCACGCCCGTAAGCGTTTCGATGTAATGGTCGGTCTGTGTTTCCATCACGTGCAGGCCGGGCCTGGTGAAGATTTGTCCGTAGGCAAGCGAGGGGGGAATGGTTGAGGTCATGAACAATTCACCGGTGAAGGCGTTCTCGTTCAGCAGCGTGGCGTTGGCGGGAATGACGACGGTACCGCCGGCGGTCGCGATGGCGCGCGCGATGAGCGCGAAGGCTTGCGCGGTTTCGGCTGGCACTGCGCCAACACTGGTCAGGCCAAGGCGCAGCTGCCCGAGGCCGGCGTCCACCGTTTTCGCTTCGCTGCGGGCCGCTTGAGTCTCAAACCAGTTGGCGACGCGTGCCACCACTTTGTCGATGCCGCCGTCCATCTGAATGCTGGCCCACCCATACGAGGACGGATCAACGGCATGGTCGGCGAGGTAATGGCGGATTTCGTCGTTGTGCGTCTTCTCGCAGCCGTGTTCGAGGAGCAGTCCGTGGCGCACGGTAGGATGGCGCAGGTAACCGACCATCGTGCGCACGTACAGTGTTTCCGATTCACCGCGCGAATTGCCGCAGCCTTCCGTGTGGGCGAGCGCGACGTAACGGCTGACACCGTTCGGGCGTGGTGAGGCGTTCAACCGCGCCGCGATGATTTGCGCGATCTGCCCGGAGCACAGGCTGGTGGGAACAATCAAACCGATCTGGTCGGCAGCCACGCCGTCGCGCGCCGGAAGCGCTTTGAAATGGAGCGGGCCAAGGTTGTTCGTAGCGCCGGGCCGTAAAGCGATGGGTTCTCCATTCGGCTGCGGGCGCGATTGCAATTGCGCGAGCCGTTGTTTGTCCCGCTGCCGCCATTCGCGCCAGAGTTGCACCTGCGAATGGCCCGCCTTCTCGCCGATGCTCTTCATGCCCGACGCGACCTTCACCGTGTAATCGAACGCCTCCGCGCCCAACTGGTCCATCGACACGCCATCAAGGTAACGCCCCGCGTTCACATCCATGTCGCGCGACAGGAGATTGAACCGGTTGGTGTTCGTCATGATTTTGATGGTCGGCACGAAGGGAAAATTCGTGATGGAGCCATTGCCGGTGGTGAACAGGATGATGTTGCAACCGGAGGCGACCTGGCCGGCGATGCTTTCGAGGTCGTTGCCGGGACTGTCCATGAAATAGAAGCCGTGCTCGCGCATGGGCGCGCCGTATTCGATGGCGTAATCCAGGCGCACATCGGGCGCCTTCTTGCGCGCGGCGCCGATGGATTTGACGGCGATGTTGTAGAGGCCGCGATACAAATTGCCGCCGGAGGGATTGCCCTCGGCGCTGTGACCGTGCCAGCCGGCCCACGTTTCGAAACGGTCCACCAGGCGCAGGAACTCGCGCGCCGTGGCGAGGTCGCGCACGTTGTGCAACACATACGGCTCGGCGCCAATGAGTTCGTCGGTCTCGGCCAGGTTCGCCGAGCCACCGTAACGGATGACCTCGCGCGAAATCCAGCCGGCCAGCGGATTGCCAGAGACGCCCGAGAAGGCGTCCGAGCCGCCGCATTGCAGGCTGACTTTTAAATGCGCCAGCGAATGCGGCGCGCGCTGGCAGGCGTTCACCGGTTCAAGCCAGCCGCGCACGATGGATTCGCCCTGCGCGAGCGCGGAGGCGAAATCGCCGCCCACGCTAATGAATCGGTGCGCCACGTCGTCGAGCGGATAACCGTTTTCGCGCATGAAGTCGCGCAGCATGGCATTGGTGATGACCTCGGTGCCGAGGTCCACCGCCAGCACCGCGCCGATGTTCGAGTGCACCATGAACCCGGCGAGCGTCCGCAATGTGAAATCAAGATTGTTGGGCACCGTTTCCCCGCCGCCTTCGGTGTGCGCGATGGCGACGACGCCGTCGAGGTTGGGAAACTGAGCATCCTTGAAACGATCCGCAATGGCGCGTGCAAGACTCGCCGTGCGCGAAGTCGTGCCCAGCACCGCGATGAAGTTGCGCGTGCCGACACCACGGTTGCCGGGGCGCGCGAACCCGGCGAAGCAGCGCGTCTCAGCGTAACGCGGCACCTGTTCACCGCAATGCACGCGTTTTTCATCCAGTTCATAGCGCGCGAATTGGTCGCGGAAATTCGGCGCGGCGGGCAGCGTGAAATCAACGTAGCGCATCGCCAGGGCCGCGAGCATTTTCTCGTTGCACAGGTATTCGCCGCGGTCGATGTCGCGCAGCGCCACGCCGAACGGCAGGCCCCAGGAGAGCAGGGGATAGCCTTGGGGGATGCCATCGACCGCGAAGCGATGGCCTTCGAGAACGGTGTGCGACAGCGTGAACGTGCGCTCACCGGTCCGGATTTCTGAGCCCGCTTCCAGCCGGCGCGTGGCGATGGCGACGTTGTCCCACGACTCCGCGAGGCGCGCGACATCGAGAAAGGCAAAGGTTGTATTCACTGCTGTCGGCAGCATAACCCGGGTGGAAAAGGGGGAAAGTAAGAAAGGGGCTCGCCCTCACCTGGCCCCTCGGAGCAGCGAAGCAGGGCGCGTTGGGTGTTCGCAGGTGCGTTGGAGAATGCAGTCGTGGGTGGTGCGACAATCAGAACCTCGTCACCTCGGCTGCTACATGGGGAGGAGTGTGAAACAGGCGGGGCGTGACAGGAGAGTGCGCGGCAGGTAGGATGCAAGAATTCCATGAAGACCCGGCATTGGTGGCTGGTTGGCGTGTGCGCGTGGCTGGTGCATTTTCCCCCGGACTTGGCGGCGCAGGTGGTGGAGCCGGAGGTGTCGGCGTATTCCGAATCGTGTGGCGTGGAAGTCCGGCGGGAAGGGGATGGATTGGTGGTGGCCTGGCCGATGGAGCGCGGGGAACAAGGGCGGGCGGTATTGTCGCTGGTATCCGGCGCGCCACTCGTGCGGCGGATGGAGATTGTGACGGGAACGGCGGTGACGGAGTTGTTGCGGGACGTGGAGCCGCTGGCGGTGTTGAGCGTGGGCACGCGGCGCGCGCCTCCCGGGCGGCCGCCGGAGATGAGCATCTGGAATGTGTTTTTCGACAAGGTGCCGGACCGGCCCTACCAGACGCATCGCGCGGAGTTGAAGCTGGCGCGCGTGAAGGTGAGCAGCGCGGGCAGGCGGGCGACGGTCGCGGTGGGCCCGGTGAAGGCAGGCGGATTCGCAGGGGAACTCCAGTTGCATTTTTATGCGGGGAGCCGGCTGGTGCACCTGGAAGCGGTGGTGTCCACCAGCGAGGATCGGCGGGCGATTGTGTATGAAGCGGGGTGGACGAGCGCCAACGGCGGCTGGAAGAACGTGGTGTGGATGGACACCGAGGGGCGCTGGCAGCGCCGGCCGGCCGACACGGCGTACCAGCCGGTGGCGGTGCGGTATCGGACGATCATTGCAGAGGGCGAGGGCGGGTCGGTGGCGGCGTTTCCACCGCCGCATGCATTCCAGTTTCCGCGCGATGAGACGGACAATTTGAAGTTCGTCTGGTTCGGCAAGCGCGAGGAGCCGTTGGCCACGCCGATGGGCTTCGGCATGCGGCAATCGCCCACGGGCGGGAAATTCATTCCGTGGTTCAACGCGCCGCCCGGGACGCAACAGCGGCTGGGGATGTTTTTCCTGTTGAGCCGGGGCCGGGCGGAGGAGGCGCTGAAGGAGACGTTGCGTTACACGCATGGCGACCGCTTTCCGGAACTGGCGGGGCACAAGACCTTCACGAGCCATTATCACCTGGCGCACACGGTGTGGGCGATGAAGTTTCTGGCGGAGGGCAAGCCCGTGCCCGTGCCGGAGTTTGTCGCCGCGTTCAAGGGAATGGGCGTGAATGCGGTGCATCTGGGCGAGTTCCACGGAGACGGGCATCAGCGCGATTCGGGCCCGCTGCGGCTGCCGGAGCTGGACACGATGTTCGCGGAATGCCGGCGGTTGTCGGATGCCGAACTGCTGCTGATTCCGGGCGAGGAAGTGAACGATTTCCTGGGGTTGAAGGAACCGGGCAAGCATCCGGGGCATTGGATGAGCCTGTTTCCGAAGCCGGTGTATTGGGTCATGCAACGCAAGGCGGGTGAACCGCTGGCGGAGACGCATCCAAAATACGGCACCGTGTATCGCGTGGGCAGCCGCGAAGACATGATGGAATTGTTGCAGCGCGAGCGGGGCCTGGCGTGGTCGGCGCACCCGCGCATCAAGGCGTCGAGCTGGACGCCGGACATCTTTCGGAACGAAGATTTTTACCGGGCGGATTTCTGGCTGGGCGGCGCGTGGAAATCGATGCCGTCGGATCTGTCGCGCGAACGGCTGGGCGAGCGCGTGCTGGATTTGCTGAATGACATGGCCAACTGGGGCCCGCGCAAGTACGCGCCGGGCGAGGTGGACACGTTCAAGATCGACCACACGCACGAACTCTACAGCCACATGAACATCAATTATCTGCGGCTGGCGCGCCTGCCCCGGTATGACGAAGGGTGGCAGCCCATCCTGGACGCGCTGCGTGGCGGCGCGTTTTTCACGACCACCGGCGAGGTGCTGATCAAGGATTTTCGCGTGGGCGGAAAACGGAGCGGCGAGGAACTGCGCTTGGGGGCGGATGGGAAATCCGAGGTGCGGGTGGACCTGGAATGGACATTCCCGCTGAGGTTTGCGGAGATCATTTCCGGCGACGGCGACGCCGTGTACCGGCAACGGATTGACCTGGCCGACACCGGGCCCTTCGGGAAGCGCGAACTGCGCGTGCCCGTGGATTTGCAGGGCCGGAAATGGGTGCGTTTCGAAGCGTGGGACGTGGCCGTGAACGGCGCGTACACGCAGCCCGTGTGGGTGGGTGGATTTTAAAGCTCTTTCGTCGTCTCATCGTCCTCGTTCTCGAAATTCAAGCCGCTGGCAACGTCCGGGCACATGGCGGGCGCGCCAGCGTCTTGGAGTGCGCCAGTCCGATGGCGCTTTGTTGCGCCTGGCGAATCCCAACGCATCATTATTTCAGACGCATCGCGTACGTTTCCCTCCCCGGAGGAACGAGGGGGAGAGGGGTTCGTTATCCCCGTGAATCTCGTAGCAGCCGAGGTGACGAGGCGCTGATTGTCGAACGAGCGGTTCATTCGCACGCTTGAATCCACGCCGCCGATGCTTTAAATTGCGCCCAATGAAAGGACGAGGGTCATACCGTACCCTGCAAGAATTATTCGCGATCTTGACGCCTATGTTGCCACGCATCGCGGCGAGTGGCCGAGGGCGTGGAAGGATTTAGGCGACGGCTCTGACCGTTCTGCGTACACGAGATTTCGCTTTGATTTATCGGCGGAGGCCATCCTGCGACAACCGGAGTTAATTTATGAAGCAGTGACACCAGCGCGTGGGCGGTATTACACTTACCCCCACGCCAAGTCACAGTTGGACGAAATATTGAAGAAATTAGAATCATGACGCCTAACCCGCTACATCGCCCAGCCATCGCGCCACGGTTGTAATCCGCGACCCGGAGCTGGATCGCGGGCTTGGGGCGGGGTGGGGTATAGAGTTGGACAAAGGAATAGCGGGGGGCATACTGCGTTCGTTATGACGACACGCCGTCGTTGAATTAAATGTTAAGTGGTATCATGCGTTTACTCCCCGAGGAGCATGAGCTTTATGGATTCACGGCAGCAGGCCAGTGGGACTCGGCCACGCAGTCGAGGATTCAGCAGCTCGTATCGCAGCACCTTCAGCGAGTTGGCACGGCAGATGGCGGCTGGTCGGTTTTATTTCGCGACCCGATGGACGGACGCTACTGGGAACTTACTTACCCTCGAAGTGAGATGCACGGCGGTGGACCCGCTCGCCTCGCCGAGATTGCACAGCAGCAGGCAATGCAGAGGTATGTTATTACAACGTCGAACACCTGACCTCAACCCTCGCCATTGAATCGTCACGTGTTTTAGCGCCTAACTCCCATGTTTGGCATTCATGATTTCGGGGTTTTCCTCGTGGCGGGCATTCTGCTCAACCTCACGCCCGGGCCGGACACCTTTTACATCCTCGGGCGGAGCTTGGCGCAGGGTCGTAGCGCGGGCATCGCGTCGGCCCTGGGCATTGGCGCCGGCACGCTCGTCCACACGTTCGCGGCGGCGTTGGGGCTTTCGGCGATCATCGCCACGTCCGCCACGGCATTTCTGGCCGTGAAACTCGCGGCGGCGGCATATCTGATCTATCTCGGCGCGCGCCTGCTGCTCACCCGCGCTTCCGCCACGGCGATTCCGGCGACTTTCACCACCTCGGGCTTTCGCGCGGTTTTCCGGCAGGGACTGCTGACCAACGTTCTCAACCCGAAGGTGGCGCTCTTTTTTCTCGCCTTCATGCCGCAGTTCATCGCGGCGGACAGTCCGTCGAAGTTCGCCGCGTTCATCACGCTGGGGCTTTGCTTTGTGGTCACCGGCACGCTCTGGTGCCTGTGCCTCGCCTGGTTCGCGGCGTTGCTCGGCAACCGTTTGCGGGGCAACCCATCCTTTTCAACCGCGCTCAACCGGATGGCGGGCGCGCTCTTTGTCGTTTTGGGCCTGCGCCTGGCCGCGGCAAAATGAAAACGGCCAACGCGTCATGATTGAAATTTGAAGTTTCCCTTGTTTCCCCCTTCCCTCATTCGTTTGTCCCCATTCGATTGATTTCGGTCTTCGGTTCCTTGGAGCAAGCGGCGGCCTCACACCCGAGGTCAACCAGAACCGAAATCAAGCGAATGAGGTCAATCGAATGGGAGACGCGAATTTCGCGGATTATCGCGAATTGTTTTTACTGAACACTGGTTTCCCATCCGCTCATCAGCAGTCGCTTGAAAGCCATATCCCATTCGCTGGAAAGCATCGCCTCCTTACCTTTTCGTCCCCAATTTTTCTGTCTGCTCCCTTTACGCCCTCCGCGGCCTTTGCGTGAGGCATTCCCGGATTAGCGTTTATCCGTTCATTAGCGGTTTCCCTCGCCCCCTTCGGCCTGCTTCGTCATTTGCCGCTCCCCATTCGTTTGCCCCCATTCGCTTGCTGGTCGGCTTCCCATCGGCGGTTTTCTGAATCTGCGGGAGATCAGATCGCCACTTGACACATCTATCACTCCATGGCACACTACTCCCATGCGCCAGGGAGCGCCACCGTCCAGAACGGACCGGCCCGCCGCCTTCCGTCCGCGCCCCCTCGCGTACACCCATCGCGCCCCCTCATGGCGAGGACCTTGAGAAAAGAACAAAAAATTTAACCCCTCAACCCACCATGAACCCCGCTTATCACCGCCCCACACGGATGCCGCCCCTTTCCGCCTCGCGCCAATTCGGAAAAAAAATTCCAACCTTGAACCGAACTCGGAACCTTGAACTCCGCCATGGTCCACCCAAATCCACGTAAATCCACATCTGCCCCATGCAAAAATATTCCCGCGCACGACTTTCGAGGCTATTCGACCTTATTCGAGGCTATCGGGGGGGGAGGGGGGACCGTTCTCAATTGGGCGGTGTCGCAACCAACGCATCACGCCTTCACGCCCCGCCGCCATCACTCCACCACTCCAAAACTCCATACTCCGTGCCCACGCCGCCCTGCAACCAGACTCCCAAAACCACCCACCCCCGTTCCCCCTCGAACGCATCACGCATCACGTATCACGAACCCGCTTTGTAGGACACTGCGCGGAAATTGGCAAAGTGGCGCCATCGACCAGAAGATTCTTGTTTTTTCAGGGAGATTTGGTATGAAGCTACCAGAGTACGCCGTAACCGTAACCAGCACGTGCAACGCCTTCCTATGAGTACATCCCGTTCTCTTATCCGGTCCTTTTGCGCCCTTGGCTTGAGCGCCACCCTCGCCATGGGCGGAGCAACGCCGCGCGACGTCGAGTTTTTTGGCGTCATCAAGGCCCAGCGATTTGATCAGGACAACCCGGACGTGGTGCGCTTGCAGGAAGGGGGGATCCAGATGCAGGTGTTTGTGGACCTGACCTTCAGCAACTCGGTGACCAGCGCGACGCTGGCGGCGCCGAACGGCACCAATGTGACGCTGATGCTGGAGAGTGATGGGTTCAACCGGTTTTTCGAGAGGGAGTATGACAATCTCCTGGGTCTGAACACGGATTTTGCCGATGGCACGTACGTGCTGACGATGCAGACGGTGAATGACGGCACGGTGGTGGCGACGTTTAGCGGTTTCGCCGGGGATACCTATCGCGCGGTGCCGCGGTTGACGGCGGCCAGCTACAACGCCGCCCAAGCGCACAATGCGAACAACGCGCTGAATTTGTCCTGGGAATCCCTCGGGGGGACGCTCAGCGATTTTGTGCAGTTGACGATTGAGGACGAAAACGGGAATTCGGTGTATGAAAGTCCAGGACCAGGCGATGGCGGCGCCCTGAACGGAACGTCAACAGGCACCAGCATTCCGGGCGGCACCTTGGATCCCGGCAAACGGTATGAGGCGATACTGATGGTCGCGGCCGCGCCGGGCGGTTTCAACTCGGACTATCCGGGCGTCGGCGGCGTGGCGGCCTACATCAAGGAAACGCATTTCCATATATTCACGACGGGTGGGACCGATTCGGAGGCGCCGACGCTGATCAATTCGATTCCGTATTACAACCAGTCATTCGTGCCGCGGCATTCCTCCGTGTCGTTTGAATTCAGCGAGCCGATGAATACGTCGTCGCATGTCGGGGCGATCCAGTGGACAGGCAGCGGGTTGAGCACCTTTACCTACACCTGGAGCCCGGATGGGACGGTTCTCTATGCGAAACACAATGGGGATCTTCCGGCGAACACGCAGATTCAGTGGATGTTCAACACGGATGTGTTGCGCGACGTAGCGGGCAATTTTTTGTCGATCGATTTCGGCCAGTTTACAACGGACAGCAACACGCCCGACGCGAACGATGTGGAGCAAATCGTCATCTTCAAGGGGCAGGGCTTGTTTCAGAACAGTTCGACCATTGTGCCGACCGGCGATTACGTGTTTGAGATGACAGGCGATTTGACGGGCTTGAACACGGTGACCGGCGGCTATCTGGCTCTGCCGGTGGGCGGGGTATATCCAGTGAATGATTATATTGGCAGCACGTTTGACTACAGTGCGGAGTATGCCTCGAAGACGGATCTGGACCGGTTCTTCCCGTCGGGCAACTATTCGTTGGGCATCAATGCGGTGCGCAATGGCAACAAGACCATCAATTTCACCATACCGGCGGACGATTATCCCAGTGATCCGACCGTGAGCAACCTGGCGAGCTTGCAGGCGCTGGACCACACGGGGCCGATAACGATCAATTGGAACGCGACCGGCCTGGGCGCCGGCGACCACATTGGTCTGGCCATCGAGAACGAGCATGGGATGGAGGTGTATGAGTCGGACGAAAACGGAGAGATTCTCTTTAACGCGACATCCCATACGATTCCGGCGAACACGCTGTCCCCTGGGCGCAAGTATTTTGTGAGGCTGTTGTTCGGCAAGATCAAGGTGGATGACAACACGAGTTACTCGGGCGTGTCGTTCATCTTCGCGTTCGGGAAAGAAACGGAATTCATCATTCAAACCACGGGCACGGCGATCAAAGCGACGCTGTCCCCGCAGCAGCCGAATGTGTTGCAGCAGGTCGAAGCGAACGGGGACAAGTATTGGGCCTACACGCTGGAGGCGTCGCAGGATCTTTCGTTCTGGGTGCCGGTGCAAACGCTGGGAACGGGCAGCAGCGGGTTTCTGATTTTCTACGATGGCGATTCGCAATATGCGTCGCGCCGATTCTATCGCATCCGCGAGCCGCAGCCGGACGAAGGGTACCAGCAAGGGTTCGTGGCGCTGGGCGGGACGGTGCAGGCGCTGGCGGGCGGCGCGCCGATTGCCGGAGCGGTGGTTTCGACCTCGCTGGACGGCGTGACGACGACCACCGACTCCAATGGGAGGTTCTTTTTGCAGACGCATACCGAGGCGAATTACTCGTTCACGCCGTACACCGTGACGGTGACCAAGAGCGGGTATGCGACGTTTTCGGCCAATCAAAATTGGGGCGACCAGCCGCGGGGGTTGTTGATTCAACTGTCGCCTCCTTAGGTGGGGGCGTGGAGTTTGCCTCAAGCTGAAGCTTGAACTCCAAGGTTTCCTTGGGTCGTTGTCGGGCAACGCCCTGCCCGAGAAATGAGGAGAATTTCCCTTGCAATCGCGGCGGCGGGCTTTTTAATTATCGGCCACTGGCGGACGCCAATGTAGCTCAGTGGTAGAGCAACGGTTTCGTAAACCGTAGGTCGTCGGTTCAATCCCGACCATTGGCTCCAGTTTCTTAATCAAGGGGTTCCTTGTAGTTCCAACACAGCCCAGCTGAGGCCAAAGCAGCATCCGTGCCCGCGGCATTACGTGACGGTGATTCTTCAGCAACAGTCTCGCTCTAAATTGATAAGGGCCATGCCCCATCTCAATTGGGGTGGTCACAGAATAGACCGCAATAAATGGCCGACGTATCGTGCCAATGGGTGGACGGGCTTTCGGCCTCCTACAAGAAAAGCTCCAAGTGCCGTCCGGACGTTGCCGACTGGGGAAGCGCGTCAACAGTTTGAGCCGCAATGAAAAGCGCGATGGAAGTTGCTCCCTCACGAAGTGCGGAGCTTTGCCCTGATGCAGACAAGGCAGCCTGGTTTTGCATCCGTTCCCAGATGAAACGGGAACACATTGCGGCCGCGCACCTGGGGCAGCTTCCCGCTGTCGAGGTGTTCAATCCGCAACTGCGCCTGCTGCGTTCCACGCGCCGGGGGCCCAAGTGGTTCATCGAATCCCTGTTTCCCAACTACCTGTTCGCCCGCTTCACGCTGGACGCAATGCTGGAGAAGGTAAGCGGCACGCCGGCGGTGAAGTTTGTGGTGCGATTCGGCGACCTTGTGCCGGAAGTGCCAGACTACGTCATCGGGGAGTTGCGGCGGCAACTGGCGGAAATGAGCGACGTGGTGTTGACGGATACACCGGTGGAGGGAGAGGAAGTGGAGATCGCTGCCGGGGCGTTCGCGGGCATGAAGGCGACGGTCACGCGGGTGCTGCCGGGCAGACAGCGCGTCCAGATCCTGCTCGACATCCTGGGCCGCTCGGTGCCGGCCGAACTGGGTCTGGAGTCGGTGCTGTTCAACCATCGGAACGGCGCGCAGATCGCGCTTGGCCGGGCGGGGTTGCTTACGGCGCATCCAACCTGAAAGGTGCAAAGCTTCTTTGGAACTGCGCCGCGTTCGGTGAGTATCGGGCAACAGGCTCGCGGAGAACCCACCCCTTGCCCCTCCCAGGAGGGGAACGGCGATTGGTATGCCGCATTGCTTGGCGAATTTGGAGATCGTGGAAGTGTAACGTTGCCTTCCCCCTCACCCCGGCCCTCTCCCTTGGGGAGAGGGAGGCGTTGTTGCCGCGTTCGGTGAGCATCGGGCCAACAGGCTCGCAACGAATTATTTCGAGGACGAGGACGAGAACGAGCCGGAGTTGTGCAAGACACCGAAGCAAAGATTGCGGTGGCGGCGCGGGCTGCCGGTTACCGGAGCGCGAGGAGATACAAGGCGCGCGCACGGGCTGTCTTCGGCGGCGTACCCTTGGCACAACGGCGCGTGCTGGACGTGGGCTGCGGCAGCGGTGCGTTCGCGCTGTGGGCCGGCATTCATGGCGCGGCGAAGGTTCTGGGGATCGAGCCCGAAACCGCCGGGAGCACCAAAGGCACGCTGGAGCGATTCCGCTGGACGATTCAGGAATTGCAGCTCGAACGGACGGTCTTCGCGAAAGAAGCCTCTTTGGAAGATCTCTCGCCGGACGCCGGGCCGTTTGATGTCGCCATTCTGTACAATGTAATCAATCACCTGGATGAGGAAGCGACGACCCGGTTGCATCGCGACACGGACGCGGTCGCGCGGTTTGTGGCGATCCTGACCCGCTTGCGCGAGTTGCTCGCGCCGGATGGGATCGTGCTCGTGGTGGACATGGCTCGGTTCAACCTTTGGAACATGGTCGGGCTCAAGTCGCCGTTTGCGCCGACCATCGAGTGGCACAAACACCAGCAACCAGAGGTCTGGATCAGAACCTTCGAACAAGCAGGCTACCGCCTGCGAGATCTGGATTGGAATCCTTTGTATCCGCTGGGCCGGCTTTCGCAGAACCGGGCGATGCAGTACCTGACGGGCTCGAGCTTCATTCTGCGCATGCGCGTGGCGAACAAAGCGGATTATGGCGGGCCAGCGCGCAGTCGAGCGGCAACCGGATCGCACCCAAGTTGTGTGGCGCTGTGATCGGTGGCCGTCCATTCAAGCTCGGCCCACTGATCCGCTTCTGCCTGGTCTGGATGCCGTGGGCGCTGCTGCAAGCGGGCGCAGCCAATTGGTACGTGGCCCCGCAGGGAACGCCGGGCGGTCCCGGCACGATGGCCGAACCGTACGACCTGAGGACGGCTCTCTCGGGTGGGGTCGGGCAACCGGGCGACACGTTTTGGTTGCGCGAAGGGACGTATGCGTTGGGCCAGGTGGCCACGCAAGTTCACGGCGAAGCGGGAAAACCGATCACGTTCCGCCAATGGCCCGGAGAGAAGGCGCGGGTGGATGGTTCCGTAATCTTTTGGGGCGCTGCCGGTCACGTGGTCTTGCGCGATTTTGAATTATACAGTTCGGACACAAACCGCTTGAGCGCGATATGGGGGGCGGGCATCAATCCGCCTCCGAGCGACATCAATCCAAGAATCGGCATCGAGTGCTACGCGCCCAATCTGAGTTTCATCAATCTGGTGGTTCGCGACCAGACGCGCAGCGGCATCTACATCTCGGAAGTCGCGACCAACACGCTGGTGTACGGCTGCCTGCTTTACAACAACGGCTGGGCTTCGCCGGACAACGCGGAGGGGCACAATGTTTACGCGCAAAGCTACATCGGTCCCGTCGAGATTGCGGACAATATCGCGTTCAACGCCACGGGAGCGAACTTCCACCTTTACGAGCAGCGCGCGGGCCGTCAACTGGCGGGCGTCACGCTGGAGGGCAACGTGGCGTTCCACGCGGGCGCGTTGCAACAGGTGCGACGGTATTGGGACTGGATCATCGGCGTGGAGCCGCCTTCGACCGGCGCCGACCGCATCGTTTTGAAGGAAAATATGACTTATCGGCCGCTGGTCACCACCGCGTTGGACAACGTGCTGATCGGGTGGTTCGGAACCAACGGCAGCGTGGTACTGCAGGACAATTACTTCCCGTTGAGCCTGACGTTGAACAACTGGACCAACGCGACGGTGACCGGGAACCTCTTCGCGGCGCAAAACACGAACCCGATTGTCCGGTTGAATCAAACGTTTCCGATGACGGGCGTCTGGGATGACAATCGATACTGGCGCGCGCCGACGGCTGGCGGTTTCTGGAGCAATTCGATCGTCCACACTTTTCCGGAGTGGCAGGCGGCCACGAGTTATGACCTGAACAGCAGCCATACGGTGGGCGGATTGAGCGGCACGCAGGTCTTTGTCCGCCCCAATCGCTTCGAGCCGGGTCGCGCCAACATCATCGTGTACAACTGGGACGGGTTGAGCCATGTGCCGGTGGATGTCGCCTCGTTGTTGCCTGTGGGCGTGGGGTACGACGTGATCAACGCGCAAGACCCATCTGGACCGCCGGTGTTGAGCGGGGTGTTTGACGGCGCTCCGCTGCTGTTGCCCATGACGGGGTTGACCGTGGCCGCGCCCAATGGCCCGCTGCTGACGCCTCCGTCCACCGGCCCGACGTTCAATGTCTTTGTTCTGCTGCCCCGCGCGGCCCGGCTACAAATCGCAACCGTGGCCCCAAACGTCGAGGTGTCGTGGCCGACCAATGTCGGCAACTGGACATTGCAGTCACGGGCAAGCCTTGCGGCCGATGGGAGTTGGGCGAATGACACCAACACTCCCGTGATTCGCGGCGAGCAGTATGTGGTGACGAAGCCGGCGACCGGGCAGGCGGAATTTTATCGATTGCGCCCGCAGCAGTGAGTTGTGCGGGCGGGTGAGAAAGGGACGTTGCAGCGCGGGGGCGGGAAGGCGATGTTACATTCGCCGTTCCCTGCGACTTGGATGTTCGACTCAGCGGACATCCAATGACGCGCTGGGGAACGTCAACGGGTCATGAATGGAAGGCATCGAAATGCCTGGGGACATTGGCTTGCGCGCTGGTTGGTGCAAGCTCAGGTGGCCTGCGGGATCATGCTTTTGGCGGTGGCCGCCCACGCGCAAACGCGAGGGTCGCTGGCCGGCGAAGAGGCGGCGGCGGCGTTGAAGCGCGCCCTGGCGGCCGAGGATTACAACCTGCAATGGGGGGCGGTCCGCTTTCGGACGGAAGCCGCCATGCGGCTGGGCTACACGGACAATGTCTTTTTCTCGGATGCGAACCAGAGCGACGATCTGTTGATCAACCCCGGAGTGAACTTGCAGGCGCTCTGGCCGGTCACGGAACTGAACGCATTGCGCCTTTCGCTGGGCGTGAACTACGAATGGTATCTGAACAACCGCGCGCTCAACAGCGACGCGCCCCTGATCAATCCGGACTCCGAACTGTCGTTCCGCGTTTTCGCCGGCGACTTTCGCATCACGCTGCGCGAGCGCTTTTCCTACCAGGAGAGCCTGTTCTACAACTCGGGGCCGACCGAGCGATTTTTCAATTTCGTCAACGTGGGCAAATTCAGCCGTTGGGACAACCTGGCCGGGTTAGAGGTGTTGTGGGACCTGAACAAGGTCGTTCTGACGGCGGGATACGATCACGAGAACTTTGTCCCGGTGACGGGGCAGTTCAACTACCTGGACCGGGTTTCGGAATGGTTCAATGCGAGCGCGGCACTTTTGATCGGAGACACGGTGCAGGTCGGTTTGGAAGCGCAGGCCAGCCTGCATGATTACGCAACGGAGCTTGTTCTCAACGATCATTGGCGGGCGCGCGGCGGGCCGTTCATCGAGCTGTTGACGTTGGAGAAAATCAACCTGCGCGCGGGCGGCGGTTACGAGACGGCGCGTTTCAGAGCCGGCCCGGCGGTGACCAGCGAGTTTGAGGACTACTACGCCTATGTGCGGGTCCAGCAGGAAACGCGGCTTTTTACCCACGCGCTGGCGGCCACGCGCGAGCATTTGATCGGCGACAACGCGAACAACGTGGAACTCACCCAGGTTCGCTACTCGATTGCCTCGCCCGTCGTCCGGAACGTGCATCTGGGCGCAAGTTTGTCGGCCAATTTCGCCGAGGAATTCGGCGGACCGTTTCGCGAGGAATACACTTATTATCGGGCCGGCGTGTGGGCGGGCTGGCAGTTTCACAAACATTGGCGCACAGGCGTGGCTTACGATTTTTCCATCAAAGAGTCGGATGTTCCGTTGCGGGATTTTTCGCGGAACCGGCTTAGTTGGGAGCTGTCCTTCAGTTTTTGAAGTCTCACCGTCGTCCTCGTCCTCGACTTTCCGGCTTTTCTACTACCAGGACAACAGACCCGATCGACCTATGAAAACCGCATCCCTCATTTTGCTTTCGCTGTGTTTCGGCGTGTTGGTTGCCAGTTCCGCTGAACCGGCCCAAACCAACGCTCCGACACGCCTGGCTGGGGCGACGTCCATGGCGACTTTGGACGACCGGCAGAAACTGGGGCCGGGCGACCGGATCACCTACCATGTCATCGAGGACAAGGACGAGCCGCGCACCCTCACGGTCAAAGACACCGGCGAACTGGATGTGCCGTACTACGGACTCGTTGAGGCTGCCGGAAAAACCAGCCGGCAATTGGCCCAGGAAATCAAGAAACTGTTGGAACGGGATCTTTACTACCGCGCGACGGTGATGATCTCCGTCGAAGTGGTCAACAAGGCGAGGGTCACCGGCAGGGTTTATGTCACCGGCCAGGTGCGCACGCCGGGCGGTTTTGAAATTCCCGCCGACGAACACATGACTGTCAGCAAGGCGGTTCTGAGGGCCGGCGGGTTCAGCGATTTTTCGGACAAGAGAAACGTGCATCTCGTGCGGAAGACCGCCACAGGGGCGGAGACATTCAAGGTTAATGTTCTCGACGTCTGGCAGAAGGGCGCGCTGGAGAAGGACCTGGTCGTGCAGCCGGGCGACATGATCGTGGTGCCCGCGCGGCTGGTGAACTTTTGACGGGAGGTTGCCATGGAAAGCAATCAACAACTGACGACGCCCGCGGTGAATTTGCTCACTCCGGGTGATCGGTTTACGTCCGCCTCCCGGCTGCATGGGCGGCTGCACCGGTGGCGGGTTTTGCTGGGCAAATACTGGTGGCTCCTGACCCTGATCGTGATTTCGGTGGTGGTACCGGTCTGGTACCTGACCTACCACGCTCCGCCCGCGTACGAATCCATGGGCCGCATGTGGCTGACCGGCAAGCTCGACCTGCGCGAAGGCCGGCTCTACACCGAGGAACTGATCGATTATCTGGGAACGCAGGCGGAATTGTTGCGCAGCCCGATGATTCAGCGGCGCGCCCTGAACCGGCTGGCCGCAACCATCACCAACGCGCCCGGCGCCATCGCCACGGAAACGAACGCAACGACGGGCGCCAGCCTTCCGGACAAGGCAAAGGGGCTTTGGCAACTGGTCTCGGAACCGGGCTACGTGGCCGCCCACGGCGAAACCACGCGGTCCGAAACGAACCCGCCTTCGCTTTTCAAAGTGAAAGTGCGCGAAGCTTCGCGGAGCAGCATTCTGGAGCTGCACGCCATCGGTCCGGAACCGGAGTTGACCCGCGCATTCGTGGACATCTGGATGGAAGAATATTTGAGCTTCAAGAAGGAGGCGCGCGATAAGTCGGCGGACCGGGTCGTCACTTCCGTCGCCGCGCAAGTGAGGGAGCTGGCCCAGGAGTTGGACGCGCAACAGGAGAAATTGTCCGCGTTCCAATCCTCGAACAACGTGGTGCTGTTGCAGGAACAGGGCGCCAGCGCCGGCAGTTACCTCGGCCAGTTGAACCGGAAGATCGCCAACCTGCGGACCGAACTGGGATTGCTTCAGTCGTTGCTGCCGGAACAATGGATTGAAGCCAGAAGCCGCCGGGAAATCGGGCCTTCCGGTGAATCGTTGGCGGATGAAGCCATCGCCCGCGAAATGTTGACGAGCCTGGCCGGTCCCCATGATGAGTTGTTCAAGGCGAACCAACAGATCGGATTACTCAAGGCCAAACGCGATGAACTCCATTTCCTGAAACCGGCCCACCCCAAGATCATCAAGTTGAACGAGGAAATCGCGGCTCAGGAGAAACTCGGCCAAATCTCCCGGGACGAGGCGGTGAAACAAATGACGCATCGCCGTCAGGCCATCAAACTGGAAATCCAGAACCTGGAAAAGACGCTCGAGGAATGGGACGGGCGGGCCTTCGAAGCCAGCCGCAAGATGGCCGATTACGAACGGCTCCGCCAGGGGATGAACCGGCTTCAGGCCGGCTACGACAAGCTGCTGGAGTTGGTGCAGACCGTGGATCTCAGCAAAGCCGTCGAGCAGGAGAACGTGGGCATTCTTGACCCGGCGTCGGCCGCGGCGCCGATCAACCGTATGAAGAGGAACCTGGCCGTCGCGCTGGCCGGTTCGCTCTTCCTTGGCTTCGGGCTGCTCTATTGCTTTGGGGTGCTGCGGGATGATTTTTCTTCCCTCACCGACCTCAGCGAACACCTCTCCGAGCCGGTCGTCGGGCAAATCCCCGAGATCAGCATCAAGAACCGCAAGGGTCACTTGGGACTGGAGGCGTTGGAAAAACAGCGGTTCGAGTTTTTGGAATCCTTCCGCACCATTCGCTCGTCGCTCCTGTTCATGGGCAACGGGGGAACGAAGCCCAAAACAATCCTCATTTCCAGCTCCGTTCCCAAGGAGGGCAAATCGACCGTGTCATTGTACCTGGCTGCCACAATGGCCATGGGCAACGCCCGGGTATTGCTGGTGGACGCGGACATGCGCCGGGGCAGGCTGCACGAATACTTCGCGGCGTCCGCCACGCCGGGCCTGGCGGAAATCCTCAACGGAGAAAGCTCGTTCTCCGATGCCGTCGTTCATCCGGACCTGGAGAACCTTGCGCTTCTGCCCGCGGGCGACGCGCGACGGCATCCGGGCGAACTGGTGTTGAGCGCGGAGTGGAGCCGTTTCCTGTCACAAGTACGGGAGCGTTTTGATTTCATTCTGGTGGACACTCCGCCCTTGCTGGCCGCGAGTGACGCTTCCGCCCTGGCGCCCCAGGTGGACGGCGTGCTCTTCGTGGTGCGCGCGTCATACACCTCGGCGCGAATGGCGGGCCAGGCGTTGGATGCGTTGCATCAGCGTCGCGCCCGCGTGCTGGGCCTCATCTTCAATCGCGCCATCCCCTCGCGATACGAATGCAACGGCTATCAACGCTACGCGAGCAGCTACCACTGGGAGCCTCGCCCGCCGAAACGCCCCAGCCCGGCGATCAGGTGATTGAGGATTGATGATTTACGATTTATGATTTGCGTCGTGGCAGGCGTCGACCGCACGGCTGGAGGAACAAATTATAAATCATCAATCGTAAATCATAAATGAATCCGCATGGAAGCTGTTGCCGAGAAACCGCCGCAAACTGCGTCAAGCCGCGACGCGGTCAAACGCGGACGGTTCAGCGTCAATCTCGCGAGCAATCTGGGCTACCTCGCTCTGAGCCTGGCGGTGGGCGTGTGGTATGTCCCGTTTCTGGTCCGGCAGCTCGGACCAGCCGCCTACGGGTTGATTCCCCTGGCATCGACGCTCACCTCGGTGATGGCGCTGATCACGGTTGGTTTGAATCCCGCCGTGGGCCGTTCGCTGACCATTGCGTTGGAACAGGGAAATCACGAACAGGCAAGCCGGGTCTTTAACACCGCGTTTTGGGGCAGCCTGGCGCTTTGTGCCGCGTTGCTGATTCCGACCGGTCTGGGGTTGGTGTTCCTTGATTCGATCATCCGCGTGCCGGCCGGCTTGGAGGCCGAAGCACGCTGGCTGGTCGCAGCGGTCGTCGCGGCGTTCCTGTTGAATGAACTCAGGACGCCTTTCGCGGTGTCGGCTTATTGCCGCAATCGGTTCGACCTGTTCAATCTGGTCGCCACCGGCGAAATCCTGACCCGCGTGGGTTTCGTGGTGCTGCTGTTTTATGCGCTGTCCGCCAGCATTCAATTTGTCGGCATTGCGATTCTTTGCGGGACGCTCGTCGCGGCGGCAGGCTCGGTCTGGTTGTGGCGGCGGCTGACGCCGTCGCTGCGGATTGCCCGCGAGGATTTCAACTGGGGCGTGTTCAAAGGGCTGGCCACGACTGGCGGCTGGATGATCGTCAACCAAGTCGGCTGGATTCTTTATATGGGCATTGACGTGTTGGTGGCCAACCGCCTTTTTGGCGCGGAACTGGCCGGAAAATACGCCGCGGTAATGGCACTGCCGCTGTTGGTCCGGACCCTGAGCGCAAACATCGGCATCGTGTTCCAACCCACGCTGACTTATTACTACGCGCGCAAAGACATTGACGGGGTGGTCACGTATGCGCGTCGCGGCGTCAAATGTCTGGGCTTGATGCTGGCGCTGCCCATCGCGCTGATGTGCGCGTTTTCGGAACCGCTGCTGCGTTTGTGGCTCGGCCCCGCTTTCGGTGAATGGAGTCCACTGCTGTTCCTGATGGCGGCGCCGCTTTGCCTCAACATGGCCGTCAACCCGTTGCTCGGGCTGCATCTCACGACGGACCGCATGAAAGTGCCGGGCGTGTTCACGCTCTTTGTTGGCCTGGCCAACCTGGGCCTGGCGCTGCTACTGGCTGGCCCCTTGGGGTGGGGTCTGTATGGCATCGCTGCCGCGGGTGTGATCACGATCACGCTGAGGCACGCGTTGTTCACGCCGATCTACGCCGCGCACATCCTGCGCCGGTCGTGGCGCACGTTCCTGTGGGAATTCACGCCGATTCTGCTCGTGACCGTTGCCACCATCCTGCTTGGCCGCGCGGTGGCGTCGGTCTGGGAGATGGCTGATTGGGGCGATTTAATCGCCGCCGGGTTGGGGATATCGGTTTTGTACTGCGCGGGTGTTCTCGGACTGGTGCTGAACCAGGACGAGCGCCAGATGTTATGGAACGCCATGCGAAAGCGTTGAAAGTGACGGTCGCGGTTTGAACCCTTGGACTGCGCTGGCAGAGCGCAGCGGCGACGGCGCTTTGATTGCTTCACGAAGGCGCTGTCGCTCCCGCTGTGCGGGATTGCCACCGCAGTCCATAACTCGCAGGAATCACACAACGAAAGAAAGAGGTTCGGATGTTCATCTACCGATCACGGTTTCTTACCCGGGCGGAAGCTTGGTACGATGACGAACCAAGCGACTTCCGTTCGGTGGATTGGGTCCTTTACCGGTTGCGTTCCTGTCCCGTGCCGGGCGCAAAGTGCCGGGATTTCCACAATTGCGTGATTGACCTGGCGCAGACCGTCGGAGAATTGAAGGCGCGCCTGCACGACGACACGGCCTACAAAATCCGGCGTGCCCGCGACCGGGACAAGATCCGGTGCGAGTGTTGTGATCCGAATGACCCGGCGGTGCTGGATCGCTTCGAGGAGATGTACAACGCCTTCGCGCCAACGAAGGGTTTGTCACCATTAGACCGGGCGCGTCTGAACGGCATGGCGGCCGCCGGCGTTCTGGACCTCTCAGTCGCCCGGGATTCACAAGGCAAAGCGCTGGTCTTCCATGGCAATTATCGCGACCACCAGCGGGCCAGCCAGTTGCACTCGCCATCGTTGTATCCAGGCCTTTCCGACAGTGCCACGCGCAACATGATTGGCCGGGCCAACCGTTATCTCTTCTGGAATGACATTCTCCGGTACAAGGAAGCGGGGCTGACGCGGTTCGATTTCGGCGGCTGGTATGCGGGAACCACGGACGCCGCGCTGCTGCGGATCAACGAGTTCAAGCGGGGCTTCGGCGGCGAAGTCCGGCGCGAATTTGAGGGCGAACAAATCGTGACGCTCAAAGGCTGGCTGGTGCTCACCGTCGCCGGACTGCTCAACCGGGCCAAGCTCCTTTCCTCAGGTTCAAAGGCGCCGGTCACGCAGCCGGCCGCGGCGAACAATCACGAGCCCGCCGCGGCAGTGTGAGTGTTCTTAAATCGTTGAAACGTTGAGTCGTTGAATTGTTAAAACGTTAAAACGGTTCCATTCATAATTCTCGAATCCGATTCAACGTTGTAACGATTTTACGATTCAACCATTTAACTCCAGTAACCAGTCAAACCCATGCGCAGCCTGTTTCCAGCCATGGTCGCCGTTTCGCTGTTCGCCGTGTCCTGCACACGTCCGGTGATGCCGGTGTCGGAACGCTGGGTCTATTGCTCGCAGAATCTCGAGGTGGACCAGAACATTGATGACCTGGAAACCATGTTTCGTCGGGCCGCCCAGGCCGGTTATACCCACGTGCTGCTGGCCGATCCGGCGTTCGCCCGCCTTGGAGAGATGGACGAGCACTACTTCCGCAACGTGGAACGGGTCAAAACCATTGCCGCCGGACTGGACCTCGAAATTGTTCCGGCCCTGTTCGCCATCGGCCATTCGAACGTCCTGCTCTGGCACGACCCGAACCTGATCGAGGCGTTGCCGGTTCGCGACGCGCGGTTCGTCGTGCGTGGCGGTGAGGCAAGGCTTGAGGCCGACCCGCCGGTGTCGCTCAAAGGCGGCGATTTTGCGGACCTCCGCCAATGGGATTGGAAGGATGCCACCGTCACCGCCGAGGCCGGCGCGGCGTTGATCCGGAATCCGAAAGGAGAACACGCGCGCCTCGTGCAGAGGATCCGCCTCGCTCCCTTTCGCCAGTACCATATTTCCGTGCGGATCAAAACGGAGAACTTCCGCGGCACGCCGGACATCCAGGTGATCGCCGGGAACCGCGTCCTGAGCTTCAACCAACTGGGCGCGCAGCCGACGCAGGATTGGACGACGCATCACACGGTGTTCAATTCACTCAACCACAAGGAGGCCAATCTCTATCTCGGCGCCTGGGACGGCCAGACCGGTTCACTCTGGTTGGACGACGCGCGCCTGGAGGAAGTTGGCTTGCTCAATCTGGTGCGCCGCGAGGGAACACCGCTCGTCGTGAAAAGTGAAGACGGCCGCGCGCTGGCCGAGGGCCGCGATTTCGAGAAAATCTCCGATCCGCGAATGGGCACATCGCCGTGGAAGGGCGCCTACGATGTCTGGCACGAACCGCCCGTCATCAAGACGGGGCTGCCCGACGGCACCTGCCTGCGCGTGTCCTATTACCACGCCGCGACCATTCACGCCGGCCAGGCGACGATCTGTCCTTCCGAACCGCGCACGTTGGAATTGCTGCGCGACCAGGCCCGGCGGATGCATGCGGCCTGGAACGCCAAGGGTTACCTGATGTCGCACGATGAAATTCGCGTGCTCAACTGGTGCGCCGCCTGCCAGCGTCGCGACCTCGATGCCGGCGAGTTGCTCGCCGACAACGCGCGCGCCTGCATCAGCATTCTTCGTGAGGTCAATCCCGGCGGCCGCATTTACGTCTGGGGCGACATGTTCGATCCGAACCACAACGCGCGAAAGAATTACTACCTGGTGCGCGGCGACCTGTCCGGTTCATGGAAAGGGCTGGACAAGGACGTGGTCATTCTTCCGTGGTATTTTGAAAAGCGCGCGCAAAGTTTGCGCTGGTTCGCGCGGCGAGGCCATCAGCAGGTCATTGCCGGCTACTACGACCGTGACCCTGAAATCATCCGGCAATGGCTCGAGGCCACGCGCCGCATCGGAGGCGTGAGCGGTGTGATGTACACGACGTGGCAGAAGAAATACGATGATCTTGAGCGCTTCGCGGAATTGGTGCCGGCGGAGCCGTTAAAGCGGTGAATCGTCAAAAGCGATAAATCGTTACGACGGTGGATTCACCGCCGGGCGTGTGGGGGTGCCCGCTTTGGCGATTCAACCCTTCAACGAAGATTTAGTTTGCACAGTTTGCATAGTTTGCAGTGTTTGCTGCTTTGTTAGACAGGCTCCCGCCCGATGTGCCAAAGTGCCGACGCATGAAAAATGTACTGGCCCATACGACGGCTTTGGACCTCCGATCCGGCAGCATGAATGGCGCGTTACCGGTAATAACCGGTAATAACCGGTTATTACCGCATATTCACGGGTGGGGGGGATGGCCTCGTCTCACGTGCCAACCGCCGAATCCATCGAAAGCGGGCCACCGGGACACGTTTAACGCAAATGGCCCGCCTTTTTAACCCTTTTTAACGCTAATACCGATTTAACGATTTTATCGATTTAACCCTCCATGACCCACCCGCAATATCTGCTGCGGTTCGACGATATCTGCCCGACCATGAACTGGCGGGTGTGGGCGGAGATCGAATCGGTCCTGGTCGAGCGCCACCTCAAGCCGATTCTGGCCGTCGTGCCGGACAACCGCGACCCGGAACTGCAGGTGGATTCCCCGGCGGTGGATTTCTGGGACCGCGTGCGCGGCTGGCAGGACCGTGGCTGGACGATTGCCTTGCATGGCTTTCAACACCGCTACGTGTCGCGGACGGCGGGCCTGGCGGCGGCCCGAAAGCGGAGCGAGTTTGCCGGGCTTCCCGCCGACGCGCAGCGCGAGAAACTACGGCGCGGTATGGGTATCTTCGCACGTGAGGGAATCACGTCGCGTGTCTGGATCGCGCCGAGCGACACGTTCGACGCCACCACTGTCGCGTTGCTGCCGCAGTTTGGCATCGATGTCATCAGCGCCGGATATTTTCAGTGGCCGTACGTCACCCCAGCCGGCTCCGTAAACGGAGAGGCGCCGAAACGGGTCGTGTGGATGCCGCTGCAAATGCACTATTTCCGTCCGGCGCCAGCGGGTGTGTGGACGGTTTGCACTCATCACAATCACTGGGACGCCGCGCGTGTGCGGCAATTTCGCAACGACGTGGATCACTACGGCGCCCACATTGTCTCGCTAAACGACGTTCTGGAGGAGATCACGCTGCGGGAAAGCAAATGGTCGGCCTGGCTCTGCATGCACCCCCGGGTGTCCGAAATCCTGATTCGCGGAAAACTGAAACTGTGGGCCATGACGAGGGGTGGAGATGACTCGTCACCAACGGGAGAACGCAGCCAAACCACGATGAACTCAACCTCGTGAAACTGTTGAATCGTTGAACCGTCAAATCGGACCGCCGCGGTCGGTTCAAGGATTTAACGATTCAACGCCGGAACCTATGTGCGGCATTGCTGGATTCTTTGACGCGTCGCGGAATCGTGACGCGGACGAGTGTGAAGAGATCGTGCAACGCATGGTTTCGACGCTGGCGCATCGCGGGCCGGACGACGAAGGGACGTGGGCCGATGCGGAGGCCGGCGTGGCGCTTGGGCATCGACGTCTCGCGATTCTGGATTTGAGCGACGAGGGGCATCAACCGATGCACTCGGCTGATGGCCGTTATGTCCTGACGTTCAACGGGGAGATTTACAATTTCCAGGAGTTGCGGCGGGAGCTGGAGGATCGCGGCCATCGTTTCCGCGGGCATTCGGACACCGAGGCGATGCTGGCGGCGTTCAGCGAATGGGGCCTGCTGCCGTCATTAGAGCGGTTCGCCGGCATGTTTGCGTTTGCTTTGTGGGACCGCCATGCGCGCACACTGAGCCTGGTTCGAGACCGCGCGGGCGAGAAGCCATTGTATTATGGATGGGCGGGAAACACACTTTTGTTCGGCTCGGAACTGAAAGCGTTGCGAGTCCATCCCGCGTGGCGCGGCAATGTCCATCGTGGCGCGCTGGCGTTGCTGGTTCGGCAGGGGTACATCCCTTCACCGCATTGCATTTATGAGGACCACTACAAGTTGCCGCCCGGTTGTGTGCTGACGGTGACCGAGGCGCAAATCCGGTCGCGGCAGACAACCCAACCGCAGCCTTATTGGTCGCCCGAAGCTTTGGCTGAGGCGGGAGCGGCACGACCGTTCGACGGCGATGAAATGGAGGCGCGCGGGCGGCTGAACGCGTTGTTGCGCCAGTCCGTCGCCCGGCAAATGATCGCGGACGTTCCGGTGGGCGCGTTCCTGTCGGGCGGGATTGATTCGTCGCTCGTGGTCGCGGCGATGCAGGAACAGAGCGCGCGCCCGGTCAGGACATTCAGCATCGGGTTCCATCAGGACGGATTTGATGAGGCGCCGTTCGCCAAGGGCGTGGCGCGTCATCTCGGCACGGACCACACCGAACTCTATGTTGAGGACAAAGAACTGCTCGAAGCCGTTCCCAAGCTGGCTTCGATTTACGATGAGCCGCTGGCGGATTCGTCGCAAATTCCGACGCTGCTGCTCTGCGGGCTGGCGGCTTCGCGGGTCAAGGTGAGCCTGTCCGGTGACGCTGGCGACGAACTGTTCGGTGGCTACGATCATTATCGCAAGACCCAGCGCGTCTGGCGCGTGTTCGCACGTGTTCCTGAGACGCTTCGCAGACGACTTGCCCAGCGACTCAAGGCATTTTCCAACGCGGGACTGGACTTGGGTGTCACCGTCGGACTGGCGCGCGGCACGCTGAATCGTCTCACCAACCTCTCGGACTTGCTGTCGGCGCCGACGGACCGGGCGCTTTACCGCGTGGTGATGTCCTCGAACCGCGATGCGTCCGCGTGGCTGGTGGACGCGCGTGAAGCGGCGACTCGATTCGACGCGCATTCCCCCTGGGACAACCTCCCCGAGCTGCTGCAGCGGATGAGCTGGCTGGACCTTGTTTCGTTTCTCCCGGACGACATCCTTGTCAAAGTGGATCGAGCGGCGATGTCGGTGAGTCTTGAGACGCGGATTCCTTTGCTTGATCACCGAATCATTGAATTTGCCCTAAGTCTTCCGACCCGGTTCCGGCAACGGGGAGGCCAGGGCAAATGGTTGCTGCGGCAGCTTCTCCATCAGTATGTCCCCCGCGCGCTGGTGGACCGTCCCAAGCGAGGATTTGCGGCGCCGGTTGCGCATTGGCTGCGCGGCCCGTTGCGTGCGTGGGCCGAGCATCTGCTGGACGAGACGCGACTGCGGCGGGAAGGTTTTTTCGAGGCGCGAACCATACAAAAAAGATGGCGCGAACACCTGTCGCAAAGACGCGATTGGAGCCCCGCGCTGTGGTACGTGTTGACGTTTCAGGCGTGGCTGGATGAACAGCAAGTGGTGCCTCCTCAGGTGGAGCCACCCGTTGCGATTGCCGCGAGGCCTGTGACAGAAGTGGAGGTATGCCCGCGATAGGTCCAACCATGGACGCGCCTGCCGTAACCAGTGCGGTCGCGGATACAGAGCGAAGAGCTCCGACCACGCGGGTCGGCAGATCGGTCGTGTTGCAACCAGGCGCCCTCGTGCGTTGGGCCTTTTACCTTTCGATATTCACCATACCGTTTTATCGGTTTTATTTGCCGGGGACAGGCGATCGGATCGGCGTCATCCGGATGGTGCAGGCGTTGATCCTTTTCGCCGCGCTGTCCGAACCGAGAATTTGCATCCGGCTGTTTCCGGTCGCGATGGTCTGGTTTCTGGCGTATTGCGGCTGGCGACTGGCCGCGGGATTCTGGCTTTCCCCCGAGATGTTTGGCCACTGGTGGCCCAGCACCATCCATTGGATTCAATATTCCATCCCTTGTGTCTGGGTGATGTTCAATGTGCTGCAAATCCCGGGCATGGCGCGCAAAGGTCTATGGGCGCTGATCTGGGGCAGTTCCCTTTGCGCTGCGTGCCATCTTGCGGGTATCGGAGTTATCCATTTCGGCGGGCTCGAAGGGCGTTCGACGGTCTTCGGAGAGAACGCGAACGTGATCGGGGCCACCTACGCCGTCGCCGCCATCGCCATGGTCGGGCTGGGGATGTTCCAGGACACCAAATTGCACGAGCGATTGGTGCTGCTCGCATTGATGGCCGTGGTTCTGGCGGCGCTGGCCAAGACCGGCACGCGCACGGCGCTGTTGATCGTGATCATGGGCGTCGCGTTGTTGTTCGCTTACGGTCGGGCCTTCGGTTCGCGGGCGAAGCGGTTTGCGGTCCTCGTGCTGGCGGGCGCGGTGCTGGCGGGGGTGATGTCGCAAGTCCCGGCCGTGGTGGAACGATTTGAGAAACTGGACGTCTCGCGGATTGCGAACCAGGAAGGGCGCGCGCGCATGATCCCGGTGCTTTGGGAAATTTTTCTGCGGAGCCCCGTGTATGGTTCGGGGCCGGATGGTTACGCCTTCGAGCTGACCCGTCGCGCGATGCCGCATTTGTTGCGGGAGCAGGTCGTGGTCAGCTCGCACAATCTGGCTTTGAAGTTGTTGGTCGAAACCGGGCTCATTGGATTTGCGCTGTTCGCGTGGGGCGTGGTCAAACCGGCTCTGGTATCGGCGTGGAAGGCGCGGCTCAAGCCCGCCGGCTCGCTGCCGCTGGCGCTTCTGCTGTCGCTGGTCATCGCGGGGTGCATTTCGGCCGAGCCCAGTTACTACCTGGTGTTCTGGTTTGCCGTGGCGTACGCGCTCGCGGGCGAGGCCTGAAGGTGGCGGGGCAAACGTGCCGATATCGGGCGGAAGCGGGCGGAACCGGCAGTTTGTCCCACATAATCCCACGTGGCACCAAAACGTTGAATCGTGATGCGTTGATACGTTGAACCGTTTTAACAAATACAAATTATGGCAAAGCATCTGATAACAGGCGGGGCGGGCTTCATCGGCTCGCATCTTGCGGATTACTTGATCGAGCGGGGAGAGGATGTCGTGGTCATCGACAATCTTTCCACGGGAACGTATGGCAACATCGAGCACCTGCAGGGGCGGGCGGGCTTCCAGTGTTACATCGACGACGTCCGGCACGAGTCGCTGGTTGATGAACTGATCCGGGGGTGCGACCGCGTGTATCATCTGGCGGCCTCGGTGGGGGTGCGCTTGATCATCGAGAAGCCGACCGAGTGCCTGATCAACAACATCGTGGGCGCCGAGCGCGTGTTGAGCAGCGCCTCGCGCTATCGGAAACCGGTGCTGATCACTTCGACCTCGGAAGTCTATGGCAAATGCACCAACGGCCGGTTTTCCGAAAGCGATGACACTGTCATGGGTTCGACGGAAAAGGCGCGCTGGGGTTATGCGAACTCCAAGGCCACGGATGAATTCCTGGCCATGGCCTATTACCGGGAAACGCGCCTGCCGGTCACGATCGTCCGGCTGTTCAACACCGTGGGACCGCGCCAGACCGGGCAGTACGGAATGGTCATCCCCAATTTCGTTTCGCAGGCGCTTCGCGGCATGCCCATCACCGTGTATGGCGACGGCACCCAGACGCGCTGCTTCTGCCATGTGAAGGACGTGGTCCCCGCGCTGGTCAATCTGCTGATCCACCCGGCCGCATACGGCAAGGTGTTCAACATCGGTTCCGACCAGGAGATTTCCATTCGGAAGCTGGCCGAACGGGTGGTCGAGAAAACGGGGTCCGCGTCCGAGATCCGGATCATTCCGTATGACGAGGCGTATCCGCCGGGTTTCGAGGACATGCAACGGCGCGTTCCCGATTTGACGAGAGTGTCGAGTTTGATCGGATTCAAGCCGGCGCGGAGGCTGGATGAAATTCTTCAGGACGTCATCGAGGAATTTGAATCCCAACGGGATTCCGTCTCAAAGCCCAGGGTTGCGAGCCTGCGAGCTACCCTGGGTCAAGCGACCGAAGCAGAGCCAACCCTGAAGGGGTTGGAGCACGATGTCCCCAAACCGGCAGCGCGAGGATGCAACCCCGTTGGGGTTGGGAATGCTTGAGGACGCGCACCCAGGGTAGGCGCCAGCGCCAACCCTGGGCTGAGGGATGCAATCCCTTCGGGATTGACGCACGCCACTGCCATGTCGTTGCAACGTTCAACCCTTTTAACGGTTCAATGCCTCCCATGAACTCTCCATTGAATCACCTGCGCGTGGCATTGATCGCCACGAGCTTGCGGCGGGGCGGGGGCGAGAAGCAGGTCGTGTCCATTGCGCGGGCCCTGCTGGGTGCCGGAGTGGACTTGCAGATATTTTACCTTGGCAGCGGCGGGCATTACGAGCCGGCGTTGCGGGAAATGAAGGTTCCCGTGCATTCGATTTATTTTCCAAATGGCTCGTGGAAAATGCTGTTAACGTTGATCGCGGACTTGCGGCGGTGGCGGCCCCAGGTGGTTCTGGCCGGCCAGTTCGGCGACCTGCAATTCGCCGGAATCGCGGGCCGACTCTGTCGCGCGTTGACGCTGGGATGTGTGCAAAGCGACGGCTGGTTCGAACTCCGCACTTATGGCCGCTTGAGCCGACTCCTGGTGCTGTTGGCCCATGGGCTCGTCACCAGTTCCCATCACGCGCGGGAAGTTCTGGCCTCCCAGCGCGTCAATCTTCGGAAGATGGAAGTCCTGCCGAACCTGATCGACCTGCGGGATTTTGATGCCCGGAGCGCGCTGGCGTTTAATGGTTCTCTGCCGGCTGACCGGGTCATCGCGGCGGCGGTGGGCAGTCTTCAGCCATGCAAACGTTTCGATCGATTTCTGGAAGCACTGGCCCTGGCGCGACGCGATGAACCGGCGCTGGCGGGGGTCATCGCCGGGGCCGATTACGGAGAACGAGCGGGGTTGGAAGCGCGGGCGAAGGCGTTGGGCCTGATGCCGCCCGATTTGATTTTCCTGGGTGAATGCGATCGTGTTCCCGCCCTGCTTGCCCGGAGCGCGATGCTGGTGCTCACTTCGGATTACGAGGGGCTGCCGAATGTCGTGCTCGAAGCAATGGCGGCGCGGCTCCCGGTCGTCACCACTCCGGCCGGAGACGCCGGCGTGGTGGTGCAACACGGTCGAACGGGTTTTGTCGCGCCACCGGACGACGCGCGTGGCATGGCGGCGCACATGGTGCGGCTGGCGCAATCGCCTGCACTGCGAAGGGAGTTTGGCGAAGCGGGTCGCAAGCGCGTCGAGCAGGAGTATAACGTCCAAGCGCTGGCGGACCGGCTGGTGGGAATCTTTCACGATTTTGCCGCGCGGCAGCGGAGGGGCGATCTGCTTGAACTTCTGGAAAGCGACGTTGGCGTCCGCAAAGCGGAGAAGCCCTGCGGTGCGACGCTTGCGGAAAGGCTGACTACGTGAAGCGCCCCGGTTCAACCTGGATAACGCCCTGCCAGCGCAAGCAATCGGCAGTATTCGCATCGACTGACGGCGCGCTGTTGGACTTCGATTCGGAGCGCGACAGGAATCCATTGCGCGCTCATGCGGCGCGCAGATGCATCCGCGCCTGGGCCTTGACCTGGGTGATTACGTGGTCCAGTTCGGCGATGTCGTCCATTTCCACCTCTTCGTCGGCTGTGAGGGAGCCCGCTTTGTTGCGTCGAAGCAGTTCGCGCGCGCGTTCAATGGTGGCTTCCGACGGACTGAATGCAACGATTTCACCCGGCTTCGGGCCGCGACCAAGAAACGCAAGAAACTCACGCCGCAGACCGGACACCACAGCGCGATGCTGGCGTAATCCCAGTTGCAGAATCTCGGCCAAGTGTTCACGTTCCGGCTCAACTTCCTTGGCCAGCTTCTCCGGAATTTCAACGGTGAGTTGCATTTACACAGGCTACCGCGACAGCCAATCGCCGTCCAACTCCTATGATTTCCTGTGATCTACCGCAAATCGGGCCTTCGTCGAGCGGGGTTGCATATGCCGGGTACGTCTGTCCCGACTGCAAGACGCCGCTGGAGCTTCTGTACTGCCGCACTTGCGAACGCGCATACCCTTGCCGGGAAGGGGTCCCGTGCCTGCTGTCGGGCGATCCGAAGTTCGCGCACACGGCGGCGGTCGTCGCCGCCTACGATTCGATTTATGCCACCCGGTCCAACGTCTGGGAGAACCAGGGCCGAACCCCCGAATTCATCCGCTATTTCGCTTCTCTGCTCGAGCGGTTTCCCGGCGACCGTCTGCTCGAAATCGGTTGCGGCGAAGGGTATCTGCTCGCCGCGCTGGGCGGCCGGGAAAAGTTCGCCATTGATCTCTCGCTGGAAGCGATCGTCAAGGCCCGGGCCAGAACGCAGGCCCGCTTCAGCCTTGCCCTGAGCGAGCGCCTGCCCTTTCCGGACGAGTACTTCGACGTCGTCACAAGCGTCGCGGTCATGGAACATTTTCTCGACATTGGCGAGGCGCTGCGCGAGGTGCGGCGGGTCCTCAAGCCCGGCGGCTGCTACGTGAGCCTCACCCACGTGGAACTCTCGCTCGCGGAGCGCGTGGCGGCCAAATTTTCCAAATATGTATTTCCGCGGCCGCGACCGATTTGTTTCGCGCGCCTGCTCCTGGACAAGTTCCGCGTCTCGCTCGTGCAGCAGCCGATTCAGAACCGCTATACGTCACGCGGCGCGACAGAGCGGCTGGCCGAAGCGGGTTTCCGCCTGCGGGATGTGATTCACCACCAACGGCCCGATCAGCCCCCGATCGGACCCAATGTCGTGATCTGCATCGCTCAGAAACATGATGAGGGGGCCTGCCATGCCTGCCGTCCATCGGCCCCTTCAGGATGAATCGAAGCTGGCGCCGGTCGCAGAACCCGCTGCGGACAGCGGCGGTTACAGCTACCGGTGGCTGACGATGAGCGAGTTGCCGCTGCTCAACGACCTTTATAACGCGTGCCTCCGGTGCGACCGGCCAATGGAGGAAGCGGAGTGGCTTTATCGCAACCCTTGCGGCGCCGCCATGATCATGGCGGCCTTCGACGCCGGCGGTGAACTGGCGGGCGTGCGTCCCGCCATTCCATGGAAGCTCTCCTGGCAGGGCGAGGAGCGAACCGCCTACGAGTTTTGCGACGCCCTGGTTGATCCGCGGCACCGCAACCGCGGCATCTTCACCCGGCTGGTGGGATTGATCTGTGAATGGGCCGCGCGCAACGACTTTACGCTTTTTACGATACCCAACAGCCGCTCGCTGTCCGTTTATGAGCGCACCGGACTTTTGCAGGTCATCGGCAATTGCGAAACGCTGGTGCAACCGATTTCCTGGCCGTGCTATGCGCGATACATTGGTCACCGCCTCGGATTGAACAGCTATGAAGGCCCGCCCCTCAGCGACAACCCGCACGAAGAGCCGGTGGCAGACGGCGACATCCTGCTCACACCCGTCAGCCGCTTCCGATCCGATTTTGTCAGAATTCACTCCGAGCTTGCGAAGACCGTCGGGGCGTTCACCCGGCGGCGGGCGCAGTTTCTTCAATGGAGATACTTCGGCTCGCCGGTGAGGCACTATCACGTGGCCTTGATCAAACGGCGCGGCCGCGTTCGGGGCTACCTCGCGATCCGGATGGTGGATGGGATTGCGCACGTCCTCGATGTGTTCATCAAACCGGATATGGAACTGGCGTGCGGAACCTTCCGGGCGCTGAACGCCTGGGTCCGCCAAATGAATGCCATCGCGATTCACTTCACCGCCTCGCAGGACAATTTCTACCACCGGGCGGCGCAGCATGCGGGGTTCTGGTTGAAGAAGACCTCCGGCAGCCTCCTGCTCGATTCGAGGAGTGCGCGCCGGTTCGCTTCACAACGGAATGGCGGGCTCGAGATGCGTGACTTTTACTTTGTCATGGGCGATTTCGATTTCATCTGAACTCAAGCTTATGCGTGACTGAAGCTAACTCATTTTGAAATCGCAGATATATGACGTTTCCTTCCCCCTCACCCCGGCCCTCTCCTTTGGGGAGAGGGAGAATCCTGCCCCGCGTTGGTGGCAGGTTTTGGTTCACGGGTTCAACGCGCGAGGACAGCTTTCCGGCGGATATGGTCGGGAGCAGTATTCGGGAGAATTTCATGGATTCACAAACGCTTTCCGGGTTGAAGGTGTGTTTCCTGGCCGGAACGCTGACGCCCGGCGGCGCGGAACGTCAATTGTTCTACATCCTCAACGCGCTTTGCGAGTCGGGAGCTGTTGCGCGGGTGCTTTCCCTGGACCAGGGCGGATTCTGGGAGGAGAAGATCCGGGCGTTGGGCGTCCGGGTCACGTGCATAGGAAACTCCGCTTCGCGCATTCAGCGGCTCATGCGTGTGCTGAAGGAAGCGTGCCGGGACCGGCCGCACGCGCTGCAAAGCCAGCATTTTTTCGCGAATGCCTACGTGGGCGCGGCGGCCCGGCTGCTGGGCTTGAGCGGCATCGGCGCCATGCGCAGCAATGGACTCAGCGAAGTAACGCGGAGCGGGGCCGGCATCGGCTGGCTGAACCTGCGCCTGCCCGCCACCATCGCGGCAAACTCGCAGCGGGCCATTCAATACGCGACAGGCCGGGGTATTCCCGCCAGGCGCCTTTACTTCCTGCCGAATGTCGTGGATACGGAGCGGTTCAAGCCGACGGATGTCTCGAGCCTTTCCTCCGGTCCAGGCGACAGGGCGAACGGTTTCTCCGGGGCGCCGCTCAAGCTCATCGCCGTGGGACGTTTCGGGAGAGAGAAGCGGCTGGACCGGTTTATATCGGCCGTGCACCGACTGCACACGGATTTCAAACTGAACATAAAGGGAATGATCGTCGGCTCCGGACGCCTGGACGAAGACATGCGACCGGCATTGGAAAATCAGGCGCAGCGGCTTGGCCTGTTGCCGGACGTGGTTGAGTTTCGAGGCGATGTGTCCGACATGCCCCCGGTTTATCGCGAGGCGGCGGTTTGCGTGCTGACGTCGGACTACGAAGGCACGCCCAACGTGTTGCTCGAAGCGATGGCCTCCAGGCTTCCCGTGGTCGCCACACGCGTCGGCGGCGTCCCGGAAATTGTGCGGCACGGGCAAACCGGCTTTCTGCACGAGCCGGATGATCTCGATGGCCTCACCGCTTCGCTGGCTGAACTGGTGAGGAATCCGGGTCTGCGAATGGAAATGGGCCGGCGCGCGCGGCTGTATGTGGAGGAATACCATAGCCTTGAGCGGCTGCCGGTGTATTTGGGTGGGCTGTACCGGATGGCGCTGGGCGCGAGCGCCGGGTACCACCCCTCACCCTCGGTCCCTCTCCCAGTTGAGGGGAGAGGGAAGCACGCGGTTGGCACGTTGGACGAGAAGGAGACGCAAGGCACGCGGTGAACCCACCCCTGGCCCCTCCCAAGAGGGGAACGGCATTGGGTGATCGCAATGCCCGCGGGTATAACCACCCCGCACATCGGTCCCTCTGTGGAGGGAGAGGAAGCATCGAATATCGCAAATTCGGACTGATCTGCACACTCGGAATACCCGTGAAGATTTGCGTTGTTAACGGCGGAGGCCGCGTGGGCTGGTTTCTTCATCGAGCGATGGGGGAGCCGGTTGCGGGAGGAAGGCATTGAAGTCGTGTGTGTGGTGATTGACGAGAACCGGACGCGACGGGCCAATCCCGTGCGCCACGTTCTGTCCGTGGCGAAAGGCCAGGCGAAGGTGGCGCGTTCTTCGGTGGCCGGGGCGTTGGTGCGATCGGTGGTGTTTCGGCTGTGGACGCATACCAGCCGACACAATGGGGCCGTCACATCCGCCGCTTTGCCCGAAACCGTTCCGTGCTTTCGTGTTTCGTCACTCAATTCCGCGGAAACGGTGAAGGCCGTGCGCGCGTGTGGCGCGGATGCAAGCTGTCTGCTGGGCGCGCGGATTCTCAGCCAGCGCACGATCCAGGAACTGGGCCATCTGATTTTGAACGGGCACGCCTCCGATCCCGCGTTCGTGCGAGGCCGCCCGCCGGTGATTTGGGAAGTATTGAATGGGAACCGGCACATCTGCCTGACCGTTCATCAGGTCATTGCCCGGCTGGACGCGGGTCCGATTTACGGACAACGGCTGCAAGAGATTATTTATTGCGGCGGCATCGGGGCCACCATGCGCGCCACGATGGAAGAAGGGCGGGTCAGGATGACGGACCTGTTTGCCGAAGTGTTGAGCGGACTGCGTGCTGGCGCCGTTACGCCGAAGGAATTTACTCCCGGACCGGTGCGCACGATTCCAACGATTTCACAATTGATCCGCGCCGAGATGCTTTGCCGAAAACGGAGCCGGGTGGTCCCCGCGCTGCGCAACACGGCTTTAACCACGGATGGACGAGGATAAACACGGATAAGAAAGCGGATACAAAACCATCCCCGTGAATCAGGTTTTTGAATCGTGGAGAGAATGACGCTTCCTTCCCCCTCACCCTTGGGGAGAGGGAGAATCGTTTGCTGCGCTTGGCGAGGATGAGGCGCATGGCTCGCGGAGAACCCACCCCTTGCCCCTCCCGGGAGGGGATGGCGTTGGGAGAAGGCCGAATGCGTTTTGCTATAACCACCCCTCACCCTCGGTCCCTCTTGTTGACGGGAGAGGGAGGAACTGTTCCCGCGTTGGGCGAGAATCATGCCTAAGGCCCGCGATGAACCCACCCCTTGCCCCTCCCAGGAGGGGATGGCGTTGGGTGATTGCGATGCGCACGGAGCGATTCTCTCCCCATCCGTGTTCATCCGTATCCATCCGTGGTCCAAATGAATTGGCACGAGAGAACGTCGATGCTTGAATTGGCAACATCTTGTTTGCTGGCACTGGTCCGGCGGGCCAGGGGCGGGGGAGTGATCATCAATGAACACACACTCACGGCGGAACAAACACGCCGGCATGTCGAGGTGCTGGCGCGGTGGTTTGACTTCATCCGCCTGGATGAACTGCCGCAGCGCCTGCGCAGCCCAGGACGGCGGCCGTTCTGCCTGTTGACCTTCGATGACGGCAAGCGCAGCCATTTCACTCGCGTGGCGCCGGAACTGGAACGCCGGCGAGTGCCGGCGGTCTTCAACGTCACGACCGACCCGCTGTCAAGTGGCCGGTGTTTCTGGTTCGACCGGCGCAACCAACTGGTCAGAGCGCTGGGTTATTGCCCGGCCGGGCTCGAGGTGAAGACGCTCAAGCGACTTCCCTTTGCGGAGCTGACGGACCGGCTGGAGCGCGCTTGTGCCCGCTGGGGATTGCCGCCGGCCAGGGAGGTTGCGGATGACGATGCGCAGCCGATGTCATGGGATGAGGCGCGCGACCTGCACCGACGCGGTTTCACCTTCGGCGCCCACGGCCGGACCCACGCGATTCTGACTCGCGAGTCGAAAGCAACGGCCTTGGCGGAGATTGAAGAAAGCCTGGCCAAGGTGAGTTCCGAACTGGGGAGCCGATGCGATGCTTTCGCCTTTCCCAACGGCAACTACGACGCCGAATTGACGCAACACGCGGTGCGCTGCGGGGCCACCCACGTGATGACCACCGAGCCGATGTGGGCGGATGCGCGCGCCTCGCTTGCGCGTCTGCCGCGCATTCAACTCTTTGGCGAATTCACGCGCCCCAAGATCGAACTCAAGATTGCGCTGGCGGCGTTCACGGGAGCGCTGGCCAACCCGGATGGAACAGGGCGGGCATATTGCTTCCGGGCGGAACGTAAGTACGAGCTGGATGGTGAGAAACGACGCGTCGCGGCGTAACCACCCCTCACCTCGGTTATACCAGATTTTGGAATCGTGGATATGATGAAGCTCCCTTCCCCCTCACCCCGGCCCTCTCCCTTGGGGAGAGGGGGAATCCTATGCCGCAATGGGAGTGTACGTGTCTTGGCTTAACCACCCCTCACGCGGCTGCGGGCTGGTCGGAACGGATGAGCCGGGACGATCATTCTCGTAATCGAAAGCGGAAAATCGAGGACGAGAACGAGGACGAGGACGACGAGAATGCTCTTCAACAGTTACATCTTCTGGCTCTTCTTTGGGGTGGTGCTGCTTTTGTATCGCCGGCTGCCGCATCGCGGGCAGAACGTGATGCTGCTGGTGGCGAGTTACATTTTCTACGGCGCGTGGGACTGGCGGTTTCTGTCGCTTATTCTGATTTCGACGTTGGTGGACTATGTGGCGGCGATCCAGATTGGAAAGCGTAAGGATGCGCGGGCGCGAAAGGTGCTACTGGGCATCTCTTGCTGCGCCAACTTGGGCATTCTGGGCTTTTTCAAATACTTCAATTTCTTTGCACAAGAGCTGACGCATCTGCTGAGCGCAATCGGGCTGGAGTTCATGGCGCCGACGCTGGACATCGTCCTGCCCGTTGGCATCTCGTTCTACACGTTCCAGACCATGAGTTACACGATCGACGTGTACCGTGGCCGGACGCAACCGTTGAGGGATCCGCTGGATTTCGCGTTGTATGTGGCGTTCTTTCCGCAATTGGTCGCGGGCCCCATCGAGAGGTCCACTGATTTGGTGCCGCAGATTGTTAATCCGAGAACGGTGCGCGCCTCGGATTTCAGCGAGGGCCTTTGGCTGATTCTTTGGGGATTGTTCAAGAAGGTGGTGATTGCGGACAACATGGCCATCATTGTGAACGGGTTGTTCGCCGAGAATCCGCGCGCGTTGAGCGGGCCGGAATGCTGGATCGCGGTCTATGCCTTTGCGCTGCAAATCTACGGTGACTTTTCCGGCTACTCGGCCATCGCCCGCGGCGTGGCGCGGTGGATGGGCTTTCATCTGTCGCCAAACTTTTTGTTCCCCTATTTCTCGGCCACACCGAGCGAGTTCTGGACGCGCTGGCACATCAGCCTCTCCTCGTGGCTGCGGGATTATCTGTACATTCCGCTGGGCGGCAACCGGGGCGGCATGCTGATCACCTGCCGCAACCTGCTGTTGACGATGGTGCTCGGCGGGTTGTGGCACGGCGCGGCGTGGGGGTTCGTGGTGTGGGGCCTGGTGCACGGGCTGCTGCTCGTTGGATATCGGCTGACTGCGCGGCGGTCGATCGTAGCGCAGGTTTCCAACCTGCTGTATCGCCGATTTCCAATCGGCAGACTGTTCGACCGCGGGGTCGCGGATTCGGCGCGCAGCGGGTTGGAAACCCGCGACACGGCAGACTGGAAGTCTGCGCTACACCGCCGCCAGGCCTCCGGGTGTGAAATATCCGGCCCGGGAATGCAGGCAGGAGCGACGCTCGGCGTATGGCGGTTGCCGCTGGCGCTGCTGTTCTTTCACCTGGTGTGCGTGGCGTGGTTGTTTTTCCGCGCGGAAGACGTCGGCCAGGCGCTGGTCATGCTGGGCCGGATGTTCACCGATTTTCAGGGAAGCACGCTCGCGCTGTTCGGAATTTCGAGCATCCTGTTTTTCGGCCTGCCCATCCTCCTGCTGGAGTTCTGGCTCTTTGTCCGGAATGACGATCTTCTGCCGGCCAGGAAGCACTGGGCCATGCGCGGGATGGTTTACGCCTATCTCGCGTTCATGCTGATGACGTTCGCGCCGGCGGAGAATTATGAATTCATCTACTTCCAATTTTGACGCGACGGGCGTGGTGGAAAGGCCGCCTCGGCCGGTGGCGTCCGTCTTCCCGCGTCCTTCCGGGAAAACGCTGGACGGGACCCTTCAAATCCGCTCCGAGATCAAGGCCGTGTTGTTGACCTTGCTGGTTCTCTTATGCGCCGATGTGGCGCTTCGGCTGGCGGAATTGAAACTGTCGAATGACGTCCGGCACATCCGCTCGTTGCCCGAGATTGCGCGCGCATTGTCGTCCGGGCCCACGCCGCGGGTGGTGTTTCTGGGCAATTCGCTCACGCGCTTCGGCGTTGCCCCGGCCGCCTGGACCTCGGCGCTCGAAGAATTGAACGTGCCCAAGGGGTCGATGGCGAAGGTCGTGCCGGACGAATCCACCATGCCGGACTGGTATTACGTGGTCCGGAACAATCTCATCGAGCCGGGGCGCGAACCGGACCTGCTGATTCTCGGCTTCGCGTTGAACCAATTGACGGACGAGCGCCTCCAGCCAGGCCGCCTGGGCGCGTATTTCTGCAATCGCCAGAACGTGCGCGAACTGTTTGCGCACGACCTGCCGGGGTTGGGGGCGAAGTGCGATTTTCTGATGGGGTCGATGTCCCGGCTGTATGGTGTGCGGGACGAGATCCAAGTCCGCTTCGGGGACGCCTTCATTCCGGGTTACCGGGAGAGTGTCCAGCACTTGAACAAAACGCGGCTGCGCAAGTCGGCGCCCGGCAATCTTCAGACCACCGGCGGCAAGGCGCATTCCTACGCGCTGTTGGAACGGGCGTTGAAATTGTGGCGAGAGAAAGGAATCGAAGTGGTGCTCGTGGCCATGCCGACACCTTACGAGTACGAGCTTGATCCGGCCGTGGCCGGAATGGCGCAGTCGGCTGGCGTCCGCCTGATCGACGCGCGCAAGCTGGCTGCATTGACCGCCGAGGATTTCCCGGACGGGTATCACATGGGAAAGAGGGCCGCGGAAATTTACACGCGGTATCTGGCGGAAAGCGTGGTGGATACGTTGCGGGAAAAAGCGGGCGCGGAATGATTCTGTCAGATGTGACGCTAATTTCGCGAATTGACGCGAATGGGAGACGGCAATCCGGGAGCCGATAAAGTGGAGCGCGGCGTTTACGCCGCTTCAGTGTCCAACCTAAAAAGTGAGCGCAAATCGACTTCAAGCACCGCCGAGTAGATCAAGTTGAAGCGGGCTAAAGCCCGCGCCCCTGTCGCATCCAACTGCGTTGTTATGTTCACAGAGAAAGAAGATATGATCTCATCTGTTTCCAATCCGAGGGTTTCCATCGTGCTGCCCTGCCGCAATGAGCAGGGCTACATCCAGGCGTGCCTGCAATCCGCCCTCAACCAGGAGCCACCGGAGGGCGGCCTGGAAATCATCGTGGCGGACGGCATGTCCAACGACGGCACGCGTGAATACCTGGACGAGATGGCGAGGCGGCACCCGCAGATTCGCGTCCTCGAAAACGCCGGCCGCATCGTGTCCACCGGGTTGAACGCCGCCATCCGCGCCGCGCGTGGCGACATCATCGTCCGGATGGACGCGCACACGATCTACGCGCCGGATTATGTGCGGCAATGTCTGGCGGTCATGAATGAAACCGGCGCCGATAATGTGGGCGGACCGATGCAAACCACGGCCGACACCTACATGGAAAGAGCGATTCAAGCCGTGTTTCATTCCGCCCTTGCCGTCGGCGGCGCGCGCTCGCACCGGGCTGATTACGAAGGCTACGTGGACACGGTGATTTACGGCTGCTGGAAGAGGAGTGTTTTCGAGCGAATCGGCGGCTTCGATGAAGACCTGGTCCGCAACCAGGACGACGAACACAATCTGCGCCTGACCCGCGCCGGCGGAAGAATCTATCAGTCACCGCGCATTCGCAGTTGGTATCACGTGCGCGGCTCGCTCAAGGCGCTGTTTCGCCAGCACATGCAATACGGTTATTGGAAGGCGCTGGTCATTCGCAAGCATCGGCTGCCCGCGTCATTCCGGCATGTTGTGCCCGGAGCGTTCATTGGATGTCTCTGCCTGCTGAGCGTGCTGGGGTTTTTCTGGTTTCCAGCCTGGTTTGGCGTGGCCGGGCTGGCGGCGCTCTATGCCGCCGGGGCGCTGGCACTGGCGTTAATCATCGCGGCCGGTACCCGATGGGTCTTGTTCCCGGTCCTGCCCGTCGTCGTCTGGTGCTTTCACTTTGGATACGGCTACGGATTCCTGCGCGGCATCATGGATTTGGTGCTGCTTCGCAACGCGCCCGCGACGCCGTTTGTCCAGTTGACGCGGGAACGGAGCACGAAGCCGGGCGGGGCTTCGACGTGAACGGAGCAGGCACGGGAATCGAGGACGAGGACGACGAGGACGAGGACGAAAGAAGCACACATGGAAGCACACTCCGAGGTCGAGCGGTTGCAGTCCGTTTACCGCGAATACGGTGAGCGCGGCTGGGGCCAGACGAAGTGGGCGCCCGCCAACCGCGGCAATCAGGCCATGCAGCGGGAACGCGCGCGAATGCTGGAGCAGTTGCTGCGCGACACCGGTTGTTTCCCGCTGCGTCAACGGCGCATTCTGGACGTGGGCTGCGGCGGCGGGGAGTTGCTCGCCGGTTTTGAAGACTGGGGCGCGAAGCCAGAGAATCTTTTTGGTGTGGACCTGCTGGCCGAGCGCATTTGCCGCGCCAAGGCGAATCATCCGCGTTTTAACTTTCAGCGGGCCAACGCCGAGTCGCTGCCGTTCGAGGACGAGTGGTTCGATCTGGTGACGGTTTTCACCGTGTTCAGTTCCATTCTCGATCCGCAGATGACGCGCAACGTCAGCCGCGAGATCAGCCGTGTACTGCGTCCCGGCGGCGCGGTTGTCTGGTACGATTTTCGGATGAACAATCCGTTCAACCCGCATGTGCGCGGCATCGCGCGCGGAGAAATCCGCCGGTTGTTTTCGGGCCACGATGCGCGCTTGCGAACGATTACGTTGCTGCCGCCACTGGCGCGGCGGCTCGGGGTCCTGACCCCGTTGCTCTACCCATGCCTGGCGTCGTTGCCCTTTCTGCGCAGCCATTATCTGGGGGTGTTGGGAAAGCCATGATTCCGTTCTACAAACCAAGCATCGGCGAAGCCGAGATCAACGAGGTGGTGGACTGCCTGCGGTCCGGCTGGTTGACGACCGGTCCGAGGGCGAAGCAGTTCGAGGACGAGTTCGCGCGCTATGTCGGGCACGCGCACGCAGTGGCGCTGAATTCCTGCACCGCCGCGCTGCACCTGGCGCTGGAGGCAATCGGATTGAAGGCGGGCCAGTCGGTCGTGGTGCCGACGATGACGTTCGCGGCGACGGCGGAAGTGGTTCGCTACTTCAACGCCACGCCGTTGCTGGCCGACTGCCGGCCGGAGGACTTGAACCTCGACGTCGCCGACGCCGCCCGGCGCATCGAAGCGGCGCGCGCGCGAGGCGCGGAGGTCGCCGCGATCATTCCAGTGCATTACGGCGGGCAGATGGGAGATGTGGCTGGTGTGGTCGCGCTGGCGCGGCGTCATGGTTTGAAAATCATCGAGGACGCGGCGCATTGCTGTCCGGCTTACTACCGGGACGACAGTGACTCGCCTTGGAAGACCGTGGGCGCGGAAGCCGCGGTGAGTTGCTTTTCTTTTTACGCGAACAAGGCGATCACGACCGGTGAGGGCGGCATGGCTTGCACGGATTCCCCGGAACTGGCCGACCGGATGCGGCTTATGTCATTGCACGGTATCTCGCGCGACGCGTGGAAACGCTACACGGCCGAAGGCTCGTGGTATTACGAAATTGTCGCGCCCGGTTACAAATACAACCTGACGGACATTGCGGCAGCCATCGGGTTGCATCAACTCCGCAAAGCAGACCTGCTGCACAAGAAACGGACGCAGTGGGCGCGGCTTTACTCCGAACTGCTTGGTGGGATGGACGAACTGATTTTGCCGCGCGAAATGCCTGACCGCATCCACTCGTGGCATCTTTATTCTATTCGCCTGCGGCTGGATCGTCTGGATGTGGACCGCGCGGAAGTGATTTCCGAACTGAAACAGGCCGGCATCAGCACCAGCGTGCATTGGATGCCGTTGCACCTGCATCCTTATTACCGTGAATCCTTCGGCTACGAGCCGTCCGATTTTCCCTGCGCCACCGCGATTTATCCCGAGTTGGTGACCTTGCCACTGTATCCGGACCTGACGGAGGAGGACGTGGCGGTGGTCTGCGGGACCTTGAAACGAATCTTCGCCAGAGCGCGCGCGGTGGTGCCCGGCGCCCGCGTTGGCGCCGTCGTTGGCGAAAACCTTTGTGAGAATCATGCAGGCTAAAACAGATACGACTGCGTTTGTTCCTGTCGTTGAAACGCGTGCGGCCAGGTCGTGGCACGGCGCGGCCAAACGTTGCTACGACATGGTGTTCTCCTTCGGCGGACTGGTCTTGCTCAGCCCGATGTTCCTGGTGATCGCGACGCTGATAAAACTCACCGATGGCGGGCCGGTCTTTTACCTCCAAATTCGTATTGGACAACGCGGGCGGTCCTTCCGCATTTGCAAATTTCGCACGATGATTTGCGCGGCGGAGCAGGTCGGTCCTTCCATCACGAAAGCCGGCGATGCGCGCGTCACATGGATTGGCCGGATTTTGCGGGACACGAAGCTGGATGAGTTTCCGCAGCTTTGGAATGTGTTGAAGGGGGAGATGAGCCTCGTGGGGCCGCGTCCGGAAGTGCCGCGCTATGTGGAGCGTTACACTGCTGAACAGCGCGAGATTCTGCGTTTCAAACCCGGTATCACGGATCTGGCATCGCTGTGCTTTCGCGACGAGGAGGCGTTGCTGGCGAACGCGGACGACGTGGAGGAGTTTTACATGCGGCACTGCGTTCCGCGGAAGTTGCAGCTCAACCGGGAATACGCCAGGCGGGCAAACGTCTGGAGCGACACGTGGATCATTTTGCAAACAATTTGTCCGTATTGGCTGGGCGTACTGGCCTATCATGGAATGCTGTTGGCGGCATCCTTCTGGGTTTCCTACGGGCTGATTCATGATTTCGCCCTGCCCGCGGCGCCGGCGGCGCAGTACTGGCGCGAGGTGTTTTTGGCGGTGGGTTTGCAGTTGGTGTGCCTGATGTGGCGCAAGCAATGCCACGGATTGCTCAGCTACTTCAGTTTTCCCGAACTGCGGCAGGTCGGCGCCGCGCTCGGTGTGGCGGTTGTCGGGTTGCTGGCGCTCAAGGCAGCGGGCGCGGGCGGCCCGCCGCGCAACGTCATTCTGGTGGACGCGCTGGTTTCATTCCTTTTGGTCAGCGGTTCTCGCGCGTTGTTGCGACAATGGCGGGAACGCTCGGCGGGTGAAGAAGAGCCACCGGACCATCCGCCCGTGCGGGTCGGAATCATCGGGGCCGGGAGCGCCGGCGCGCAACTGGCGCTGGAACTGATGATCAACAAGAACCTGGGCCGGACCGTCGTCGCCTTCTTCGATGATGATTTTCAGAAATGGCGCAAGTGCATCCACGACGTGCCGGTGGTCGGCATGCCGGAATGCCTGCTCGACGGCTGGCGCGAAAAGCTCGACGAAGTGGTCATCGCTCTGCCCGGCGCCCCGAGCGCTCGCATCGCGGAAATCAACGAGCTGGTCCGCAAGACCGGCCTGAAAGTTTACTCCGTCTCCGCCCCGGCCGGTTTCTGGGCCGGCCAGCAGGTCGCGGTGTCTTGAAGCAGCTCTTCATCCGCATGAACACCAACACCAGCCGCATCATTCTGGTGCTGTCGTACTCAGCCGCTCTGGCTGGCAGTTTGTGGCTGGGGTATCAACTGCGCTTCGATTTCGCCGTGCCGATGCTCATCGAGCGGACGTTTCCCCTCGTGTT
>JBFMBT010000001.1:0-69270 GCA_040754875.1 Verrucomicrobiota bacterium | reverse complement strand
TTTAGTGGCCGGAACACCCGGACGGGCGGCGGCTGGCGGAGGCAAAGTGATTCTTACTGTGGCACCGGGTTGGGCTGGCGCCGGAGCAGCCGGGGCCGCCGGAGCAGGCGCTCCGGGAGCTGCGGCCGCCGGCGCGGCCGGAGGAGCCGCGGGTTTGGCCGCCGGAGCGCCGGGTTTGGGCGGCAATCCAATGCGCACCGTTTCCTTGGGCTTCGGCGGCAGGCTGATGCGCACCGTTTCCTTCTTCGGTTGGATCTTCGCCGCGTCGGACGCCTTCGGCGGCACACCACTGGGCACATTGGGATCGGACATAAGCTTGTGTTGCCGTTAACGTAGGACCGGCCTCGCGGAGTGTCAAACCGATACTTTCCAACCGGCTCCTCAGCACTTTTCGGCCCTCCTCGCCGCCGTAACTATTTCATTCGGGTGGGGGCGGCCCGGGAACAACCCCGTCCCCGGAACAGGACTTCCGATTTTCTTTCGTCATTTGGCCTTCGTCATTCGTCATTACCGCGCCGCCGCCCAGCAACCGCTCGGCCACCGCTGGACATCGCGCCCCGGCTTTCCTCCCGATATCGCTGGCCAAAGTGGGCGGCGGATGGCAATTTGGGCAGCGTGAAAAGCAGTCTTATGGGTCGCATCCACCAGTCACCTTTTCTTTGGGCCGCGGGCGCCACGCTCGGTTTGCTGGTCCTGTCCACCGCAGGCGCGCAAGCCAGCGGCAGCACCAACCGCTTCGGCTTCGCCGGGCCGGAGATTTTTCCCATCGACCAGCAGTTCGGCCAGATCCGCGCGGCGGACCTCGATGGCGACGGGTTGCAGGACCTGGTGGTGGTCAACAACTCCCGCTCCAAAATCAACCTGCTCTACAACCAGACCGGCAAGCCCAGGAAGGCCATCAAGATCGAGACGCCGTTGAAGCGCGAGCCCAACGAACTGCCGCCGGATGCGCGGTTTCGCATGGATTCCATCGCGTCGGAAAAGCGCATTGCGAGCCTGGTCGTGGCGGACCTGAACAGCGACGGCAAACCGGACATCGCGTATTACGGCGAGCCGAAGGAATTGATCGTGCAATACAATCTGGGCGCCAACGGCTGGAGCCCGCTCAAGCGCTGGCCCATCGACGACGGCCAGCTCAGCCCCAACGCGATGGTGCACGGCGACGTCAACGGCGACGGGCGCGACGACTTGATCCTGCTCGGCGAAACGACGCTGTATGTGTTGCATCAAAACGCCGACAAGCAACTGGATGAGCCGGAGAAGGTGCCGTTCTCCGGTTCAGTCAAGGCCGTGCAGGTGCTGGACATCAATGGCGACGGCCGGCAGGACCTGTTGCTGGTGAACTGGGACAATCCGAATCCGTTCCGCTTCCGCCTGCAAAACACCGTGGGCCAGCTCGACCCGGAGATTCATTTCAGCTTTCCGCCCATCCGCTCGTATTGGGCGGATGATCTGGACAACGACCGGCGCACGGAAGTGTTGACCGTGGCGCAGAATTCCGGGCGCGCGCAATTGTCCACCTTCAAGCAAAAGACGGCCGAGCCGCTGCTTGGGACATTGAAGCAGGGTCAGTTTCAAGTGTTGCCGCTGAAGAAAACCGACAAGGCGCGCCGCGGCGTGGTGTGGGCGGACATCAACCGCGACCTGCGCGATGATCTCATCGTGGCGGAACCAAACAGCGGACAGATTTCCGTCTATTTGCAGGAAGCCAACGGCTTGCTGGCCGCGCCGCGCAGTTTTCCAACGTTGACGGGCGTCAGCGACCTGGCCGCGGCGGATTGGGACGGCGACGGTTCGGCGGAACTGTTTTTGCTCAGTTCCGATGAGCGTCAGGTGGGCGTGACACGCATGGACACCAACGGCCGCGTGCCGTTTCCCGAGATCATTTCCGTGGAAGGCAAGCCGCTGGCGATGGCGGTGGGGCCGCTGGAAGCCAACGGCAAGCCGAAGCTGGCGCTGGTGATCGACCAGGACGGCAAACGCACGTTGCAGATACGCTCGGCCAAGGGCGAGCCCAAGAGCCAGAAGCTCGACGACAGTTTCAAGGGCAACCCGGCGAGCCTGAGCATCCACGACCTGGACCAGGACGGAAAGCCCGACCTCATCATTCTCATTCCCTACGAGAAGATCAAAATCCTGCGCCAGAGCGGCGAACTGGCGTTTGACGAATTCGACCTCGCGCCGCCGGGCGGCACGCTGGAGCAGCCCTGGCTCAGCACGCTGGATGTGGATGGCGACGGCAAGGGCGAATTGTTGCTGGCGCAAAAGAATTTCCTCCGCGCGGTGGTGGCGCGCAAGGACGGCGACGCCGGGCCGAAGGGCGGCTGGCAGTTGCACGTGAAGGAACAGATCAACGGCGCGGCGAACAACTCGCGCATCACCGGCGCGGCGGCGATTCCCGGCGGCAACGGAAAGACGGCCACGCTCTTCCTGCTCGATGCCGAGCGCAAAGCCGTGTCCGTCTGCGAACGCGATGCCGCCGGCGTGTGGCAGACCGTGCGCAACCTGCAACTGCCGGTGATGGAGTTCACCGGGCTGCAACCCATCGGCTTGAACGGCCCGCGCTCCAACAGCATCGCCTTCCTTGGCTTGAACACCGTGGCGTGGATGACTTTCAGCGGGCAGGTGTGGGAACTGGCGGAACTCGACGGCTACGAAACGCCCATCAAGGACGGTTATTTGATGGATGTGGTTTCCGGCGATTTGAACAATGACGGGCGCAAGGACCTCGTGTTCCTGGAAACAGCGAAGAACCACCTCGACATCGTGACTTATGAAGCGCCGCATTCGCTCGTGCCGGCGAACCGCTGGCAGGTGTTCGAAGAACGTACTTTCCGCAGCCGCCGCGGCAATTCACCGGAACCGCGCGAGGCGATCATCGTGGACCTGACCGGCGACGGAAAGAATGACCTCGCGGTCGTCGTTCACGACCGGGTGCTGGTTTACCCGCAGGATTGAGCCCGCAAAACGGGTCGCGCCGAGTCCTCCTCGCTGATTTCAGCGTGATATAATCACGTCCGGACGGCGATATAAAGCAGTTGCAATCCAGCGGACTCATGTTATTATTAGCAAGCTTCTACTATAGAAGTTGTCTAATGCCGTAAACAAAGGTGGCGGATTTTTTCCGTCAGTGCTGAAAACAAAGCCAGCTAAATGCAATGCATACCAGCGTTGACATCGAACGCGCCACATTTGGGGCAGGCTGTTTTTGGCGAATCGAAGCCGTGTTCCGCCAGATCAAGGGCGTGTTGTCCACAACGGTCGGTTACAGCGGCGGCGATCTTCCGCACCCGACCTATCTGGACGTGTGCACGGACACGACGGGACACGCCGAGGTGGTGCTGGTTGAATATAAGCCGGCGCGCGTCGGGTATGGCGAGTTGCTGGAAGTTTTTTGGAACTGCCATGATCCAACATCATTGAACCGCCAGGGCGACGAGATCGGCAGCCAGTACCGATCGATCATTTATTTCCACACGGAGGCCCAGGAACTGGCGGCTTTTGAGTCGAAATCACAACTGGAACAAAGCGGCAGATATCGCGCGGGCATTGTCACGGAGATTTTGCCGGCCACGATTTTTTACCGGGCGGAGGAGCACCATCAACAGTACCTGGAAAAGCGAAGGATGGGGGAAATCAACATTTGGGACTGGTCGCCGCAGCCTGACCGGCGGATTTTGGACTGGTAACGAATGAAGTGTCTGTCCGGCGCGCAAAGGAGTTCATTCGCAGAAAGACGGGACGGAAGGCCCGTTGATTTGGAACCAATTGCACAATCCCGGGCTGGGTTGAAAACCTTACGTCCTGATGGGGTGAATTACTTAAGAACGTATAGGGTCAAGACCTTCGCGGCGCGGCCACCCGGCTGGAAAATGTTGATGAAAGGCGCTGTACATCGGGTCCTACAGCCGTGGTGAGCATTTCCTCCCGTTCCTTCGCAGCATGCGGAAGCGCTTGGTTTTGAAGGTTTCGTTGCATCTGAATACCCGCCGCTACGTGGGTTTTCGTGGAGTGGCAACCCTACTTTCCTTTGCGGGTTAGACCGCATTGTTGGGGGTCCGCAACCCGCATAGAGTGCGTGTCATGACCGCTGCCAGTCTCTCCAGGCGGTCAAGACGTGCAAGCCCCAATGGCATTGTGCGCACTCCGGCCGGACGGTTCTGGCCGGGGCAGCAGCGGACAACATGCAATGGAAATGAAGTTATGAACGCACCCGGTTTCTCCCCCAAACGTGCCCGCCTGAATGCGGCCGGCTTCACGTTGCCGGAGGTGATGGTCAGTGTGGCCATCGTCGCCGTCATGTTCGTGTCGTTGTATGGCGGCATCACCTCAGGATTCGCGATTCTCAACGCTTCACGGGAACAACAGCGCGCCACGCAGATCATGCTGGAAAAGCTGGAGGTCGTGCGGTTGTACAGTTGGGACCAGCTCAACACGCCCGGCTATCTGCCGGCGAAATTCACGGAACGTTACATCCCGGCGAGCGCCACCAATGCCACGGCCGTGGGCGCCAGCAGCGCCCAAGGCACCGGGGTGACTTATTACGGAACGGTCGTCGTTAGTAAAAATCCACCGGTGCCCAGCGCTTACACCAACACGATGCGGCTGGTCACCATCACCTTGAACTGGAACAGCGGGAGCATCGCCCGCAGTGCCAGAATGCAAACCCTCATCTCGCAATATGGAATCCAGGATTACGTCAACTAGCGCCCGCCGCCAGGCGGGCATGGGCCTGACGGAGATGATTGTCTCCGTCGGCATCGCGGGCATGGTGCTGACCGCCGTGGCGTTGCTGTCGTATTACACGACGCGCAGCATGGCGGAGATGTCCAACTACTCGGATCTGGAACAACAAAGCCGCCAGGCGCTGGACCAGATGACCTACCGGATCCGCTCGGCGGACCAGCTTGTTTCCTACACCAGCGATCAACTCGAGTTCAGCTACTGCGGAGGCCGGCTGAAGTACACGTATTCGCCGGGCATGAAAACGTTGACCCAGGAAATCAACGGGACGACGACAACGCTGCTCAAGGATTGCGCGGAGCTGAACTTCACGGTGTTTCAACGCACGGTGGCGAGCAACTCGTTCAACCAGTATGTGGCGTCCGGCCCGGGCGACGCGAAGTCCGTGGTGGTGAAATGGAAGTGCGCCAAGAATTCGCTGAACCTGGCGAATACCGAATGCATGCAATCGGCACGCATCGTCATTCGCAACAACCCCGACAGCTTATGAAAATCACGACCACTGCCGAACGCGGCAGCATCCTGATGCTGACATTGATCACGGCCGGCGTCATCGGGCTGACCCTGGCCGCTTATCTGGAAATGGTGAAGCAGCGAAATCTGGCGGTGCACCGCTCGCGCGTGTGGAATTCCGCGATGGCGGCGAGCGAGGCGGGCATCGAAGAGGCGATGTCGCACCTGCGCGCGGTGGGCACCGGTAACCGGTCGGCCAACGGCTGGGTCACCAACCTGATCGGCGGCGGGCACCGGAAGACCAACGACTTGGGGGATATCCGTTACGACGTGATCATCGGCTTGGGCAACGAGCCGATGGTCACCTCCACGGGTTACGCGAAATTTCACCTGACGGGCAAGGAAGTTTCGCGCGTGGTGCAGGTGGCGACCAAGGGCAAAGGGCAGTTCGGCAGGGGCCTGGTGGCCAAGGGAACGATTGCGTTTGGCGGGCAATTCGAGAGTGACAGTTATGACTCCGGCGACGTGCTCTACAGCACCGGCGGCATGTATGACAAGGCCAAGCGCAAGGACAACGGGGACATCGGTTCAATGGCGCCCGTCGCCAACGCCATCGACATGGCCAGCAAATCCAAAGTGTACGGCAAGGCGGCCGTGTCCGCGACGGGGGGCGTTTACACGACGTCCGATGCGGCGATCGGAACGGCGGCATGGATTAATGCGGGGAAGGTTGGCATCGAGCCGGGGCGTTCCAGTTCGGACTTGAATGTGAGCTTTCCACCGGCGCCATTTCCGACCACGGGAGGCTTCGGGTTGCCGGGTGGCGGCCTGGTCGGGCTGACGAATTACGCCCGGATTTTCGCGCCGGACACCTACACCACCAGCACGGTCAGCATGAGCGGCGATGAGAAGTGGCTGATAACGGGCGATGTCACGTTGATCGTGGACAAGGACTTCAGTCAGTCGGGTGGTTCTCAAATCTACATCGCGCCCGGGGCGAGTTTGAAACTCTACGTCAAGGAAGGCAGCATCAGCATTTCCGGGAGCGGCGTGGCCAACGCCGGCGGCAAACCGGAAAGCTTCAGCATCATTGGGCGCAGCCATGTCTATGACAGCAACGGCACCCTGACCCAGAAGGGACTGGAATACATCAACCTCAGTGGCAACGGCACCCTCATCAGCACCATCTATGCGCCGGATGCCGAAATGAAAATGTCCGGCGGCGGGACCGATATCATTGATTTCTCCGGCGCGGCGATCGTCGGCAAAGTCACCGGCAGCGGCAGTTTCCGTTTCCACTACGACGAAGCGCTGGGTCGGAAGCGGGGGGACGGGGATCTCACGGTGGCGTCGTGGAGGGAAATCTAACCGGGCGCGTCACCGCGCTGGCGCGGTGAATCGCCCCTCAGGTTATGAAAATACGTCTTTCCTCCGGGCGCCGGGCCAGCGCGTTGCTGGTGACGCTGATTCTCTCCGGCCTCATCGGCACGATGCTGCTGGCCTATTTGAATCTGGTCGAGGCACAACACCTGTCGGTGGCGCGCTCGCAAACGTGGAACCTGGCGATACCCGCCAGCGAATCAGGCATCGAGGAAGCGCTCACTCATTTGAACGCGGTGGGCGATGGTGATCGCGCCACCAATGGGTGGGTGGCGGTTGACGGACTATATGTCCTGAAACGGAGCATTGGCGACACGCGTTACGAGGTCACGATCTCGAGCGACCCGATACCGACGGTGATTTCCAGCGGCTTCGTGCGCCTGCCGCTGCGCAGCAACGAGCTTTGCCGCACCGTCCGGGTGACCACCACGCGGTCGAAGGCGGGGCTGCGCGGATTGACGGCGTTGGGTGACATTGAATTGATCGGCAACATCCAGCTCGACAGCTTCGATTCGGAGGACCCGAAGTCCAGCACGAACGGGCGTTACGACGCGGCCAAGAAAAAGGACAATGGGTTTGTGGGTTCGGTCAACGGGTCGATTCTGGGCGGCGGCGGCGCGGTCTGGGGCAGCGCCGGCACGGGACCGCTGGGCTCGGCGGACAACGCGGGCACGGTTGGCAACACGGCATGGCTGACCGGCGGCAACGGCGGCATCCAGCCCGGACATTACGTGAACGATTTGAATGTGTATTTTCCGGATGCCGCGGTTCCATTCAGCGGCGGGGCGGCCAGCCCGGCGTACAATCAGACTGTCACGACAACGAACTTCACGTACACGCCGGACATCGTGGTGACCAATATGTTTCCCGCGGGCCATACGGGTTCGGTGGCAACGAACATCGGCACTTACACGAGCGCGGCTTATCCGACGAATCCGCTGGGACCGGTGGCGACCAACACGACGGCGACGAGCAGCACGACGTTGCCGGCCGCCGGCACGTATATCGGCAACGTGGTGACACGCGTTGTGACCGAAGGCCGGGGGAGCATGGCGGAACCGGTCGTTTACCATGATTACAACCGCATCAGCAGCTACACTTACGATGCGGTGACATACACCTACAACACAACGCGCACCAATGCCACGGCCACGACCGCCACGTACGCCGTGGTGCTTGGCAACGACAATTTCCAGGTGTTCGAGTTGAATCTCAGCGGCCAGAGCCAGATGTTGGTGCGCGGCGACGCGGTGCTGTTTGTGGCCGGGGATTTTTCCATGTCAGGTCAGTCGCAGGTCATCATCGCGCCGAACGCGAGCCTGAAGGTGTATCTGGGCGGCAACGCGAAGCTGATGGGTAACGGAGTGCAAAACCTGACGCAAGACGCCACCAAATACACACTGATCGGACTGCCGACCTGCACCCAAATTCAACTGGGCGGCAACGCGGCGTTCACGGGCATCATCTACGCGCCGCAAGCCTTCCTGCATCTCGGTGGTGGCGGCAGCGATGCTTACGATTGCGTGGGCGCGGCCGTCGTGGGTGGCGCGAAGATCAACGGGCATTTCAATTTTCACTACGACGAGCGCATCGGGCGCGGCGGTGGCGCCGTGTTGTACCGCGTCGCGTCGTGGAACGAGATTTGACCGCGAACACAGTGGGGCTGGCGGGCTGGCGCACGACCCGGTGCGCCAGCCGTTTTCGTGTGCGGATAGGATGACCGCGTGGCGCACTTCACCGCCGGCACGATGCGTTTTCCGGGGAAAAGTTCTTTTCTTTTCTCCCCGGCTGCTTTCAATATCCCCGAGTTGCTATGCTAGGATTTTTTAAGAAAAAGAAGGCGTTGATCGTGGTGGACGTGCAAAACGATTTCGTGCCGGGCGGCGCGCTGGCCGTGCCCAAGGGCGATGAAGTCGTCCCGGTCATCAACAAACTCATCCAGGAATACGACCTCGTGGTGGCCACCAAGGACTGGCACCCGAAGAACCACGTCAGTTTTGCGTCACGCCATCCCGGGCATCGTGTGGGCGACCGCGTGGAACTGGAAAACTGCAACCAGACGCTCTGGCCGGACCATTGCGTGCAGGGGACCAAGGGCGCGGAATTTGTGCCCGGGCTGGAGACGAAGAAATTTGCCAAGGTGTTCGAGAAGGGCGTCAGCCCGGAGATCGACAGTTACAGCGGGCTTTACGACAACGGCTACGGGCGCGCGACCGGTTTGGAGGCGTATTTGAAGGGGGAAAAGGTCGAGGAAGTTTACATCGTGGGCCTGGCGACGGATTACACGGTGAAATACACGGCGCTGGATTGCAAGAAGGCGGGTTTCAAAACGCACGTCATCAAGGCCGGCTGCCGCGCGGTGAATTTGAATGCGGGCGACGAGGAGAAGGCCCTGCGCGAATTGCAGACGGGCGGCGTGGATGTGAAGTAGGGGCGTGCTTGTGTGCGCGCAGGGTTGGAGTTAGTATTTGAGTTATGAGCACGGTGCAGGAAATCAAAGCAGCCATCGATGCCCTTTCGCCAGCCGAACGTGCCGATTTGGAGCGGTGGCTGCATGAGTCACACCTCGATCCGGAAGTGGATAGCCCGGAATTGGAAGCGGAGTTGCTGAAAGCCGTGAACGGGCCGCATGTGCCATTTTCAGAAGGCGAGCTCCGTAAAATCGCCGACCGGGCCTTGCAGGAACATCGGATGCAGCGCAAGTCATGATGCTGACATTGCGTCGCTCGGAGGATTTTGCCGTTGACTTCGACCGCCAGTATCGGTGGTACCTTCACGAAGCTGGAGAAGCCGTCGCGGAACGTTATTACGCCTCAGTAATTACCACGCTGAATGAACTATTACGCCAGCCTGGGCTGGGACGGGAAAGAAAGTTTCGACATCTTGACCTGAGTGGTCTGCGCTCATTCCGAATCCAACCACCGTTCAACGTTCACCTGATCTTCTATCGTTACACGGAATCAGAATTGACCGCAGAGCGGATCATGCATGGCGCGAGAGATCTGTCACGACGGCTGCGTGAACGACCCTGAATACTGTTTACTGAACACTTCCCCCACCCCGCTTCGCCCGGTAATCCGAGGGACGCAGGCCGATCCATTTCTTGAACGTCGTCGAGAAGACGAACGGGTTCTGGTAACCGACTTCGCTGGCGATGGTTTCAATCTTGGCATCCGTCGCGGCCAGCAATTCCGCGGCGCGCCGGATGCGCAGATAAATCACCTGGTGCATGGGGCTGCGGCCAATCTGCCGGCGGCACAGCCGGCGCAAATGCTCGGCGCTCACATGCGCCTCGGCGGCGAGTTTTTCCAGCGTCCACTCGTCGCTCAAGTTCGCGGCGACCTTCTCCCACAATTTCCAAAGGCGATCCTCCATGCGCACGGGTTGCGCGAAACGCAACACATACGTGTGGACCAGTTCCACCCAATGATGGACCGCCGTGGCGTCCGCTGAATGGCTGCATTCGTGGAACAATCCCAGCACGGCGGCGCGCAACGGCTCGGCGTCAAAGCGCGCCAGCATCGGCGAACTGGACGACGCGATGGGCCGTTGCTCGGGCGGCTGCTGGTAACGCACCCAGGCGAAGTTCCAGGGCGAACCGGGCACGGCGTGGAAGGCGTTGAGGATGTGCGGCGGCAACAGGCAGGCGGTGCCGGCGCGGCACACCTGCCACCGGCCATCCACCAGGATGCGCCCCTCGCCGGCGTAGCACGCCAGGAAGTAAGTGCCGCTTTGGCGCGTGCGCACGACCTGATACGGCGCCATGGCTTCGCAGATGCCCAGGTGGGCGATTTGATGCTGGCCCAAGGCGGGGCACAACGCGGCTTTGGCCAGCCAGGGGCGCGGGTCATCGGTATTGACGCGCACGACCCGCTGTCTGGTTTTGGGGCCAAGTATGTGGGTTTCTGATATAATATGGTGTATTTTGCCCATTCCCATTTGCCCGAGTTTCCATTAGCATGGTGACCCAAGCCGCGAAATCAAACAAAAGAGAAACAAAATTGTTTATGCCCAACCCCTGGACAGGAAAAGGTAATCCCTATACCCGCAAGGAAGTCGTCGAACGTCTTCGTGAGACGCTGAAGAAGGGCCAGCCCATCATTGCGGCGGGCGCCGGCACCGGCATCAGCGCCAAATTCATCGAGAAGGGCGGCGCGGACCTGATCATTATTTATAACTCAGGACGCTTCCGCATGAGCGGGCACGGTTCCACGTGCGGGCTGATGGCTTATGGCGACGCCAACGCCGTGGCCATGGAAATCGGCCAGTACGAAGTGCTGCCGGTCGTCGAGGAAGTGCCGGTGATTTGCGGCGTGCACGCCACCGACCCGCGCCGGCGCATGTGGCACTGGCTGCTTCAGGTCAAGGAAATGGGTTTCAGCGGCGTGAACAATTTCCCCACGCACTGCATCGTCGATGGCCACTTCCGCCAGGTGCTCGAAGAAACCGGCATGAGCGTGAAGAAGGAATTCGAAATGGTTTCCCTCGCGCACAAGATGGATTTGTTCAGCATCGTGTACGTGTCCACACCGGATGAAGCCAAGGCCATGGCCGAGGCGGGCGCGGATGCCATCATCGCGCACGTGGGCACCACCGTCGGCGGCAGCATCGGCGTGACCAACGCCGTGGTCAGCATGGCCGAGGCCATCCAGCGCACCCAGGCGATCATCAACGCCGCGCGGCGCGTGCGCAAAGACATCTTCTTCCTCTCGCACGGCGGCCCCATCAGCTCGCCGGAGGATGCGTCGTATATCAACGACCACACGGATTGCGTCGGCTTCGTCGGCGCATCCAGCCTCGAACGCATCGGCATCGAGCAATCGCTCATCGACATCACCAAGCGCTTCAAACAAATCATCGTGCCCGCGGCGGAATCGTTTCTCGGCGGCGCCGGTGTCGCTGCCAGTGTTGGTGCGAAGAAGGCCGCCAAGGCCGCCCCCGCAAAGCCCGCGGCCAAACCGGCCAAACCGGTGAAAGCCGCCAAGCCGGCGAAGGCCGCGAAAAAGCCCGCCACAAAAGCAAAGGCGAAAGCCAAGAAGTAACGCGTTATGGCATCGCCGAACCGCCGTTTCGTCACCGCCCGCGAGGCGAACACCGAAAGTTTCGAAGGACGCGTCAATTCCTGGCTTTGCCGGCCCGACCTTGTGGCGGCGGACAAGCTGCAATTGTGCCGCGCTTCATTGCCGCCCGGTCAGGGACACAACTTCCATCGCCATCCCGACCTCGAGGAAATCATCTACGTCCTCGAAGGCGAGGTCGAGCAATGGGTCGAGCGGGAGAAACAGGTGTTGAAGCCCGGCGAAGTCGCGCACATCCCCGCGAACATCGTGCACGCGACCTTCAACGTCGGCAAAGGCACGGCCACGATTCTGGCCATCCTTTCGCCCGGCGCGCCGGCCGGGCCGTTCCTCGTGGACATGAGCGGCGAGGAACCGTGGAAATCTCTGCGCCAAGGCTGACATGCGCGCGTTGATGGCAGCGGCTTTGCTTTGGTGGAGTGGATTCGCTTCCTTCGCCGCCGCGCCGCCGAACATCATCTTCATCCTCGCCGATGACCTTGGCTGGCGCGAACTCGGCTGTTACGGCAACACGTTCAACGAGACGCCGCACCTCGACCGCCTCGCGCGTGAAGGGATGCGCTTCACGCAGGCGTATGCGTCGGCGCCGGTTTGTTCGCCCACGCGCGCCGCTTTGATGACTGGCCAGTGGCCCGCGCGCTTGCGCATCACCGATTATCTCGGACCGCAGGAGAAGGAGAAATTCCTCAAGCCCGGCACGCGCACGTTGAACCAGGAACTCAAGCAGGCCGGCTACACCAGCGGCCTCATCGGCAAATGGCACCTCACCGGCGATTACTCGCTCAAACGCGGCGAACCGCAGAAACACGGCTGGGATGAAGTCATTTGCTCGGAGACCAGTTACATCGGGCCTGGATTTTATTTCCCGCCCTACAAGCACATGCCGGATGAAGCCGTGTTGCCGGGCAAGGAATATTTGACCGACCGCCTCAATCACGAGGCCGTGCAATTCATCCGCCGCCATCGCGAGCATCCGTTCTTCCTTTACCTGTCGCACTACGCGCCCCACACGCGATTGGTCGGCAAGCCCGACAAGGTCGCCAAATACAAGGCCAAACCCGGCGCGGCCACCGACCACAACAATCCTGAACTGGCGGCGATGGTGGAAAGCATCGACGAAGGCGTGGGCCAGATCGTGGCGGCCCTCGAGGAATTGAAGCTGCTGGACAACACGCTCATCGTGTTCACCGCCGACAACGGCGGCGAAGCCACGCGCGCCAAGGGCGCGGGCGTGACGTCCGTGGCGCCGTTGCGCGGCGGCAAATCGCAACTCTACGAAGGCGGCCTCCGCGTCTCGCTGCTCGCGCGCTGGCCGAAGTGGATCAAGGCAGGCTCGACCTGCGAGGTGCCTGTCACCACGCACGATTTTTTCCCCACGCTCCGTGAAGTCGGCGGTGTGAAAGGCGAGATGAAGTCCGACGGCGTGAGTCTCGTTCCTTTGCTCAAAGGCGGCACGCAACTGTCGCGCACCACGTTCTACTGGCATTATCCGCTGCCCAAGCCGCATTTCCTCGGCGGCCGCTCTTCCAGCGCGATTCGCGACGCGGACTGGAAACTCATCGAATTCTTCGACACGGGCGAGCGCGAATTATATCACCTGGCGAAGGATGGCGGCGAAAAGAACAACCTCGCCGCGCAGATGCCCGACAAAGCCAAGGAACTCGCCGCCAAGCTTGAAGCCTGGCGCACCTCCGTGAACGCGGAACCGCATCCAACGCCGGGTCCTTCCAAATAATCGGCTGTGGTGCCTTTTGTCACCCAATGAACGGCCGCAATACATTGCCGGCGACCCGCACGGCCTGCTGGCGGCCCTCCAGCGATTTGCCGAACGTAGGATCTTCGACTTCGATGCACACGGGGCCGCGGTAGCTCGTCTCCATCAGCGCGGCCATGAACTTCGTCCAATCCATCTCGCCGTAGCCGGGGATGCGCGGTGTGTGCCATTCGTTGGGGAACGCAAAGGCGCCCACTTCATTGAGGCGGTCGCGGCGCAGTTTCACGTCCTTGGCGTGGAAATGAAACAGTTTGTCCTGGAATTCCCGCAACGGACTCGCCGGGTCCATGTGTTGCAGCACGAAATGCGAGGGATCGTAATTCAGGCCAAAATGCTTCGATGGAATGTCGCTGAACATGCGCCGCCAGATGACGGGCGAGGTGGCGAGGTTCTTGCCGCCTGGCCATTCGTCGCGCGTGAAAAGCATCGGGCAATTCTCGATGCCGATTTTAACATCGTGGTCCTCGGCGAAGGCGATGAGTGGCTTCCAGGTCTTGAGGAAGCGCGGCCAGTTTTCATCGACGCTTTTGGTCCAGTCGCGCCCGACGAACGTGTTCACGTTCTTCAGGCCGAGCTTGGGCGCGGCGGCGATGACTTGCTTGAGATGATTCACGGCGACGCGCGCAACTTCGGGATTGGGGTCGAGTGGATTGGGATAATAACCGAGTCCGCTCAGGCCGACGCGGTGCCGGGCGCTCAACGCGAGGATTTCCTCGGCCTGCGTCTTCGTGAGGTCGGTGACATCAATGTGCGTGATGCCGGCGAACTTGCGCTCGGCCTTGCCGACGGGCCAGCACATGACTTCGACGCACGCGAAGCGCTCGGCGGCGGCAAAGGCGAGCACCTGGTCGAGATTGAGTTCCGGGAGAATGGCGGAGACGAAGCCGAGTTTCATTCGTTGGCGCGTTTTGAAGTTGGTGTGCGCGGTTTGGTGGAGAGAAGGAACTCCAGCAAATCGGCGGCTTCCTGTGCCGTCAGGGGCGCGAGCAAACCTTCGGGCATCGCGGAGAGCGCGGATTCACGTGATTCCTTGATGTTCGCGAGCTTGAGGCGATGTTCCTTCAACGTTTCATCGCGCAACACCAGTTCGCTGGCCGTGCGCTGCAAAATGAAGCCGGTCAATTCTGTGTCGTCGCCCAGGGTCACGTTGAAGGTGCGGTGTTCGGGCGCGATAGCTTTCGAGGGCTGAAGGATGTGTTCGAGCACCTGGGCGCGTGAGTATTTTGCGGCGATGCCGGTCAGATCGGGCCCGAAATCGGGACCCTCGTTGTTGACGCGATGGCAGCGCGCGCATTGTGAACCGCCCTCTTGATGGAAGATGACGCGGCCGCGCCGGACATCGCCTTTGAGCGACAGAATCACCTGCGGGTTGAAGTCGCTGCCGAGGGTGTGGCGGCGTTGGTCGGGCGGCAGGAGGCGCTCGAACAACTCGCGTACGAGCGAATTGGTCTGCGCCGTGGCGGCCTTCACGACGCGCTGGCGGAAATCGGTGGTGACGTCGGGCTCCGTTGCTTCACACAGCAATGCGAGCGCGCCGCTCGTGTTGGAGAGCAGTTTGGAAACGGCGCTTGCGTCCGTGCGGCAGCGCGCGAGCAATTCCGCATTTTCCGCAGCCATCTTCCGCGCGGCGGTGACTTCGGCATCGTCCTCGCCTTTGGGCGGTAGCGAACGAATCCAGTCACGCACGACGCGGATGCCTGCCTCGTCCGCGATGCGCGAGCCGATGTGCGGCATGCGGCCCGCACCTTCGGTGCTGATGCGATACAGCAGCGCGGAGCGATAAGGATCGCTCGAGGCAATCACCCGCGCGCCGGCCATGCCAAAACTGCCGCGCACCGGCAGGGCGTCGTAGATGCGCGCCTTGTCGACGGCAACCTCGTAATTGAACCATGCCGGCACATCGCCGCCCGCGCCGTTGCGGTGGCACGTGCCGCAGTTGACGTGAATCCACGAGCGCGCGCGTTCGGCCAGCGCGTGCGACGAGTCGTAAGGATTCGCCAGGCGCGGAATCGCTTTCGGAGGATTCTTCACCTGCAACACGCCGAGGTCTTCGAGGCGCTTAAACTCCGGTTGCTCGCCGGGCGTGTTCAACTGGAGCCAGTTGAAGGACAGCGTTTCGCCCGCCCACGCGTTGTGGCAGCGGAAACATTCCGCGCGGCTGACGAAGCGCCACGGGATCTCGCGGCGGCCACCGGGCGCGCCAGCGTCCTTGACGTTGAACATGTCGTTCGCGCCTTCCGCCGGGACAAGGTCCGCGTCGCGTTGCGCTGTGTTCCAGCGGAACGTGTAGGCGCTCCACGCCTGGCCGTCGAAATGGAACAGTTGCGTTTCGATGCGCCGGCGCGAAGCGGGATTGCCGCGCTCCAGCTCCAGCGTGAGCGTGCGCGCGAACACCGTGTTTGAGGGGAAATACCACATGCGCCCTGCAATGGTCTGACGCCCGCCCGCCGTCGCAATCGCGTCCTCGCCCGGGATTCCCAGCACGCGTTCTGCGGTCGCGCCATCATTCCATGCGGGGGCGTTGATGCGGTAGGACACCACACCCGGCGCGGGCGCCAGCGTGGCGATGTCGGTGAACAAGCCTGTTTCGCTCAGGCGGCGTGGGAACGCGAGATTCGCCGGTGGCGCGGTGTTTGGCACGAGCGAGTAAAAGCCGCCGTTGTAATCCACGATGAGCAATTCACCATCGCGGTCGATGGCAAACGACGACGGCTTGAGCGCCGTGTCGCACAGTTCATCGTTCGCCACCAGGTCATCGCCCTTGTGGCGCAGCGCCCAGAATTTGCCCGTCTCCCAATCGCCATAAACATACGCGCCGCGCAACTTCGGGAGCTTGCTCCCGTGATACACGAACCCGCCGGTGATGCTCGCGCCGTCGCTGTGCGGGATGGATGCCATGGGCGGCAGGATGGGGCCGGGGCCGGGTTTCACATCCGTGCGCACGCGCGTGTTCGGCCCTTCGGTGATGGACCATCCGTAATTGCCGCCGGGCTTCACGCGATAAACCATTTCCCATTGTTCCCAGCCCACGTCGCCCACCCACAGGTCGCCGGTGGCGCGGTCGAAACTCATGCGCCACGGATTGCGGAATCCAAACGCGTACACTTCGGGCCGCGCGCCGGGTGTTTTCACGAACGGATTGTCCCGCGGGATGGCGTAATTGTTCGTGCCCTCCGTGCGATCCACATCAATGCGTAGCACGCTGGAAAGCAAATCGCTGATGTCCTGGCCGGTCTTATGCGGAAGGTCCGGCGGATCCGGATGCGTGGCATCGCCCGTGGAAAAATACAGGAAACCGTCGTTGCCGAACGCGAGCGTGCAGCCGTTGTGCCCGCCGGAAAGCCAGCGGATGATGACGCGCTCGCTCGCCGGGTCAATCGTCGGCGGCTCGGTCGCGTTCACCGTGAAGCGCGACACGAACGAGCCTTCCGCGCGATTGGCCGGCTCCACGTAGCACACGTAGATGAAGCGGTTTTCCGGGAAGCGCGGATGGAATGCGATGGCATACGAGCTGTCGAACGGCTGATGGTGCTGCTTGAAATCGAAGACCAGGTTGGTCTCCGCCACCTCGGGCCGCGCGATGAACGAGTACAGCTTGCCGCGTTGTTCGAGCACGAACATGCGGTCGGAGCCGGGCATCATTGCGGCATCGACCGGGCTGGCGAACTTCAGGTTCGGGTAGGCGGGCTCGATGCGATACGGCGCGGGGGGATTGGGGGAACCAAAGACGCGCGACGTAGTCCACGGTGTGCGCGACGCGGCTGGAGATGTTCCACCGAGCAGCAATAAAATGAGGGTAACAGCCAGCCCGAGCGCGCCGGCGTTAGGTAGCGCGGCCACTGCGCGCGAGTGAAGTACACCGGCAAGGCACTGCCCGCGTTCCGGGATTGGCGCGTTGGCGTTCATCGGTGTGCAAGGGAGATACTCACTGGGAGGGGGAAATTCAAGGAGGATGCAAAACTTCAAGTTCCAAAACGCAAACTCCTAGGAAACTTCAACCCGCAAGCTCCCGGAATGCGGCGGTGCTTCGAGTGTGCAAAGGTCACGCAAGGCTTTTGGAGCTTGGTCATTGAGGTTTCCCTAAAGTTTGAAGTCGAGTCTTGAAGCTTCTATTCTCCCAACTTGATGTGCACCGGGGAAGCCTTCCAGATGTCCGAGCAGTACTCGCGGATGGAACGGTCCGAGGAAAAGTAGCCGATGCGCGCGACGTTGAGAACCGACATCCGCGCCCACCGTTCCGCGTCCTGATAAGCCTCCCCCACGCGGTCCTGGCAGGCGATGTAGGCGGCATAATCCGCGAACAGCAGGTACTCGTCGCGCCCGAGCAAGGAATCGACCAGCGGACGGAACAATTCCGGGGCGTTGGGCGAATAGTAGCCGTCCCAGATCTGGTCGATGGTTTCGCGCAACCCGGGGTTGGCCTCGTAATACGCGCGCGGCTGGTAGCCTTGGGCCTTCAAGCTCTCGACCTCATCCGCCGTCAGGCCGAACAGGAAAAAGTTGTCGTGCCCGACTTCTTCGCGGATTTCGACATTCGCGCCATCGAGCGTGCCGATGGTCAGCGCGCCGTTCATCGAGAACTTCATGTTGCCCGTGCCCGAGGCTTCCTTGCCCGCGGTGGAAATCTGCTCCGACAGGTCGGCGGCCGGATAAATGTGCTGCGCCGATTTCACGTTGAAATTCGGGAAGAACACCACCTTCAGGCGCCCACCCACGGCAGGGTCGGAGTTGATGACGTCGCCCACCGAGTTGATGAGCTTGATGATCAACTTCGCCATGTGGTAACCGGGCGCGGCCTTGGCGCCGAAGATGAACGTGCGCGGCGTGATGGTGATGGCGGGATTGTGCCGCACGCGATTGTAAAGCGTGATGATGTGCAGCACGTTCAGCAACTGCCGCTTGTATTCGTGCAGGCGCTTGACCTGGATGTCGAACAGCGACGCCGGATCCACGGTGATCCCGGTGCGCTTTTGAATCATCTGCGCCAGCGCGCGTTTGTTGTCTTGCTTGACAGCGCGCCATTCCTGGCGGAACTGCGCATCCTCCGCAAACGGCTCGAGCTTGCGTAATTCGTCCAGATGATTCGGCCAGTGGTCGCCGATGCGGCTGGTGATGAGCGCGGCGAGTTTCGGGTTGCTCATCAAGAGGAAGCGCCGCGGGGTGACACCGTTGGTCTTGTTCTGGAATTTTTCCGGATACAACTGGTAGAAATCGTTGAGCACGCCCTCCTTGAGCAATTCGCTGTGGAGCTTCGCCACGCCGTTGATGGCGCGGCCGCCCACGCAGGCGAGATTCGCCATGCGCACGTAGCGCTCGCCGCTTTCGTCAATCAATGACAACCGCGCCACGCGCGGGTCGTTGTTCGCGTAGCTCAGCCGCACTTCGTCGAGGAAGCGGCGGTTGATTTCGTAAATGATTTCCAAGTGCCGCGGCAGCACGCTCGCGAACAGCGGCACCGGCCAGCGCTCCAGCGCCTCCGGCAGCAGCGTGTGGTTGGTGTAGCCAAACGTGTTGCGTGTGATATCCCACGCCTTTTCCCACGGCATCAGATGCTCGTCCACCAGCAGGCGCATCAATTCGGCCACGGCGATGGCCGGATGCGTGTCGTTCAATTGCACGGCGAATTTCTCATCGAATCCTTCGAGGCTTTTGCGCTTCTGGCCGAACAGCCGGATCATGTCCTGCAACGCGCAGGATGCGAAAAAATATTGCTGTTGCAGGCGCAGTTGTTTGCCCTGCGGCATGCCGTCATTCGGATACAGCACCTTGGTGATGTTTTCCGAAACCATCTTTTCCATCACGGCGCGGTAGTAATCGCCCACGTTGAACGCCTGAAAATCGAAGGACTCGGCGGCCTCGGCCTTCCAGAGGCGCAGCAGGTTCACCGTGTTGACCTTGTAGCCGGGCACCGGCGTGTCGTAGGCCATGCCGCGCACCGTGTGGCCGGGAATCCAGCGCACGCGATAGCGCCCCTGCTCGTCGGTGTAAGCTTCGGTGTGCCCGCCGAACTTCACTTCGTGCGCGATTTCCGGGCGCGGAATCTCCCACGGATTGCCCAGACGCAACCATTTGTCGGTGACCTCGACCTGCCAGCCGTCGCGAATCACCTGGTCGAAAATGCCGAACTCATAACGAATGCCGTAGCCAATGGCGGGAATCTCGAGCGTCGCCAGCGAATCGAGAAAACACGCCGCCAGCCGGCCCAGACCACCGTTGCCCAGGCCGGGTTCCTCCTCCTGCTCCATCAAATCATCGAGGTCGTGGCCGAGGCTGGCCATGGCTTCCTTGACGCGATCGTAGATACCGAGATTGATGAGATTGTTGCCCAGTTGCGGGCCCATGAGGAATTCCGCCGAGAGATAACACACCGTGCGGCTCTGGCGTTCGAGATATGTCTGCGCGGTGCGCACCCAGCGATGCAGCAACCGATCGCGCACCGTGTAGGCCAGCGCCATGTAATTATCATTGCGCGTGGCGACCGATGGAAATTTGCCCTGCAAATAATACAGGTTGTCCTGAAAGGCGCGCGCGATATCGGCCGGCTCCAATGACGTGCGCGTGCGTTGGGTGGGCTGCGAAACCCCGGTGGAATCGGCTTTGCGCTTCATAGGGTTGCAGCCTCATCGTCCGCTTTTCGGGCCAAAGAGTCAATGCGGCGTTTTGGGGCCAGGTGGGCCAGGTTTGGAGCGCACATTTTTTTTATTTTTTCCACAAACGCGAAGGCGAAGGGCGTGGGGCGTCCGCGGGGCGGTGATAAGCGGGGTTCATGGTGGTCGAACGGGTTTAATTTTTTATTTTTTTCTCATAAGCGGGCAGAGGTGAGACGAGGTGAGACGACCCGGGTCCGCCCGAAGCGCCCGATAAGCGCGGCTGAATCCGAGGGTGGACGGCCGGGATGGGGTGGCGCGCGGCCAACGGGGTGCGCGCTTTGCGGGCGCGAGGGCGCGCTGCCGGACGGCGGCGGGCCAGCCCGGGCGGAGCGGTGGCGCTCCCTGGCGCATGGGGCTAATGTAGCAAAGTGTGACAGTGATGTCAACATGCGCAAGGAACGATTTTCGAGGAAGGGGACGACCGGAAGGCCATGGGGAGACGCTGGAGCACACGGAAGAGCAGCGGCTGACGCCGTTACCGGTTGATCATCGGCTCCCGGTCTTCGACCATCACGTTCCCAGCCTCACCTCGCCGCACAAATGCGCTTCCAGTCCCAGTTCCCCGAGTGCCGCGGCCTTGATGCGGCAGGCGCGGTGCGCCTCGCGTTCGTTGGGCGCATACACCACCTGGATGTGATTGGATTTGTGGCGCGCCATCATCTGGTCGCGCGAAATGCCGCGCAACACCGCGTGCATGATCGGCCATTGCGGCGTCGTTTCCTGCCAGCGCCGCTGCGTTTCGGCGTCGGGCAGCTTCACGACATCCGCCACGCCCAGGTCGCAATGCAACCGTCCGTTCATCACAAACACGCGGCTCCACACAATATGGCCCGGCTTGGAAATGCCTTTCACGGTCCCGCCGCCCAGGCGGAAATACATCGGCGGCTGCCGTTCGCTGCTCGCGCCTTTGTAGCCGCCGATGAAATGCGCGGGGGGCGCGGCGCCGGAAATCAAAAACACCCACACGTAGTCGTTCACGCCGTTGCCCTGGTAATGCCGGCCCCAGCGCAGGTCGTGCAGCGTGTTTTCCGGCGCGAAGCCGAGTTCGCGCCAAAGCCGGTACGTCACCAACCCGTCCAGCCCGGCGCATTCATCGACTTCATTGAAGTGCGGCACGGCTTCGCCCTCGAACAACACCTTGCCCGTGCGCCGGCATTTCACCGGCGGCCGGTCCGCGTTGTTGAGCAATCCCTCGGCGAGATCGCTGGCGGGTGTCAGATCCTTCAGCCCCTGCTGATATTGGATCCCAACGGTTGCACAGCCGAATTCGTCGGCAATCCGCACGGCCGCGATATACATCCGGCATTGCTGCAACACCTGCGCTTCGGTCAATTCGGTTGCCTCGTCCGCGCCGAAATGAAAAGTCATGCCCTTGCGCTTGAGCCAGTCCAGGACCTCGCGCGCCTCCGAATCGAACACCTCCTGCATCGCCGCGTAGAGGGTCGATTGGCTGAGCCGCTCCTTGAACACGCCGGCGGGGTTGAGCAGTTCATCGGGGATGATGGCGTTGTGCATGCCCATGCAACCCTCGTCAAACACGCCCATGATGGCCTTGTTTTGCCGGAACCGCCGCGCGAACTGCCGTCCCGTTTGTTCATCCGCGAGCGGCAGCTTCAACAACGCCAGATCGCGCACGTGACTCTGGTCGTGCGTGACGACGCCTTCGCCCAGCCACTGGCGCAGGCCCGCCTTGAAATAGTCGTCCTTGAACGTCTCGCTCCAGAGCGTCGAATAACGCACGCCCATCTTGGTCAGCGACCCGTTCAAGTTCAGCATGCCCACCAGCCCCGGCCAGGTGCCGCTCCAGTTGGCCACCGTGAGGATGGGGCCGCGATGGGTGTAAAGTCCGGGCAAAACATGCTGGCTGTATTGCCAGACACATTCCGCCACAATCAGGGGCGCATCCGGATCCAGTGCGCGGAACACCTCCACGCCCATCTTTTGGGAATCGATGAACCCGTGACGCTTCGTTTTGTCGAACGAATGCGCGCGCACGACCTTCCAGCCTTCGGCCTTCAGCGCGCGGGTGAGCGTCGCTTCCATTTTCGCCTGTTCGGGCCAGCACTTCTGGTTGGCGGAGAGCCGCAAATCGCCGTTGGCCACGAGATATACCTGCCTGGGTTTCAAGACCGCGCTTTTCATGTGAGTGAGGAGCCCAAGCTAACGCCGCGCCCGCCGACTTCAAACATTTAGTGCAGCGCCCACCGTGCACGCGCATCGCCGATTGAACGCGCCCACCTTCGCCTCTATCTTCACCTCTGTGTCACGCCGCGCCAAAACAGCCCGCACCACGGCCGCGCTTCGCCGCGCCTATCAGTTGATGCGCACCCGGCACGGCCACCAACACTGGTGGCCGGGCGACACGCCGTTTGAAATTTGCGTGGGCGCGATCCTCACGCAAAACACGGCTTGGAAGAACGTTGAACGCGCCATCGCCAGTCTCAAGACCGCCGGCGTGCTGGAACCCCGCCAACTGTTCGCCCTGCCGGAAAGGGAACTTGCCAGACTCCTCCGTCCCGCCGGCTACTTCAACGTCAAGGCCCGCCGCCTGCGCGCCTTTCTCAAGGTGCTCGTGGACGAGTTTGACGCGGACCTCGACCGCCTCTTCGCCGGTTCCACGCTTGCTGTGCGCGAGCGCCTGCTCGCCATCAACGGCATCGGCCCCGAAACGGCCGACAGCATGCTGCTCTACGCCGGCAACCACCACAGCTTCGTCATCGACGCCTACACGAAACGTATTTTCGCCCGGCACCATTGGTGCGCCGACAATGCCACCTATCACGAATTGCAGGCCTTATGCGCTGGCGTGCTCGACCACCAACCCGCCGCGCAACGACTCGATTACTGGCAGGATTACCATGCGCAACTGGTGATGGTGGGAAAGGACTACTGCCGCCCGCGCGAGCCGCGCTGCGAAACCTGCCCGTTGAGGGAGTTGTTGCCTGTGGGAAAGGCGCCGAAATGAACCGTCGGATTTATTTCTGGAGTTCCGGCAGTTCCATGAAAGCGTAGCAGAGCATGTGGCAGATGCCCATGTGCGAATCCTCGGCGCGGCCGTAATGAGTGTCGTTGATGACAATCGCTTGCTTCGCCAACTGCGCCAGCTTGCCGCGCTTGCCGCCCACCAGCGCGATGGTGTGCAGGCCGTTTTGATTGGCCCACTCGACGGCTTTGACGATGTTGGGCGAACTGCCGCTCACGCTCATCACCAGCACGATGTCGCCCGCGCGGCCATAATTCATCAACTGGCGCGAGAAAACCTCTTCGTACGCGTAGTCGTTGCCCAGCGCGGTCATCCAGCTCACGTTGTCGTTGAGCGAGAGCACGCGGAAGCGTTTGCCCAGCTTGTCGGAAGAACCTTTGCCAAGGTCCGTGGCGAAGTGCGAGGCGTTGGCCGCGCTGCCGCCGTTGCCGAACACGAAAATCTGCCGGTCTTCCTTGAGCGCGGCGCGCAGCTTTTCAATCACCTGCGCGACGGCATCCACGGGAATTGAGTCCAGCGCCGCTTTCTGCGCGTTTACGTAATCGGCAATCCATTGCTTCATTGTCCGCGTATGATGTGGAGCAACCGGCGCTTTGTCATGACGATTTTTCCGCCGCCTGCCGTGCGAGCAACAAGGCGCCCACCGGCACCGCATCCTCCCCCAGCGCCGCCAGCCGCACCGGCGGGACCGGCTTGAAGGCCTCCATCACCAAACGATCCAACTGGCGCTCGACCGCCGCGCGCAACGGTTCGCCAACCAGCGACAGCCCGCCGCCCATCACGACGACCTCGGGATGAAACAGATGCACCGCATGCGACAGGGCAAACGCGATGTCCCCGGAAAGCTCGTTCAGAATCCGTTGCGCCGTTTCATCGCCCTGCGCCAGCGCCGCCGGCAAGTGCCTCGCTTCGCCACCCGACGTGTTGCCCACCAGCCGGGCCAGTGCGCTGGTTGGAGCGGCTTGTTTCAGGGCGCGAATTTTTGTGTCCACCGCCCACCCAGAGCAGCGATGCTCGACAATCGTTCCCTCGCGATCCAACCGCAGGTGGCCGAACTCGACTTCCCCCGGCTTCGCGCCGTGATAGATGCGGCCATCGACGACCAGCCCGCCGCCGACGCCGCTGCCCATGTTGAAATAGAAAGCGGGGTTGTGCCCCTTGCCCGCGCCGAACAAGCCTTCACCCAACGCCGCGGTGTTGGCGTCATTATCCACCGCCACCGGCAATCCGCCCAGTCCGTGCAGCCATCGGCCCAGGGGAAATTCCGACCAGCCTTCGACCTGGTGTGAGCAACAGATTTGTCCCGTCCTCCAATCCACCGGCCCGCCAAAGCCCACGCCGATGGCAGTCGGGCGCACCTTGGCAATCAACTCCGGCACGCCCTGCTGGAGTTGCTCGCGAATGCCCGCCCCGCCGCGCGTCGCGTCCACCGCCAGGCGCCGCCGTTCGGTGATGCGCCCTTGCGCGTCGCCCGCGACCAGTTGCAGCTTGGTGCCACCGATTTCGATGCCAAGGAAGGTGTGCACTGGTTAGAACACGGAGAAATATTCCGGCTCGTTGCCCGGCTTCCACTTGATGTTGCAGCCCAGGCTGGCCTTCTGGTCGGCGGAAACCGGTTTGCCCGCCAGCACGGCATCCAGTGCCGCGCGGAGGTCCTTGCCGGTGACGGGCAGGATTTTCTCCACGCGCGGGCGGCTGTCATCGAACTGGCCGCGGTAAACCAGCCTGTGTTCGCGGTCGAACAGGAAGAAATCCGGGGTGCAGGCCGCGCGATACGCCTTCGCCACGGCTTGCGATTCGTCGTAGAGATACGGGAACGGGTAGCCCGCGTCCTTCGCCTCCAGCGCCATCTTTTCCGGACTGTCATCCGGGAAATTCGCCACATCATTCGCGTTGATGGCCACCAGCGCCGCACCGCGGGATTGATATTCGCGCCCGACCTTCGCCAGTTCCGCGCGAATGTGCTTCACGTACGGACAATGATTGCAAATGAACATCACCAGCAACGCCGGCGCGTCTTTGAAATCGGCGAGGGAAACGGTGCGTCCCGTCGTCACGTCGGGCAGTTGGAAATCCGGCGCGCGCGTGCCCAGCGGCAGCATGGTGGAAGGCGTTCTGGCCATAATTCGTCGCGCCATTCATAAACGGTAACCGCCCCACCGGCAATCTCGCAGACGTCGGCTCTCAGGCCATGGCATCGGCGAACACCAGCGTTTGTTCGCGCGAGCGAATCACGCGGGCGAGCGGGGTTTTGCCGGCCGGCGACAGGGATTCCCGGAGGGCCTTCTCCTTGCCCTTGCCGGACGCGAGCACCCAGACCTGGCGCGCGGTGGCGATCGTCGCGTAACCCAGGGTGATGCGGCGGGGCGGCGGCTTCACAGCCGTGACGGCGCGATAGACGTCCGGGGCGCGCATGGTTTCGGGCGATTCGCCGGGGAACAGTGAGGCCACGTGGCCGTCCTCGCCCATGCCGAGGAAGACCAGGTCGAATACGGGCTGGCCGGCGGATGTGGTTGCGATGGCGCGCAGCGCGGCTTCGGCCGCCTGCGCCGCCTGCCCGGGCGGGTCTTCGCCGCGGAGACGATGGATGCGGGCTTCGGGGATTTCGAGCGGCTGAAGGAACAACTGGTGCGCCGCCTTGAAATTGCTTTCGGGCGAATCCGGCGGCACGCAGCGCTCGTCGCCCCAGAAGAAGTGCACAGGCTCCAGCACCGGACGATGCGACTGCGCGGCATCCGCCAAGGCCTCAAAAAAGTCCATCGCGATGCGACCGCCTGAAAGCGCGGCGCAATACGGCCGGCGACCATCGTGCTTCAACAGTTCGTGCAACCAGCGCCCGGCAACGGCGGCCACCAGTTCCTGCGCGTCACCGAACGAAACCAGTTCGCACGCCGGATGGGAAAGGCGGGACAACGACGTCATGCAGTTACGACACGGGCTGTGGGTCGCGCCAGGTGTGGCCGGTTTCCGCCAGTAAGTCTTCGGCGGCGACGGGACCCCACGTGCCGGCGGAATAGAATTCGCGGTTCGTGAGCGGCTTGCCGCGCCAGCCTTTGCGGATGGGATCAACAATGCCCCAGGCGGTTTCCACTTCGTCGCGCCGGATGAAGAGCGTGGCGTCACCGGCCATCGCTTCGAGCAGGAGGCGCTCGTAAGCCTCGGGCGTGTAGGCGCCAAATTCGCTGTTGTAACTAAAGTTCATGCGCACCGGTCGTACGCTCAGGCTGGTGCCCGGCACCTTGCCATTAAAGCGCAGGTAAATGCCCTCGTTCGGCTGCAGCCGCAACGTCAGCGCGTTGGGATCGAGCATGGCGCCGCATTGCGCGGCGAACAGGACGTTGGGCGTGGGCCGGAATTGCACGCGCACTTCGCTGGCGCTCAACGGCAGGCTCTTACCCGTGCGCAAAAAGAACGGCACGCCCGACCAGCGCCAGTTGTCGATGAACAGCTTCAGCGCCACGTAGGTTTCGACGTTGGAATCCGTCTTCACCTTGGGCTCCTGCCGGTAACCCGCGCGCAACTGGCCGTCCATCATGCCGGCGAAATATTGTCCGCGCACCACCTGCTTGGCCACCTGTCCCTCGCTCAACGGGCGGATGGATTTGAGCAGCTTGACCTTTTCATCGCGCACGGCCTCGGCTTCGAGCGACACCGGCGGTTCCATGGCAATGAGCGACAACACTTGAAGCAGATGGTTCTGCACCATGTCGCGCAACGCGCCGGCTTCCTCGTAATAACCGCCGCGCGCGCCCACGCCGAGCTTCTCGCTGACGGTGATTTGAATATGGTCCACCGACTGGCGGTTCCAGAGCTGTTCGAAAATGGCGTTCGAGAAGCGGAACATCAAAATGTTCTGCACCGTCTCTTTGCCGAGGTAATGGTCGATGCGATAAATCTGCTTTTCGTGCGCGAACTTTGTGAGGTCGCCGTTGAGTTTCTGCGCGGAAGAAAGGTCGTGGCCAAACGGCTTCTCAACCACCACTCGCTGCCAGAAGGACCCGGCTTCTTCGCGGCGCAGCAGATTGGCGCGATTGCAATTCTCCACCACATCCGCGAACTGGCTGGGCGAAATCGCCAGGTAAAACAGCAGGTTGTGCCGCAGCGATTCGTTGCCGAAACTGCCGAGCAATTGTTCGAGCTTCTTGTACGCCGCTTCCTCCGTGAGGTCGCCCTGGCAATAATGGATGTTCGCCGCGAACGCCGTCCAGAGATCGTTGTCCACGGACTTGGTGCGCGAGAATTGTTCCACGCCCTGGCGGAGTTCGTCGCGCCAGGTGTCGTTGCTCTTGTCGCGCCGCGCGAAACCGACGACGCGGAAGGGGTCGGGCATCTGTTTCTCGATGAACAGATGATACAATGCGGGAATAAGTTTGCGCGCCGTGAGGTCGCCGCTGGCGCCGAAGATCACGATGGAGCAGGGTTGAATGACCCGCCGGCCCGTGTCCAGCTTGCACGCCATCAACTCGTCCAGTTGCTCAGTTTCATCCATGAAAGGGACAATGAGCCATTCCGGGGGTTATTTCAATCCTTCTTGGGACGGGCGGATTTGAAATTCATTCATCCGGATCCCCCAAAGATTTCGGGGGTGACGGAAGGGGGATATGACGAAAACCCGGCCCGGTTCCCGCCAAAATGCGGTTAGACATCCCGCCCTGCTTGCGCTAAAAAACAACCCCTTACATTTGTTGCACGCATGAACAAGCCAGATTTGTCCGATTTCAACCGCCGCGACTTTCTCAAGGGCAGTTCGTTCGCCGCCCTCATGGTCATGCTCGGCGGCGTCGAGATCACCGCGCAGGAAAAGCCCAAGGATGTCCCCGAAACCAAGCCCGCCACACCGCCGGTTCCGTGCGGTCTCATTGGCTGTGGCGCTTGGGGACGCGAAATTCTGGAATCGCTCGCGCGCCTGCCCAATGCGCCGGTCGTCGCCATCTGCGATTATTACGAGGCTTATCTGAACCGCGCCAAGAAATCCGCCCCCAACGCCAAGGCGTACGCGGATTACAAGCAGTTGCTGGCGGACAAGGACGTCAAGGCGGTCATCATCGCCACGCCCACGCATCAGCATAAGGAGATTGTCCTGGCCGCGATCGCCGCGGGCAAACACGTGTATTGCGAAGCGCCGCTGGCCCACACCATCGAAGACGCGCGCGCCATCGCCAAGGCTGCCAAGGCGAATCCCAAGATCAATTTCCAGGCCGGCCTCCAGAATCGTTCCGATGTGCAGCGGCATTTCTTGCTCGATTTCGTGCGCACCGGCGCGATGGGACGCAACGCCATGGCCCGCGCCCAATGGCACAAGAAGGAAAGCTGGCGCCGCACTTCTCCCAATCCCGAGCGCGAAAAGGAAATCAACTGGCGCCTGCGCAGCGGCACGTCCCTCGGACTCGCCGGCGAACTGGGCATCCATCAGATCGATGCGGCGGGCTGGTTCTTGCGGCTGCAGCCGGTGTCGGTCACGGGCTTCGGTTCCTCCATTCATTGGAAGGATGGGCGCGACGTGCCGGATACCGTCCAGGCCATCATCGAATACGCGGACGGCGTGCGCATGATTTACGACAGCAGCCTCGTCAGCTCGTTTGATGCGGATTACGAGATGTATTACGGCAGCGACGCCACGCTCATGGTGCGCGGGAGCCGCGCGTGGATGTTCAAGGAAGCCGATTCGCCGTTGCTCGGCTGGGAGGTGTACGCGCGCAAGGATCAGTTCTACCGCGAGACGGGCATTGCGCTGGTCGCCAACGCCACCAAGCTCACCGCGCAGTCGGACAGCATCACTGATGAACCGCCCATCACGAGTACGCCGTTGTATCTGGCGCTCAGCGCCTTCGTGACCAACAGCTACAACCACGGCGCGGCGGTCGAGGATTTCATCGCCAGCTTTGGCGCGGCGGACAACCAGGCGCTCATTGAATATCTCGCCGACATCAACAAGAACAAGGTGCCCGCCGCCGGTTTCGACGAAGGCTTCGCCGCGACGGTCACGGCCATCAAGGTGAACGAAGCCATCGTCAAAGGGCAGAAGATCGCGTTCGACAAACAGTGGTTCGCGCTGGGTTGACGCGCGTCAACGAATAACGCCGGGCGGATTGCGTCCAATTCTCAGAAACATGAACATGACTCGAATGATTACGTCCTGCGTGGCCGCGGCCGCGCTGTTGCTGGCTGCTTCGACCGAAGCGCAAACCGTCAAATACAATGCCAAGCCCGGCGGCGGGCGCATGCAGATTGACGGCACCTCCACCGTTCACGATTGGACCGTCGAGGGCAAGCTCATCGCCGGCAGCATGGAATTGGATGGGAGTTTCCCGGCGGACAATTCGGCCGCCGCCGCGCCGGCGTTCAAGACCGCACCGAAGGTGCAGGTGACCATTCCCGTGCGCTCGCTCAAGAGCGGCAAGACGGCCATGGATTCCGTCATGCACGAGGCGATGAAGCAGGAAAAGCATCCCACCATCACCTACACGGTCACGGAAATGACTCCGAGCAAAGACGCCCGCCAGGCTGGCAAGCCTTACAAGTACAACGCCAAAGGCGACCTCACCGTTTCCGGCGTCAAGAAAACCATCTCCATGCCGGTCGAAATGGACCGCGTGGATGCCAATTCCATCAAGGTGACTGGCAGCGTGGCCGTGAAGATGACTGATTTCGGCATCCAGCCGCCCGCGCCCAAGATCGCGCTCGGCCTCATCTCCACCGGCGACGAGGTGAAACTCAAATTCGAGTGGCTGACGGTCAAGGCTCCTTGACCAATCCGGCGCAGCGTTTAATCGCGTTGATGAGTAGTTCGTCCTGGCGGGGGAAGATGGTGCGGAGGTCGAGTTTGAACCTGCCGGCGGCAACGTAGCCGATGATCGCCGGTGTCCCCAGGCGGAGCCGCTGCGCGAATTCAGCCAGCGCGATTCCTTGTGGCAGGAGGTCGAGTGTCACCGATTCGATGGTAGAACGGGGGAGGGTGCCGCCGCCAACCTGCGCTTTTCCCAGTCCGACGGTGGCCTTGAGTGGCAGTCCGGCGAGTGCGGCCGCCAGCTTTTCGGCCCGCGCGCGGAGTTCGTCGTTGGACGCGCGCAGCAGCGCGAGCGTGGGCACGGCGAGGTCAGCCTGGCCGGAGAGGTAAAGATCCACGGTGGTTTGCAGGGCGGAGAGGATCAATTTATCGCAGCGCAACGCGCGGAAGAACGGCTCGCGTTTTACCGCGGCGACGAGTCTGGCCTTGCCCGCGATGATGCCGGCCTGCGGGCCGCCCAGCAGCTTGTCGCCACTGAAACAAAGCAGATCCACACCGTGTTTCAGCACCTCGGCGGGCGTGGGTTCATGCTCGATGGCGGCGAGTTTTTCCGTGGGCACCACGGCCCCGCTGCCCAGGTCCTCGACGAACGGCACCTTCTTTCTACGCGCGAGGGCGGCGATTTCCTCCGTGGACGGCGATTCGACGAAGCCGCCCATGAAGAAATTGCTGCGATGCACCTTGAGAATCAGGGCGGTGCGCGGGCCGATGGCGCGCGCGTAATCGCCCAGCGTCGTTTTGTTGGTGGTGCCGACCTCGCGCAACGCGGCGCCGCTGGTTTCGAGGATGTCGGGAATGCGAAAACCGCCGCCGATCTGGACGAGTTCGCCGCGCGAGATGATGACTTCCTTGCGTTCGCCCGCGGTAAAGTGGCGCAGGATGAGCACGAGCGCGGCGGCGCAATTGTTGGTCACGGTGGCGGCTTCGGCCTGGCAGAGCAGCGCGAGGTTGTGCTCGAGATACGCGGCGCGCCCGCCACGCTCGCCGCCCGCGATGTCGTATTCCAGGTTGTTATAATTGGACGCGATGATCTGCAACGTTTCCACGACCGCCGGCCCGAGCGGAGAACGGCCAAGGTTGGTGTGAATGACGATGCCGGTGCCGTTGACCAGCGGTTGGATGCGCGACGAGGCAACGGCCACAACGGCCGCGCGCACGCGGGCAAGCACGTCGTCGAATGAAGGGATGTCCTTTTCTCCGCGCAAGGCCGCAATTTCGCGGCGCGCCACCGCCACCACGACCGGCCGGGGCACGGGGGTGTCACCCAACGCGTGGACGAGTTTTTCAACCGCCGGAATGGCGCGGAGGGAATTCTTCTTCATGCGTTGATTAGAGCAGTGAACCGCAAGACACTCAAGGAGTCGAAAGGAAGACGCTTTGGGGCATTACTTCTTCTTTCCTTGCTTTGATTTGAAGTCCGGATTGGGTTCCGGCATCTGGGCGCCGACAGCCTGGCGCCAGGCATGAAGCTTGGCGCGCAGGACCTGCGCCTGGTCCGGCTGTCGCGCCGCGAGATTGGTCGCTTCGCCCAAATCGTTCTTCAGATTGAAAAGCTCCAGGCGCTGGTCTTCGTGGTATTCGAGGAGCTTCCAATCGCCCGAGCGCAAGGCGCTGACGGGCGACGTGGTCGGGTAATAATGCGGGTAATGAAAATAGAGCGTGTCGCGCGCGAGTGTGGCCCGCGGGTTCTTCAACAACGGCACGAGGCTCAGGCCGTCCACGGACTGATTATGGCGCGCGTCGCCTTTGGTCCCGGCCAGTTCCAGCAGCGTGGGATAAAAATCATGCGACACCACGGGTGCGCGGCATTCCGCGCCGGGCTTCACGACGCCCGGCCAGCGAATGAGGAGCGGCACGCGCAGGCCGCCTTCGTACAGCGAGCCTTTGCCCGAGCGCAACGGCGCGTTGCTGGTGACCTTCGCGCCTTTGTAGTCGTTGATGAAACCGCCGTTGTCCGAGGTGAAGATGACGACAGTGCGATCGGCGAGGCCCTTTTGTTCGAGCTTCGCCATGAGGCGGCCGATGTTTTCGTCGAGCGAATGAATCATCGCGGCGTAGGCGGCGTTTTGATGGTTCAGGCCAGGCTTGAGTTTCTTTTGATAATGTTCGACGAGCGCGGGTTTGGCTTCGATGGGCGTGTGCGGGTTGTGATACCAGAGGTTCAGGAAGAACGGGCGGTCCGCGGCGCGGTCGATGACATTCATGGCCTCGTCCGTCAGGCGGTCGGTGAGAAATTCGCCGTCCTTGCCAAATTCCAGATGCGGCACGTAACGCACTTCCTCGGTGTTACCCCATTTGCCGCGGTATGGATAAAAGAAGGTGCTCGGCGCGCCCCAGAAGGTGCCGCCGATGTTCACGTCGAAGCCCTGCGTCTCCGGGTAAAACGCGGCATCGCCGAGATGCCATTTGCCGACGTGCGCGGTGAAGTAACCGGCGGCCTTGAGCGCCTCGGCGATGGTGATTTCGCTGTGCGGAAGATTGGCCGTGGGTTGCGGCGGGATGAGCGCGCGATTTTGCGGGCGTTGGAGCGCGCCTTCATACCAGATGGTGATGTGCAGGCGCGCGGGGAACTTGCCGGTCATGATGCTCGAACGCGTGGGCGAGCAGACCGGCGCGGCGGCGTAAGCATCGGTGAAGCGCATGCCCTGGCGCGCGAGGCGGTCGAGGTGCGGCGTCTCGTGCAAATCCGCGCCGTAACCCGCGAGGTCGGCCCAGCCGAGGTCGTCGGCCATGATGAACAGGATGTTGGGTGGTGGCGCGGCTTGAAGCGGCGCGGCGAACAACAAGAGTGTCAGCAGGCAGAGCGCGCGGGAGAGTTTCATAATCGGAATGGCGGCAACCATAACTGATTGGCGGCGGGATGGGAAGACGGTCAATTGCAACAAAGGATTTGACCGCGCGAGTTCGCGGCGAATAATCGATTCACTCCATGAAAACAATCGCTTCATCCATTTGCCGGGCCCTGCTGGTGTTGTCCGTCGTTTGCTTTGCGACGATGCAGTCGCCCGCCGCGGACGCCAGGAAACGCCCGAACATTCTCTGGCTTATCGCCGAGGATTTTGGACCGGAACTGGGGTGCTACGGCACGCAGCAGGTGTGGTCGCCGAACCTGGACCGCCTGGCCGCGGAGGGCGTGCGGTACACGCGCGCTTACACGACGGCGCCGGTGTGTTCGGCCAGCCGCTCGGGTCTCATGACGGGCATGTACCAAACGACGATTGGCGCGCACAATCATCGCTCGCATCGCGACGACGGTTACAAACTGCCGGCGGGCGTGCGGGTCATCAGCGACTGGATGCGCGACGCCGGCTATTTCACCGCGAACGTGAAAGCGTTTCCCGCCGGCGCGGGCATCAGTGGCACCGCCAAGACCGACTGGAATTTCACCTACGAAGGCAAGCCGTTTGATTCGGATCAATGGGCGGACCTGAAGTCGCACCAGCCATTCTACGCGCAGGTCAATTTTTCCGAGACGCATCGTGCCTTCAGCGCGCCGAAGAAGGCCGACCCGGCCAAGGTCATCATCCCGCCGTATTATCCGGACCATCCGGTGACGCGCGCGGACTGGGCGGCGTATCTGGATGAAGCAACCGAAGTGGACCGCAAGATCGGCATTGTGCTGAAGCAACTGGAGGCCGATGGCCTGGCGGACAACACGATCATCTTTTTCTTTGGCGACCACGGGCAGGCGCACGTGCGTGGAAAACAGTTCGTTTACGAAAGTGGCCTGCACATTCCGCTGATCATCCGGTGGGCAAAGGATTTTCCTGCACCGAAGCAATTCCGGCCCGGCACGGTGGACACGCGGTTGCTGGAGGCGATTGACTTCACCGCGACTTCGCTGGACATCGCGGGCGCGAAGAAGCCCGCGGGCATGCAAGGCCGCATCTTCCTGGGCGACCACGCGGAGTCGCCGCGCCAGTACGCCTTTGGCGCGCGCGATCGTTGCGACGAGACGGTGTTCCGCCTGCGCAGCGCGCGCGACGCGCGTTACCGGTACATCCGCAACTTCACGCCGGAGCGGCCGTTCCTCCAGCCGAACGCCTACAAGGAACGCAGTTATCCGGTCTGGAACCTCCTGAAGGAACTTGATGCGCAGGGCAAGCTCACGCCCGTCCAGAAATTCCTCACCGCGCCCACCATGCCCGAGGAGGAACTGTATGACCTCGACATGGACCCTTACGAGATCAACAACCTGGCGAAATCGCCGGCGCACCAGGATGTGCTCAAGCGGATGCGCGCGGCGCTGGAGAAGTGGCTCACGGAGAGCGACGACAAAGGGCGCGTGCTCGAACCCGTGGAGCTTGCCGCGCGCAAAGGCGCGACAAAGGTGAACACCGACCCGAACGCGGCCGCCGGCGGCAAAAAGAAGGCGAAGCAAAAGCAATAACCCGCGTCATTGCGCGCGCGCCTGCTTCGCTTCCGGCAATTCGTATGTGCGCACTTGCAGTGTCAGGACGCCCTTTTTATCACGGACCAGCGGGCCCGTGATCACGGCGGCGCGCTGCGGCGAACTCATTTCCTTTTGCAACGCCCGAAAGGCGCGCCGCTCCTGGGTCGTCCGGGGATGCGGCTTCTTCGTCTCGAAACGATATTGCACCTTCGTTTCGCACGAACCCAGCGGCAACACTTCGCCGCTGCCCGACACGCGGAGCAGGAATTTGTCATCACGCTTCTCGACGGTTCCCACCACGGTCGCTTCCATGCCGCGTAACCGCGCGCCCACGCCGAGCTCGGAAATGTATTTCGCCACGACTTGCGGGTCCAGCAGCCGGCCTTCACGCGAACGAAGCGCCAGCGTCTCCGTCGCAAAGTCGGCTTCCTCACTAACCCAGGCCACGCCCTCCAGGCGCAACATCTGCTCCCGCCACGCGTAATAACACTCAGGCAGGCCGTAAGGACAATTCACGCCCACGCCCAGCGCGTAAGAGCGGACCTCAGCCTCAAGGCGCAGCGTGGAACCAGCCAGCGCGAGCAACGCGACGCACGCGAACACCGATCGCGGCAATCGTAAACAAGGTTTCATAAGCAAATCAGGAAACCGGGGCGGGCCTTGCGACCCGCCCCACTATCAACGCTGGTTACGGAGTGGTCACCGTCACTTCCGCCGTGTAGGGCGAATGGCCCGCGCTGTTATACGAGCGAATGCGATAACGGTAGCTCGTCGCGGCTGTCAGACCGGTGTTCGTGTAAGTCGTGACACCGGCGCCCACCGTGGCGATGCGCGACCACGGCTTCGCCGAAGCATTGAGCCGGCGCTCGATCTTGAAGCCGGACTCATTGCTCGAGGCGTCCGTCCAGTTCAGCCGTACGCTGGTCGAACTGAGTGCCGTCGCGGTCAGGCCCGTCGGTATGGCCGGCGTGCTCGGATTCAAACCCGACGTGCTGCCGATGTGAATCCACCGGGAGACGGAAGGTTCACCCGTCGTCTTTACGATGAAGAGCATGTAGAAGCCCGGCGGACAGACATTGGCATTCGCCGGCGCGGTCACGGTCAGGTTGCTGCCGGACACCGTGAACGACAGCGAATTGTAACGTTGGTTCATGTTCTTCGTATGCGTCACCGAGGCCGGGCGCAACATCGTCACCTTGCCGATGGGGCCGCTGGAGAAACCGACGGTGAACGCCGAGCCGTGGGTGATGTTGGTTGGCGCCGAGGTGATGGAAGGCCGCGTGCCCGCGAACAAATAAGGCGGCGAGAAGATCTGGTAATTCGCCTGACCGTCACCACCCACGCTGATCACGCGCGCATCCGGCAACAACACCGCTTCGGAATGATAGCCGCGATAATTGGCTTCCGTGGCCCACGTGGTCCAGGTGTTATTGGCTGGATTCCACACGATGGCCGGCTTCGAGCCGTCGGCCGTGTTGAACCCGGATGAACTGCTGCCGCCGGTCACCAGCACGCGGCCATCGGGCAGGATGGTGGCGTTATGCTGCCGGCGCGCCTGCGGCATCGACGCCTTGGCGCTCCAAGCGGGAGTGCCGGCGTTGAGGTCAATGGATTCGGTGGTTGCCACGGGAGCGTCACCGCCGCCCGTGTAAATGACCTTGCCCGGCTCATACATGCAGGCCGAGCCGTAATTGTCGCGGCCCGACACGATGCGGTTGGCCACCGTGGTCAATGTGCCGCCGCCCGACGTGTTCAAGTAACGCGATGTGGCGGTGGCAATGAACGCCTGCCCGTTCGGCGCAAGAAACATGGCCGGATACAACGACATGGAAAGCACCGCATTGGTCAACCGCCGCACCTGGCCGTTGGAGATCTGGAGCACGTCTGGTGTGGAGTTGTTGTTACCTGTGCTCTTGGTCCCTGAGACCGTGAGAATGTCGCCGTTGGCCATCATGATCTGTGAGGGGTACCAGCGGCCGTCGGTCATGTCCGGCAGATGTTTCCAGGTCTTGTTGTCCGGATTGAACAACGAAATGTTCCACAAACCCCAGTTGTTGGTCTGGTTGTGGCCGCCGGTGAAGAGGATTTTGCCGTCGGGCATCTGCGCGTGGCCGTTGCAAAACGGATTGTAGGAGAACTTCGTCAACGTGGTCAGCGTCTCGCCCGAGGGATTCCATTCGCGCGGATCGTCGCTGGCCGGGTAGAACATGATCGTTCCGGTTTTCATCAGGACGGAATGCACCGGTCGCCACGGCAGGGTTTTCACCGTGTCCCACTGGCCGACCGACGAGGGTTGCGCCATGACAGGCGTGGAGGTCAGGAGCGCGGAAAACGCGCCCAGCAAGACCGCGCAAGCGATCTTTGGAACGGCAAGGCATCGCGCGAACGATGCCGCGTAGTTGTGCAGGTGGTTTGCTTTCATTGTTTGCTTTGGGTAGGAGCGCCCTTGCTTTCCCCGCCACCCTGCGCGTGGCTTCCCGAGCGAGGCGCAGTCGCGCCGGGAGTGTTTTTCCTCTTGAAATCGTTTTGTTCGGCCCGCGACTCAAACTGCCGGACTTGCAGCGTGAGCGTCTGGTCAGCCGCCTTTGTCAACGGCCCCGTGATGCGCACTGCGCGCGGTTCACCGCCCCAACGGGCGAGCAGGGTGTCGTATGCTGCGCGTTCTTCCTGCGTCGGCGCGTGCGGTTTCTTGTTTCCAAAATCGTATTGAACCTTCTGCGTCAGCGCCGCCAGCGCCAGCACCTCTTCCGTGCCCGCAAGCCGGATCACCGCCTTGCCATCGCGTTTCTTCAGCGTGCCGTCCACCGTCGCTTCCATCCCGCGCAAGCTGGCGCCCGCGCCTGTGTTGCGGATGAATTCGTCGAGTTGCGATGCGTCCAGCAACCGCCCGCCACGCGGGCGCACCTCGCATGTTTCGGCCTGCGTCGCGGGCCGTTCGCTGACCCACTCGATTCCGGGGAACTTCACCAGCTCTTCGCGCAGCCCCACCCATGGTTCGGAGATGCCATACGGGCTGTTCACCTGGATGCCGAGTGTCAGCGAGCGCACTTGAGCGCCTGCTTCCGGCGTCAGCGCCGCCAGCGCCCCCAGCAGGATTGTGTGGAACTTTGGTCTTTGTCTCATCTCAATGATTCAATGGTTTGGCTTCCCCTTTCGCTTGCGCCGTCTCCGCCAGTTCGCGTTCCACCCGTTCTTGTTCGAGCCTTTCGTTCAACTCATGCGCGCGCTGGTGTTCCTCGTTGAATTGCTGCTCCGCCAGTTCCGCGGTGATGCGCTCCCGCGCCTGAGCGTCGAACGAAAGCACGATGTTCTGCCGCCCTTCGCGCAGCAAAACCGTGCCGCCCGGATAATCAATCCACAGCGCCTCCAGGTTTCCGTCCTTCTGCCCTTCACTCAGCGCGAAGTGCTGGTCTGCCGCCCCGCGCTCCTGTTTCACCACAAACGCGATCTTCTTCGGCGGCACCACCGTAATGCCGGCCAGCTTGTAACCCGGCTCACTGGCGGCCGGCGCCGCGGCCGCCGCTGGATTGGTGTGCGCCGCCGCCTTCAATCCAAACAAGTTGCGGTCCGCGATCACGCGGTACGCCTCCGCGGAGCGAGTGTCGTTCGTCTGGCCGGCGTGCAAGGGCAACGCCGCGAGCGCCACCAACGATGCGCGGATCAGCGCGACGCACCGGAGGGAACCGGAAAGCTTCGCTGGCATCCTTTGTGGAACACGGTTCATGGCGGGACAAGGCGTTTGAGGCGGCGGATCGCGCGCGTGGGGACTAATCAGCGTCGTTGGCGGGAGGGACCGTTGGAGCGTCTGCCTTCATGGGTAGAGTGACGCATCCTAACACGAAGGCTTTTCCTGGCCGCTATAACAAAGCTGCCATCTTTTTTAACTTTTCAAGCATGCCATGACCGCCTTGGTTATCACAATAGGTGAGCGCATGGGCCGCTACCACCCCGAACGGCCAAAGCCCGAGCCGCTGGAAGAGCTGGATGAGCCGAAACCGCTGCCGCTGCTGCCCCAACTGGACGACGAACTGGAGCCACCGCCTCCACCCCAATTGCTCGAAGAACCGCCGCCCCGGCTTGAGGAACTGTCGCTGTCCCAACTCGATCGGCGACGGGATTCGGCGGCGCGTCTTGCGCGGCGCTCGGCCTCTTCGCGCTCTTCTTCCAGGCGCTTCTGGCGGCGCACTTCCGCTTCCGCCGAGGCGATGGCCGATGCCGCCTCGCGCCGCGCGGCTTCCGCCAGCGCGAGCGCTTGATGGTAATCCGCCACGGACAGCGCGTGCCGCGCATCTTGCAGCCGGTTGCCGCCGGGGCTGCCGACAATCTTCACACTGTAGCCGCCGCGCCAGACACTGGCGGAGCGCACGAACTGTGCCGCATCGCTGATGACGCGCATGGCCGACTCGGCGGCCTGCATTTCGCCGCGCAAGGTCGCCGCGTGCCGCCCGGCATCGGCCGTGATGGCGTCCGCTTCCTGGTCGAGGTCTTCCCAGTTGGCGTGGGATTGCTTGAGGGTTTGTTGCGCGACAATCAGTCGAGGCTCAAGCGCTTGAAGTTCGCGACGCGCGGTGAGGATGGCCGCGCTGTCCAGGACATTATCCGATGCCGCTTGTGCAGCCAGTGACTGCGCGGCGGAAAGCTGGCCTTGCGCGGCGCGCACGCTGCTCTCGGCTTCGGCGAAGATGTCGCGGTCATTGCGCGCCATTGTGTCGATTTCCTTGAACGCCTCGCCGACGCGCGCCAAAAGGTCAGCCGCCTCGAAGGGATCGGACGGATGCGCGGCCATCGCCGCCCGGGCGGCTTCCAACTGGGCCTTGGCCTGGGCGAACGCACTGACCGTGGCGTTCATGGTGCGCGCGTCATCGACGGTGGTGCTTAACTGGCGGGCGTCGTTGTCCAACTCCGCCAGCGAGCGGCCATTGGCGGTGACGGCATCGCCCAGGCGCTTTTCCTTGTCGGCGATTTCCTGCAAGCGGAACAAGGCGAACTCGTGGAGCCCTTGCACGCGGCGCAATTGGTCCGCCGCCTTCAGGATTTGCGCGGCGCGAAATTCGCCGACGGCTTCGTCGGTCAACGCGTTGGCCCGGTCGAGGCTGGATTTCGCCTCCTGCAAGTTATCCGCGATGGTGCCGTTGGCGTTGGGATGCGCCGGATCGCCGCTGCCCAGCGGCAGCACCGAGGCGGCATAGTTTTCCTGAATCACGCGCAGGATGCGCGCGTGTTCGGGCAACAGCGCTTCGATGCGCGCGGTTTCGGTGCGCAACTTTTTGGCGAGCAATTCATGCTCCTCGAACGCCTTGCGGGTGGCGTCCACCATGGCGTTGGCCTCGCCGGTCAACTGGTTCGCCATGTCCAGCGCATTGCGCGCGGCGCCCGTATCGCCGCGATCCAGCGCCAGGCGCGCGGATTCGGCTTCGGCGGCGGCGCGTTGCATCAGTTCGGACGGCTCCGCGCCCGGTTCGCGCAACGCGTCTTGCGCGCGCAACGACAGGCGGCTCGCGATGTCGGCGCGGATGGACTCGATGCCGCTGACGGCGCGCTGGATGGCCGGCAGGGCCAGTTCGCGCCGGGTCTTTTCGAGTTCGAGCGTCTCATGGATGCGCTCGGAAAGCCGCTCCAGCCGCTGGCGCAAGGCCTGGATTTCGACGTTGACGGTGCGTTGAAGCAACGTCGGCAGCAGGTCATCCGTCTGCCGGGACATCAACGCAAATTCCTGCTCGGGCCACGCCGCCGAAAGCCCGGTGGCGCGCAGGAGTTGGGTGGTTTCCACGAGTTTCGGCAGGATTTGCTGGCGCGCGGTGATGGCGAGGTCGGCAAGGGCTTTGGCTTCCTCGGTTTTGCGCTGCGCTTCGGGAACAAGATTGCGCACGGCGGCCACCGGATCGCGCACGCCCACTTCGGACGCCTTGTCCAACTCTTCGCCAATCGCGGGCAACACGTCCGCAAACAAGGCCGGCACGCCAAAGCACGGGGTCTGCGCCGTTTGCGAGAGCGATGCCTCCTGTTCCGCGATTCCGGCAATCACCTTGCGGCTGGCGTTGATGGTGGTTTCGACATTGACGAGGCTGGATTCGATTTCATCCAGCGCGGCGACGGAACGTTTGGCGCGCTGCTCGAACTCGCGCATCAGGTGGATGAACGACATGGAGAATCCGGCCTGGGCCGCGCGTTCGCCCGCCAGGCCGCTGTGGGTCTGGCGCGTGCCTTTGATCGCGAATTCGAGGGCTTCCTCGGGCTTGAAGGTGATGGGTTCCTCGCTGAGGCGGTGAATCGCGGCGCGGAAATTGCGCGCGCCAAACAGATTGGTCAACTGGCTCGAACTGCCCGACGGCTCGCACAGCTTGCGGGCCTCGTGCAACACGCGGTCCGCGCACGCGGTCATGATGAACAGCGCATCGACATCCTTCACCACCTGCTCGGCAAGCTGGAGGGTTTCGCCGGTGAACTGTGATTTGATTTCCTCTCTGGAACTGCCGACGACGGTGAGACGGCGGTCCAGCAACTCGACGAGCGCGCCGTTCTTCAAAGCGAGGGCCTCCTCCCAGGTCTTGAGCAATTTCAACGCCTCCAATTTTACTGGCAACCGGCGGCGGTTAAATCCCCAGCCGACGGCGCCAATGAGAATCAACACGCCAAAGCCGGCGCCGATGCCGGCATTGCGGGCGAGTTGGGCCCCGCGCACGGCGCTGGCCACGGCGCGTTCAACGGCGATGACGGCGGTCTCGGCGGCTTGCAACTGCGGCGCGTAAGCGTAATTGCCCTTCTTGTATTCCTCCTGTGCCGCCTGGAGCGCCGCCCGGGCGCTCTGAATTTCGCGCGAAGCAGCGCCCGCATACTTTGCCTTGCTCTGGCGTTCGAGCCGCTGGCCCAGCGAATCGAAGCGCACGACGTCGCCGGGATATTGCTCGATGCCCTTGATCAACTGTTCGCACCGCTCGCGGACGCGCTTGGCCGTTCCCAACGCCTTGACCGGATCGCTGGCCGCGATCGCCTCGGCGGAAGCCAGTTCGCCGCGAAACTGCGGCACACCGGGTTCGGCGAGGTCGCCGTAAAGGTGCGGCTTGCTTTCCTTCAGGTCCGCCGATTTGCGTTCCAATAGCCGCAACGCCTCGCCCGCGCTGGCGAGGGTGGTTCTGGTTTCGCGGGCGGCCTTTTCGCGCGATTCGATTTCGTTCTGGATGCGTTGGGCGAGCCTTTTATCGATGTCGATGATCGTGTCCTTGACCGCGTCAACGATGCGGCCGCCCCCGCGCATCGCGGCGATGGCCGGACGGTCGAGCATGTTTTTGAAATGCTTTTCGCCCAGACCGCGATTGTCATACACATCGGAGCCAAAATAGGAAAACTGCCGGTCCTTGAGAAAGAGGACAAATACCGCGCCGTTCTTCTCCTGCGTCCGGGGGTCGGTCAGCAGCCCGAACGGAGTCTCATTGGAAAGCCCCTTGCCCAGGGCGTGCTCGACGGCATCGACCAGGTAGAAACTGGAACCTTCGGAGTCGCGATAGAATTCACCGCGGGCGCTTTCCACCAAAACAACGGTCCAGTTCTTCGCATTTGAATCCAGCCAACGTTCCAGTTCATCAAGGCGTGCCGAACTGACGCCGATGTTCCCGGCCACGTAAAGGCGCTGATGCGCCTGCCATACTTTCACGACGTCAACCGCCTGCGAAACCGTGGCGTGGTCCGGCGAGGGATCGGTTTGAGCCCACACGGGGGCGCAGGACAGTAGGCACCAGGCGATTGCCGCGCTCCGGAGACGCGCCATGAAACCGGCGCAAGAGAGCCCCTTTGATTCAGAGTCGTTCATCACGGTAATGAGTGCAATAACCCAAAGGCGCAAACAATTACAATTCGATTCGCCATTTGGAAGGCTGGTTCGAGGTCCAGGCGCAACGGTTCAGGGTTCGGGTTCAGAGTTCGTCAGGGGGGAGGGGGCCGCGAACAGCGCGTGCGGCGCGGTTGCGTGATGCCCGGGAAACTTCAAGCGGCAAAATCCAAACTCCAAGGACGCGAAATGGCAGCCGGGCGTAAAACGGGTGAACCGCAAACAAATTTTTTGCATGGGGCTGATGTGGATTTACGTGGATGTACGTGAACCATCATGGAGGTGGGGGAACCCGCCGCGGCCCCAAGAGGGCGTTGCTCCCTGAAAAAATCTCTCCGGCAATACGGAAGAGGCTGGAAAAAGGTGGAACGAGGTGGAAAACGCCGCAAAGGGTTGGGGACGGCAAACGCCAAAACCCAAGGGACGCCAGTGGGCAACCAGTTGGGGTACAAAGGGGTGCGCGGCGCCTGGAGTTCCAAGCGCAGACCTGGCTCGGGTTGGCGGTGTTTCATGCGCTACCGGGTCGCTATCGTTGGGGGGCCGGGGCCGGGTTGGCCGGAGCCTCCTTTTGCGCAAGGCATGGCAGGGACGCCTTGCTGAGGGCAATTTAGCATCTAAAACTTGCGTGTCAAGAAGTGATACTGACATTTACTATGTTCCGAGTGCCTCGAAGCAAGCGAACTGGCGCACTCCAGGACGCTTCGCGCGGAGCAAAGCAACGGACAATCATGACGGTTGGAATTGGATGGTGAACCGAGCGACATGCGTGCGCCTTGGAGGTCGCGGGCCCGTTGGAGAAGGCAGCCATGGGTGGCTCATCATTCAGAGCCTCGTTACCTCGGCTGCTACAGGGGAGCGCGACCCGCAATCAACCGTAGATGCGGGTCAGGCGGGCCTTGTCGTAGGCGCGGCGTTGGGCGGAATTCATTTTGGCGAAGTCGGGTTTGCCGTCGGCTTTGACGGGCCAGGGCGCTTCGGGATTGCGCGAGGTGGCGGTGGGCTGCGGTGTTTTCACGGCAGGCTTCGTGCCGGGTTTGAAGGACGGCTTTTGCGTAACGGTAACGACTGAACGCGCGCGGCTGTTCGAATCGTAGCTCATCGATTGATCGGTCAGTTCGAGGTCTTTTTCCAGTGAAAGCTTGGGCGCGATATGCTTCGCCTTGAGCACCGCGTGATACGCGCGCACGGCTTCCTCCGGCGAAATGCGGCCGTCGGTGATGAGGCGCAACATCTCGATGAACGCCAGTTGATGCTCGGCGTTGTTGATCTTGCGGCCATACAACGCGACGCGCGCGCCGTACTTTTGCGCGTCATGAATGAGCTTGAAGGCGTCATACGTCGTGCCCGCGCCGCCACCGAGGATGCCCACCACAAGATTCGGATCGTATTGGGCGAGTTCCTCCATGAAGCGCGGCCCGTGATAAACGATCTTCAGGAAACGCGGCCGGCCCGCTTCAGTCACGGCGGCGAGGTTGCGGAGAATATTGTCGTTGATAAATTCGCCCAGCTTCTCCGGCGGGATGCCGCTGTTGACGTTGGGGTCGAAGACTTCGAGGAAATATTGGAACTGCTTGCGCTCGGCTTCTTCGCGAAATTCCTTGAAGGCCAGCAGGGTCTTGCGGTCCTGCTCGAGGTCGTTGACGAACGTGACCGAGTACAGGCCGAGATTGGCGCCGGGGAATTCGCCGGTGGTGCGGTCGCATTCAATCCTGCCGCATTGAATATGGTCGATGGTCGCCGAGCGAAACGGCTGGGCGGGTTGCTTGACGTAGCTGCCATGGCGGATGGCCCAAACATCGGTGGCGTCATTCGCGCGGGCGGCGGGTGTGATGTGCGAATTCTTGAACAGCCCTTCCTTGATGGTGAGTTGTTCGTTCACCGAAGCGGACATCAGCACAATGTCCACGACGCCCTGGTGAACCACTTCGCGGATGATGTCGAGGAACTCGGGCAGATTGCGCTGGGCGAATTCGTCGCGCGTCCAGACCTCGGGGGAAAACTGCGCCGCGTGCGCGCCCTTTTTCGCCAGATAAGAGCGCGGTCCCGGCGCGCGCACGCCAAAGGCCATGTCCGCGTCCTTCGCGTCGGCAATGATGAACGCGCGCGAAGAACGGTTCGCCTTGATGTCGGCCAGTTTGGCGTCGAGTGATTTCATTTTTAGGATTGAGGTTCACCCGCTTGCGCCAGCGCGTCACGATAAAGTTTGTCAGTCATGCGAAAGTTTGTCTCCTGTCGCAAACTATCGACGAGAGGCCTAATCGCAGAAATGCGACCTGTGCGTTTTCCCTTAATCAGGACACCTATTGTGCCGGTCACTTCGACACCAATGGACTCTGCGGCGCTTCGCCCCAAACCATCATCTGTCACCAGTACCGCGCCGCGTTCTTTGGCCAGAAGGATTGCTTGGGTTTCCCCCTTGCCCAACTCGGCGGATAGCTGGATTGCCTCAAGTGGGCTAGGGGTCTCGACTTTGACCCACCCTTGTGCCACGGCGGCCTTTAGGTTTGCTGATTCTGGCAGACCCTCCCCTCCCACCGCGACCTCGCGCCAAACCGCAGGTGGGACCAACACGCTGTCATAAATCTGTTCCAGAATTTGGAACTGATTTAGTTTCGACAGATAAACCAAAGGTGATGAGTCACACACGACCGCCAGCATGCTTTATGTCCTGTTCCAACATTTCCGGCGTGTAGGGCCGGTCAATCTTCCGCTCGCGCAACAGGTCCAGGAACTTTCCCGTGTACATGCCAGCAAATTCCGCTGCCTTGCCAGTGGACCACTTGCCCTCCCGGTACATCTCAATCGCAAGTTCGATCTTGGCGTTGCGCGCGGCTTCTTCATCAGTCGCGCCAAAGCTTCGAGCGAACTCGGCCGGAATTTCAAGTGTCACACTGCTCATGCAGCCAATCTAACATGTCTTTGGGTGTCGTGGAACTGTGATTTTTGCTACGCCTTCACCTTCGCCAGCGTCTCTTTCAGCGCCTTGGCCGAATTCTGCAGCCCGGTCTTTTCCTTCGGCCACAGTTCAATCTCGATGTGCTCCAGTGCGCCGCCGCGGCCCACCACCGTTGGCACGCTCAGGCAGATGTCGCGGATGCCGTACGCGCCCTTTTGCAACGACGACACCGGCAGCAGCCGTTTCTGATTCAGCGCGATGGCATTGATGACTTCACGGATCGAAATCGCCACCGCCCAGCCGGCGCCGCCTTTCTTCTTGATGACTTCGGCGCCGCTGCCGCGCGTGCGCTCGAAGATGCGTGATTGAAAACCAGGGTTGAAATTCGGCAGGCCCGCCAGCGGCCAGCCGTTCACCGATGCCGACGACCAGACCGGAATCATCGAATCGCCATGCTCGCCGAGGATGAGCGCCTTTACTTGTGTCGGCGCGAGTTTCAATTCATCCGCGATGAACGAGCAGAAGCGCGAGGTGTCCAGCATCGTTCCCAGGCCGATGACCTGGTTCCAGGGCAACCCGAGACGGTCGGTCGCCAGGTGCGTGAGAATGTCCACTGGGTTCGACACCACGAACACGATGGCGTCCTTCTTGAAGCCCGCGCTTTTGATGCTGTCGAGAATCTGGACGAACAGCGCGACGTTACGATTGATGAGATCGAGGCGCGATTCGTCCGGCTTACGGCGCAGGCCGGCGGTGATGAGAAAAATGTCGCTGTCCGCCGCGCGCTGGTAATCGCCCGCGTAGATGCGCTGGTCTGAAGACATCGCGCTGCCATGCAGCAAATCCAGCGCTTCGCCCTCGGCCATGTCATTGTTCGCATCAAGAATCTGCAACTCCGACACGATGCCGCCGCACTGCAACGCGAACGCGGAACACGCGCCCACCCGTCCACCGCCGCCGATGATCGTTACTTTCATAAAAACTTAACCACGAATGAACACGAACAAACACGAATCACAGGTCTCTCTGCATTCGTGGTTCACTTCATCTTCGCCATGATCTGGTCCGTGATCGCCTGCACGGCCGCTTCGGCCTCGGCATCGTAACTGGCCGCCGGTGCGTTTCCGGTTTTCGGCTCGACCGCGCACATCACGCCCGGACGCCACTCCTGGTTGTCGCACAATTCGCATTCCTTCAGGCCATGACGCGGGTCCGGAATGCCGAGGCTCTGCTTGATCTTCAGCAAATCCTGCAATTGCGTCGGCGTCATCGTTTGCGACGGCTTGCCCAACTGCGCCGCCACCAAAATCGTCCGGCAATACGCCTCGAGAATTTCCATTTTGAAATAAGCGTCCTCGACGTTGTTGTGGCTCCACGTAACGACGCCATGATTCGCCATCAAGATCGTGTTGTGCTTGTCCACCAACTCCGCAACGAGCTTGCCCATTTCCGGCGTGCCGGGCGTGCGATACGGCGCAATCGCCACCGACGAAAACACCTCGAACTCGGGAATCATGCAGGTCGGCGGCTCAACACCGGCCACGGCGAACCCCGTGCTGTAGGGCGGATGACAATGCACCGTCGCCACCGCGCGCGGCTGCTTCTTCATGATTTGCAGGTGCATCAAAATTTCGCTCGTGCGCTTCTTCGTGCCCGCCAGTTGGTTGCCTTCCAGGTCCACCAGGCACATGTCCTCGGGTTGCATGAAACCCTTGGACACCAGCGTCGGCGTGCACAACGCGATGTCTTCGCCCACGCGAATCGCGATGTTGCCGCCGTTGCCATCCACATACGCGCGCTGCCACAAGCGGCGGCCGATGTCGCAAATCTGCAGCTTCAGTTCGTGCAGCTTCGGCGAATTGAAGTACGCGTCGAGTTCCGCCTTCGAACTCTTCGAAGTCACAGGTTTGGTCGGCGCAGCAGCGGTTTTGGATGCGCCTTTGCCCGGCTTGGCGGGCGTTTTGCCGCCGGACGGCATTTCCAGGCTGCGGATCAGATCGCGGGCCGACGGCGTGATAAGTGCGTCCTTGGGCAGCGACTTCACATCGCCGCCCTTGCTCAACAACTCTTCAATGTCTTTGGCACTGATAACTTTTTTCATGAGGCCGGTTTATAAAAGATTTCATCCACGAGCGCGGCGTTGATGGCGTCGATGGGCGTGGGTTTGTCGAACGGTTGCGCCGCCTCGCGGCCTTCGATGAAGCCGATTGTATTTCCCACACCGCCGCCCAGATTGTCGTAAACGACCAGGCTCGGTTCCTTGCTCAGGCCCGTGATTTCCACGGTGCCCTGCTGAAAATGTTCGCGGTTGAAGGGGCTGACAATCAGCCAGCGCGCGCCCTCCAGCGAAGGCGCCGCCTTGCTCAACGTGACTCGGCCGATGACAGTTCCTAAACGCATTAGAAAACAAATCCGAATGACGAATGACGAATGACGAAAGAAGCCCGAACGCCGAATTCCGAAACGCCAAAGGTCGTGCAATCCGCCGATGCAGACTTCTGCGTTCCATCTTTTTTCCGATTTCGGATTTCTTTCGTCATTTGAACTTCGTCATTCGTCATTTCAAATCTGCGCTCTCGTCCACGATTCCAATGATGATCCAGCGCGCCGGGCTTTTCGGGTCCTTCACCGCGTTGCGCGCCGCCGAACCATCCGACGAAATCACCACGCGCTGGTGCATGCCCGCGCCGTGCGGATCGATGGCGACCTGCGGCGTGCCCTCCGGTTGCCCCGCATGGTTGATCGGCTGGCAGATCACCAACCGCCAGCCGTTGAGGCTCGGATGCTTCCGGGTGGCGACCACGTTGCCTTCGACGCGCGCGAGGAGCATTGCTCAATAGATGCGGAGGTTATCCACCATCACGCAGCGGCGCACGCGCGTGAAGGTCTTCGGGTTCGTCACGCCTTCGCCGGTCGGCGTTGCGATCGAATAACTCAGATAGCCTTCGCCGCCGAGGCCCAGCCCCGCCATGCACGGGCCGTTCTTGATGAACAACGTCGTGTCCAAGGCCCGGCCCATCGCGGTCATCGCCTCGACATCATGCGAGTGGATGATCGCCGTGTGTTTGTAATTGTGCTCGGCCGCCTTCGCCGCCGCGATGCCTTCCTCGACGCTCTTCACGCGCACGATCGGCAGGAACGGCATCATCTGTTCCTCGATGACAAACGGGTGCTTCGCGTCCGTCTCGGCGAAGAGCAATTGCGTGTCGCCCCCCACATTGACGCCTGCGGCCTTGGCCAGCACCGATGCGTCCTTGCCGATGAACGAGCGGTTCACGACCGGCTCGGCGCAACCGCCGCCGTGACCTTCCTTGAACGTGAACGCTTCCTTCGTCAGCCGTTCGAACTGCGACGCATTCAACCGCACCGCGCCGTTCTTCTCCATCTCGGCCATCAATTTGTCGGCCACGTGGTCCAGCACGAACACTTCCTTCTCGCCGATGCACAGCAGGTTGTTGTCGTAAGCCGCGCCCTGAACGATCGCCTTGGCCGCGCGCTTCATGCAGGCCGTGTCGTCCACCAGCACCGGCGGATTGCCCGGCCCGGCGCAAATCGCCCGCTTGCCTGTCTGCATCGCGGACTTCACCACCGCCGGCCCGCCGGTCACCAGCAGCAACCGCACGGCTTCGTGCGAACAAATCGCCTTGAACGAATCCATCGTCGGCTGCTCGACAATCGTGACAAGATTCTCGATGCCGATTTCGCGTTCAATGGCCTTGTTGTACTCGCGCACGGCCAGCGCGGCGCATTTCGCGGCGGAAGGATGCGGATTGAACACCACGGCGTTGCCCGCCGCGACGATGTTCACGATGTTGCCGCTCAACGTCGGCACTGAATGCGTCGAAGGCGTGATCGCTGCCACCACGCCAAACGGCGTGTATTCCTCCAGCGTGATGCCGTGGTCGCCGCTGCGCCCGTCCGGGCGCAACCAATCCACGCCGGGAACCAGCTTGATGATCTTCAGCTTTTCAATCTTGTGGTCGAGCCGGCCAATCTTCGTTTCGTCCAACTCCAGTTTGCCCCATTCCTCGGCCTTCGCATCCGCCATCGTCTTGACGATTTCCTCCACCTTGCGACGCGCGCCCACGCCCTTCTGCTGGAGTTGCAAATACGCTTCGTGCGCCGCGGCGCACGCTTCGTTCGCGTCCTGGAACACGCCATGCTTGCCGCGGCCGATGCTGCCCCCGCTGGCGTGGCCTTTGCCCCCGCAACTGCACGCATGCTCGGCGGCTGCGGGCGCAGGGGCCGGAGCAGGCGCTGGTTTGGCGGGAGCCGCGCCGCCCAGGCGGCCCAGCACTTCCTCCACCACATCTCGAATCAAAGCTTCGTTTACTGCACTCATATTAAAATTAGCGTTACTTTTTCAAGCGCTTGACCTTCTTGGACGATTGCGAAAGAGCCAGATAGTTCTCGCTGGTCACCACTTTGCGCCCGCTCTGTTGCTGCAATTCGCGTCGAGCATTTGCCGGCTACTGTTCCTCCATCGCGGGCAGCCTGTTTGCTCTCGGGAAAACCTTGGGCGTCGCGATTTCGGGTGATTTCCGTCGTAGCTGCCTCACCCAACATCGAGAAAATCAATTCCAGGTCAGTCATGTGGTCCCGGAGATTCTCGCGGTCTAGTTGCTTCAATTCCGCATATTCGGAAGGCGTCAAGCCAAATGCTGCCTTGGAAATTTCCGCGGTTAGAATGGAATACTCCCGCTGTTCCATCCGCTTCTCAATCCACTCGTTCGAATAGCCCTTCGCCTTGTAAAGTGCGCGGGTTCGCTTCGAGGCCAGTTCTGGATCTTCGATTTCCTGGATGCGCTCGTAGCCGATACGGGCCAACCACCGTTTGAACGGCTCGGCCTTCGGGCTTGGGATTGATTGAATCAGGCGGAAGATGCCTTCTGTATTCCAGCATTGCAGCAATTGCCTGCCGCCTCCAGTCTCAAAGTCGAGACCAAGGGGGGGGACAATTTGTCCCCCCCCTTTGAAAGCTTCGCCTAGCGATGGATCGCGCTTGCGCAATTTTTTCAAATAGTCGGACGGATCAACCGAATCTGTCAGCGCCGCAATCACATCCGTTATCACAAACCACCATTCACCATTGTGGATTGTGCGCCGAATCTCGCGCTTTTGAAAAAGTGCGATCCGGCCTTCCGGGTTCAAGTTTTCACCGCTATTCGGCATTCGGAGCTTACGTTTTCGCGTTATAAATCTGTTTGCCCAGCACATCGACTGAATCGACGATGCCGATGATTACCGCGTCCACCGGCGCTTCCTTCAAGCCGGCCGCCAGACGCGCGCTGCTCCCCTGGCAAAACATCACCATCTCGCCAATGCCCGCGCCCACCGCGTCCACCGCGACAATGGTGTTGCTGCCGGGGCGGAACTTGCCCGGGTCCTTGTCATCGACCAGTTGGGGGCGCAGCAACAACAGCTTGCGGCCGTTCATGCTGGCCTCTTTCTTGGTCGCGACCACCGCGCCTTCGACTCGCGCGAGAAACATGGCGCCTTACTTGGTTGCGGCGGCCTTGGGCTTCTTCGGCAGCACGTTGTCGGTTTCCGCGTGCGGGCGCGCAATCACGTGCACGCTCACCACTTCGCCGCCAATCGCCTTCACGGCTTCGGCGCCGGCGTCCGTCGCGGCCTTGACTGCCGCCACATCGCCCGTGACCACTGCCGTCACCAGCGCGTTGCCCACCTGCGTCATCGGGCCGACGAGTTCGACGTTTGCCGCCTTGAGCATGGCGTCGGTCGCTTCCACGAGCGCCACCAGTCCGCGGGTTTCAATGAATCCTAATGCTTGTTGAGCCATAGTTTTGTTGAGGTTGTTCGAGTTGAGAGAAATTAATTTTTCGTCTTTTCCAGAAATCGTTTCACTTCGCGCGCCACCACCAATTCTTCGTTCGTTGGAATCACCAGCACCTTCACACGCGAACCCGCCGCGCTGATGACCGCTTCCTGCGCCTTGACCGTCTCGTTCAATTTCGCATCCAGCGTGATGCCGAGCTGATCCAGGTTCGCGCCAATCGCCGCGCGCAGGGAACTGCGGTTCTCGCCAATGCCCGCCGTGAACACCAGCGCGTCGATGCCGTTCAATTGCAGATGATACGCGCCAATCCAGTGCCGCGCCGAATGCACGAACACATCCAGCGCCAGTTGCGCCTTCGCGTTGCCTTGCTCCGCCTGCGACGCAATGTCGCGAATATCATTGTAGCCGCCGGAAAGCCCCTTCAGCCCCGACTCCTTGCAAAGCTGCCGCTCCGCTTCGTCCAGCGACATCCCCGTCGCGCGCATCACATACGGCAGCGCGAATGAATCCAGGTCGCCCACGCGATTGTTTTGCGGCAAGCCCGACTGCGGGCTCAGCCCCATGCTGTTGCCAATCGCCACGCCGTTGAGAATTCCCGTCACGGACGAACTCCCGCCCAGGTGACACGAAATCACGCGCAACGCTGGCCCCTTCACCGGACTTGTCCCGCCGTTCACGTAGAGCATCCGCGCGCGCTCCGCCACATCGTTGCGCCCCAGCAATTCCGCCGAGCGTTCCGCGATGAATTTGTGGCTCGCGCCATGGAACCCGAGCCGCCGCACGCCCAGTTCGTGCCACGTCTCCGGCACCGCATAACGCATCCCCGCTTCCGGCGCATACTGATAAAACGCCGTCTCGAACAGCCCGATCAACGGCGTCTTCGGCATCTTCTGCGCGAACAGCCGGATGCCGCTGATGTAGGGCGGATTGTGCGCCGGCGCCAGCGGGTTGTACACCTCCATCGCCTTGAGCACGCGCTCATCGAGCGGCACGCAACCGCTCACGCCCTTCGCCAGCACCGTCTTGAAGCCCACCGCCGCCAGGTCCTTCTCGCCGCTGATGGCGCCCGCGTCCTTCAACTGCGTGAGGCAATCCTCGATCGCCTGCGGATAATCCGTCACGCGCTCGAAGCCGCCTTTATGCAGCATCTGCTCGCCGTTCGAAAAATCGAACAGCCGCCACTTCAGCGACGTGGAACCCAGATTGGCGATGAGGACCTTCATGGAAGGAAGTCCGAATTCCGAAGGCCGAAATCCGAGGGAATTCCGAAGGCCGAAATCCGAAATCCGAAGCGCGCACTGAATGCCGCGGGCATTAACTCATGCGCGGCATTCGGGCTTCGGCCTTCTTTCGGCATTCGGGGCTTCGGCATTCGGATTTCTCCTATTGCTGCAGCCACTTGCCCAGCCCGCTCAAACTCTCGTGCGGACGCGGAATCACCTGCACGCTCACCACTTCGCCCACTTCCTGGGCGGCGGCGGCGCCGGCATCCGTCGCGGCCTTTACCGCGGCCACATCGCCCCGGAAAAATGCCGTGACATAGCCGCTGCCGATTTTTTCCCAGCCCACGAGCGTGACGTTCGCGGCTTTCAGGGCGGCATCGCTCGCTTCGAGCAGCGTGCACAGACCCTTCGTTTCAATCATTCCTATTGCTTGTTGTGCCATAAAATCGTGTCGTTGTTGGTTGCAGTGTTTAGCTCAGGAACGCCTTCAGCAGGTCTTCATGCGGACGGGCCAGCACGTGCGAACTGACCAGTTCGCCCACTTTGCCGGCGGCATTGGACCCGGCGTCCACGGCGGCCTTGACGCTGCCCACGTCTCCGCGGGCCAATACCGTGATCAATCCGCCCCCGATGGAGACGGTTCGCACCACGGTCACATTCGCGGCTTTGACCATGGCGTCAGCGGCTTCCACGCTGCCGACGTAGCCCTTGGTTTCAATCATGCCTAACGCTTCGCTCATATTTGTTTTGTTCTGGGTTTAGGGTTGAGAGTTCAGAGAAATATAAATCGTGCTCGTCCTCGTCGTCGTCCTCGTCCTCGAAAGTCGGACGCTTCGAATTTTGGATTTTTCTTTCGTCATTCGAGTTTCAGTTTTTCGTCTTATCCGTGTTAATCCGTGTCCATCTGTGGTCAAAAATCATTCCGGCAACAGTTCACACGGAGTGTCCGCCTGCAAATTGCACGCGTTGCCTTCGTCCGTATCGATGTGCACCTCGAGCTTGAAGCTCTTGTCCACGCGCACCAGCAGTTTGTCGAAAATCACCGCGCACGGCCCGCCCACGCGCAGCTTCATGTCTTCCATGTGTTTGACACCGAAATAAGCCGCATCATCCGGATGCATGTGCACATGGCGCAAGGCGCGGATCACGCCCTTGTCCATCTCGAAGAATCCCGCCGGCCCCATCAACATGCAACCCGGCGTTCCTTCAATGCTTCCCGATGGCCGCAGGGGAATATCAAACCCCAGCGAAATGGAATCGGTATAGGCCAGTTCAATCTGGTTCAAATTCCGGCATGGCCCCAGGATGCGCAGGTTCGAAATCACCCGGCTGCGCGGCCCGATCAAGGTCACCGTTTCCTTCGCCGCATATTGCCCTTCCTGATACAGCCACTTGAACGGCGTCAACGTATGTCCCTTGCCAAAAAGCGTTTCCACCGCCTCCGGCGTCAGGTGGCAATGCCGGGCACTGACGTTGACCACCAACGGATTGGGCGCCCCAGCCGACTTCGGCAAGGGTTTGCCCATGCGCTGATAGACGGCCTGCCGAACCCAATGTTCGACCACCGCCCGATGGGGAGCAGATTGCGTAGCTGCCATAATTTGCAACGATTGAGAGCGTTTCTCGTCGATATTGGAAGAATTGTCAACATATTTGTTGCAAAATCTTCCAATATCTTCCAAACTCCTGCTCACATGCAGCCAGAAGAGCGTCAATCGCGCATTGAGGATTACCTTCAAAAGGTCGAGTTCGCGTCGCTCGACGAACTCTCCGAACTGGTTGATGCCTCCCCTTCCACCGTCCGCCGCGACCTTTCCCTGCTCGAAACCAAGGGCTCCGTCCAGCGCACCCATGGTGGCGCCCGCGTGATCAATCCGCGCTCGGACGAATTTACGTTTTCCAGTCGCGACACGCACCAACTTGCCGAGAAGGAAGCCATCGGCCGCGCTGTTGTCGAACTCATCAAGCCCAACGAAAGTGTCATCCTCGACGCCGGCACCACCGTCTATCACGCGGCGAAGTATCTCGAATCCCGCACGCCGCACATCATCACCAACTCACTCCCGGTCGCGAACCACTTCGCTTCCGCCACGCGCGTGGAGGTCATCATCTCCGGCGGCGTGATTTATCCGCGCCTCGGCGTGCTCGTCGGTCCTCTCGCCGTCGAATCCTTCAAACAGATGCACGCCGACGTCGCCATCATGAGCGCCGGCGGCATCACGCCCGAGGGCATCACCAATTCCCACGGCCTGCTCATTGACATCCAGCGCGCCATGATCCAGGCCGCCCAACGCGTCATCTTCTGCATCGACTCCACCAAATTCGGCCGCCAATCCGTCTCCCACCTCTGTTCGCTGGACGACATCGACATCGTCGTCACCGACCACAAAGCCCCCGCCGAAGTCGTCGCCGGCCTCCGCGCCAAAGGCGTGGAGGTCATCCTTGCAACGGTGTAATGGGCTCGGCACGGCGCGAATCGAGTTGAAATTCCGCTGTTGCCGGGGTTTATTTAGAAAAACATGGAAGCCGTTACATCCAGTCTTTTGGGGGTCGGAATCTATACCGTTCAGGAAGCTTCCCGTTTGACGGGTGTGTCCGTTGGGCGCATCCGTCGATGGCTTCGCGGGTATAATTTCCGTACGAAAGGCAAGCGCCATCATTCTCCGCGGCTTTGGGAAGGCCAACACAAACCTATTGATCACGCTCAGGCCTTGGGTTTTCTCGACTTGATTGAAATCAAGTTCGTGGACGCGTTCCTGTCCAATGGCGTGTCTTGGGTGACACTACGCAAAGCGAGGGAGCGGGCGCGCGAACTGTTTGGGGAAACGCACCCATTTTGCAGCCAGCGCTTCGCCACGGATGGACACGAAATCTTCGTGGAATTACAACAGACGGGCGAACCAATCTTGCTCGAAATTGCTCGGAACCAAGAGGTTTTTGTCGATATTGTGAAGCCGTTTTTCAAAGAACTCGAGTTCGACAAGGATCATTCGCTCGTATTGTGGCGCCCTGCCACGCAACGCCGCTTGGTAGTGCTGGATCCAAGCCGAAATTTTGGCCGACCGATTGTCGCCCGGCGCGGGATTCCCACGGAAGCTCTCGCCCAGGCCGCCAAAGCCAGCGGTTCCGTTGCAGAAGTCTCTCGCTGGTATGAGGTATCCGAAGATGAAATCAAAGATGCAGTTGAGTTTGAGCAGAAACTCGCTGCATGAAGTTCTTTTTGGATAATTGTCTCGCCATTCGTCACGCGCGGACCTTGCATGAGATGGTCCAACCGCAGCATAGTGTCACCCACTTGCATGACAAGTTTGCGAAGGAAACAAAGGACGTGGATTGGATCACGTCGCTGGCGGCGGAAGGCAATTGGGTGATCATTTCCGGAGACTATCGAATCGGCCGCAATAAGCACGAACGCGAAGCATGGCATCAAAGCAGATTGACCGTGTTTTTCCTCGCAAAAGGGTGGATGAATCTGCCACCCCTTCAACAACATTCGAAACTGGCCCTGATCCTCGACGACATCGTGGCACACGCAGAGAAAGCAAAGCGCGGCTCAGGATTTCTGATTTCAGTCAAAGGCAGAATCGAAGAAGCTTACTCGCCATAGATCCGAAACTGGGCCCCGCGAACTCTTACTTCACCGGCTTCGGCTGCCCCTTGGCCCATTCGTCTTTACTGACTTTCTTCGCTTGTTGGAGGAAGACGTGCACGCCCTTTTTGTTGCCGGAAATCACGTCGGGGAGGCCATCACCATTCACGTCGCCCGCGGTGATTTGTGTGCCGACGCCGGAGTTATCGTCGATGAGGTGAGGAATGAAATCGACCGTCTTGTCAGCGTTGCGCACGAGTTGGAACCAGTAGAGGACGGCGGGCGCGGCGGGTTCGGCATCCTTGCCGGGGCCATGCGCCCAGAAACGTTTGCCGGTGACGAAATCCATCAGGCCGTCCTGGTTCATGTCCACGAGGCAGAGCGAATGAATCTGGGTGAACTTGACGCCGTAACGGTTGTGGGACGGCTCGGTGTTCACGAGGATGTGTTCGCGGAAGGAAATGTTCGAGCCCTCGCGCTTCTGTTCGTACCACGCCAGGCCGTAGCCGTGCGCGTCCCAACTGGTGATGACATCGTTGCGGCCATCGCCATTCACATCATACACGAGCATGTGGGCGCCGCCGCGCATGCCTTCGGGCGCGAAGAACACCTTGTGATGAGTCCACGGCTGGTCCTTCGCGCCGCTCGCGGGCTGTTCCCACCAACCGTCCCTTTCCAGAATGTCCGCGCGGCCATCGCCGTTGAGGTCACCAAAGCCGTAGCCGTGCGTGTAACGGAAATACTTCTTGTCGTCGCGCGGCGAGATGGCGCGGAACGTGCCGGGCTTGGTCGGGTCCATCCAATCGAGTTCCACGAAGCCCAACTGGCCGCGCGTGTGGCAGATGAGTTCGGGTTTGCCGTCGCCGGTCATGTCGCCGAGCGCCGGCGACTCGTTGTCCGTCACATCGAAGATGACGTGGCGGAACCAATGGCCCGCGCGGTTCTTGGGATTCTCGTACCAGGCCGTTTCCTTGCCCGGCCAGCTATAGACGAGGATGTCCAGCCAGCCGTCATTGTTGAAATCGTATGTGTAGGTCAGGAAGAAGTCCGAATAACCTTTGGCGGCGTCGTAAGGCTTGGGCGCGGGCGGCGTGTATTCGTGGCGCGTCTTGAAATCCGGCCCGGCGAACCAGTATGGGCCGGCGACGACATCCGCCTTGCCATCGTGGTTGAAGTCGCCGAAGTGCGCGCCCTCGCAGAGGAAGGTGTCGGTAAGCTGGACTTTCTGGAACGACCGCAGCGTGTAATCGGCGGCGTGAAGATTCATCGCGGCCACGAAGCCGGCGCAAAGGAGAAATCGGATCATGCGGATATCATCCGGACGAATTTCCCCGCGGTCAAGCGGGAGAAAGCGCGAAAACGTTTGCAGTTCTTGCATTCCGGCATCGCAAAACGGCGCGCGCCCGGCATCATTCCGGTATGGACGACGCGGACTTGCGGCGGCTGCGCTGGCGCCTGGTGATTTCGATGGCGGTGGTTGTGCCGCTCGGCTTCGCCACCAAGTTCCATCACGGCCCAGGCGCGGACTGGGTGAAAGGCTCGCTGGGCGGCGCGCTGTACGAAGTGTTCTGGTGCCTCGGGTTTCAATTCCTTTTTCCCTGCGCGCGGGCGACCGTGATCGCGCTGGCCGTGCTGGCGGGGACGTGCGCGCTGGAATTTTTGCAACTGTGGCATCCACCCTTCCTGGAAACGCTGCGCGCCAGTTTCATCGGGCGCACAATTCTGGGCGACACGTTTGCGTGGTCCGATTTCCCTTATTACTTCGCGGGCAGCGCGCTGGGCTGGTGGTGGCTGCGAAAGCTGGCTACTCGCCCAACACTTTCGAACTGATGAACAGTTTTAGCGAGCCGGTTTCGCGGTCATCCGTCTTGATGCACGCCAGGCCGGCCTTGGGCAGCTTCATCACCTCGGCATTCGCCACGCCCAGCAGGTGGCACGCGCGCTCTGGCAGCGACGGCGCATGGCCGACGAGCAGGACGTGCCGTCCGTCAGGAATTTTCTTCAGCCAGCGGTCGAATTCCGCCTGCGAGGTTTCGTTGAGCAACGCCTCGACAACCTGCAGCGACAGCTTCTCCGCGTGATTGGTGATGGGCAGCACGAGGTCAGCCGTCTGGTGCGCGCGCACCAGGGGACTGCTGTACGCCGCGTCGAACATCACGCCGATTTGCTTGAGGAAATGCCCGACGACTTTGCTTTGCTTTTCGCCCAGCGTGGTAAGCGGCCGCGCCGCGTCGTCCGCCCCGGGCGACGCATCCGCATGGCGGAGAAAGTACAGGCGCATGAAAAACAGTTTACCCCACGCGTCAACCTTCGCCAGAGAATCCGCACTCGTTGCGGACCGCGGCTGCCCCAGCCGCGGTCCAAAGCGGGCGCATTTCCGCTGGCCAGCTCTGCCCCGCTGGGGAAAGCTCCCGCCATGGACAACGATGTTTTGGGCCACAACCGGCGGGCATGGGACGAACGCGTGCGCGAAAGCAAGCGCCACACTTCCGTCGCGTCCGACGACGATTTCAAAAATCCGTTGCTGGCCCTGGACCGCCTGGGCTGGCTGCCACATCCCCTCAAGGACCGGCGCGTGTTGTGCCTGGCCAGCGGCGGCGGGCGGCAGGCGGCGTTGTTCGCCGCGCTCGGCGCGCGCGTGACCGTGGTGGACATCAGCCCCGCGATGCTCGAACAGGACCGCAAGGTGGCCGCCGAACGCGGGCTGGAATTGCAGACCGTCGAGGCGAGCATGGACAACCTTTCCGCGCTGGCGGACGACAGCTTCGACGTCGTGGTGCAGCCGGTCAGCACGTGTTACGTGCCGGACATCCGCAAGGTGTACGCGGAACTCGCGCGTGTGCTCGTGGCGGGCGGGTTGTACCTGAGCAAGCACAAACAGCCCATCAACCTCCAGGCCAGCCTGCGGCCCGGCCCGCTCGGCTACACCATCATGGAATCGTATTACGCCGGCGGGCCGCTTCCGCCGTGCGAGCCGAGCCTCCACCGCGAAGCCGGCACGCTGGAATTCCTCCATCGCTGGGGCGACCTGCTCGGCGGATTGTGCCGCGCGGGTTTCATCATCGAAGATGTGGTGGAGCCGCGTTATTCGGAGAAGGATGCGAAGCCCGGGACCTTCGGCCATCGCAGCGCCTTTGTGCCGCCCTACATCGAGTTCAAGGCGCGGCGCCTGGCAACCTGCCCCGGCGAAGGGCCGAAACTCTGGACACCCGGCGTGGCTTGAGCCCGTCTGAAAGCCCGACACGCCCTGATTAATTGGCCCGTGGATCGCGCACAAACGGGTTCGGCTGCGGCACAGGCTCCACCGGTTGCGTGTTCGGTCCCACGAAAATGGGATTCTGATAATTGAAAATGTAATTCGGAAACAGGGCGCGCCAGGGATCGTTGATCGACGCCTCGCTTTGCCGGATCGTCGCCTCGGCGCGCAGCCGGTCGTTCTCCACCGCGCGCAACTGCAACGCTTCCTCCGCCTGCGCCTTGCGCGATTCCTCCTGGAGCTTCGCCAGTTCCAGTTGGAACTTCGCCTGTTCGGACGCGGCCTTCTGCTCGGCCGCCCGGCGCGCGGCCAGCTTTTGATAGTAAATGGCTTCCTGCAAACGGTTCTTCTGTTCCAGCTCGGCCGCCGCCTGTTTCACCGCTTCGGGTTTCAGGCCCAGATGCAGCAACACCCCCGGGTGCAACTCATCCACGTCAAACGCCAGCGGCGCCGCGCCTTCGCGCCTGAACACAAAGCGCCGCCCATACGCGCTGCCAAACTCCGCCTCCGCCGCCAGCACCTGCCCGCCCGGACCCAGCAGCTTCGGGAAAACATACGTTTGCGTCTGGCGCCCCGAACGATCGGTCGTCACGGTGATGGATGGCGCGGGCACCTCGTCCTTTTTGGCCAGCAAGTCCGCTTCCTTTTTCGCGGCCGCCGCCTCCTCGGCGGCCACCTGGTCGGCGTGCTTTTTGTAATCCGCCAGGCGCGCGGAAGTAACGTTCAATTTGGCCGTCGTTTCGGTGAGCATCTCCGTGAGCGCCGTCAGGCGCGCCGCTTGTTCCTTGGTGGCGGCTTCGCGCGCCGCCAGTTCCTGCTGGAATTGAACGTTCGACGTCTGCGCCGCGGCCAATTGCGCCGCCAGCGCCGCATGCGCCTTGTCCTGCGTGTGGATCACGTACGCCAGCCCCGCGGTGACCAGCACCAGAAGCACGCCGAAAATCACTGCCGCTCGATTCATATCACACGTCGCCGGGCGCCCGCCGACAAAAATACCTTCGCGCAGGTCCGCCACCTTGGCAACTCCGTTCAAGGAACCGACGGCGCCGGGACCTTCGGAAACAGCCGCGACCTCCCCAACCCCATCCGCGCCAGCCGGAAACTCAGTCCCGTGGCCAGGCAACCGAACCCATACTTCACGCTGCGCGCAAAATTGATCGACGACGCCTCCGTGAAATACTTCGTCGGGCAACTCACCTCCGCAATCGTGTAACCAAACCACAAAATCTGCGCCAGCATCTGGTTGTCGAACACGAAATCATCCGAATTCTCCGCCAGCGGCAGCCGCTCCAGCAACTCCCGGGAAAACGCCCGGTAACCCGTGTGGAACTCCGACAACTTCGCGCCCATCAAAATATTTTCCGCCAGCGTCAGAAAACGGTTCGCCACATACCGCCACCACGGCATCCCGCCCTGGAGCGCATAGCCCCCCAGGATGCGGCTGCCCAGCACGCACGGATGCAGCCCGTTGCCGATGATCGACACCATCGCCGGAATCAGCTTGGGCGTGTACTGGTAATCCGGGTGAATCATGATCACGATGTCCGCCCCCGCTTCCAGCGCCATCCGGTAACACGTCTTCTGATTGCCGCCGTAACCGCGGTTGCGATCGTGCCGGTGCGTCAACGTATGCGGCAGCGCGCTGGCGATGGCGAACGTGTCGTCGTGGCTCGCGTCGTCCACCAGGATCACCAGGTCCACGATCCCCTCCTCCATCACCTCATCGTACGTGCGGCGCAACGTCCGCGCGGCATTATAAGCCGGCATGACCACCACGACTTTCTGGCCCTTGAACATTCCGCCCGCACTCTAGCCAACCCGCCTACCAGATGCAGCCTTTTTGGCGCCCAACGCGGCCGGCGCTCATATATGCCGATATCGGGCGGAAGCGGGCGGAACCGGCAGGTTATCCCACGTAATCCCACGTAATCCCACGTAATCCCACGTATGCGGGGGCGTTGAAGCGTGATGCGCTGAATCGTTGAAGCGTGATGGACGTCGCACCTCCCACCAGGCCGGAACTCAATCGAATGTGGTCAGGCGAATGGAACTTTGAACTTTGAACTCCGAACTTGGAGATTCCTCCTCGCTTCCCCATTCGTCTGACCCGCATTCGGTTGACACATGTTCCATTTTTCTGTCTGCCAATCTTTCTGTCTATTGCCCCCATAAAGACGATCGCCCGCCAAAGACGCAAAAGGACGCGAATTTGGGGATGGCCGCGAAAGAGCACAGAAGGCGCAAGGGACGAGGACGACGGACGACGACGAGGAGGAGCACGAAAGAGAACTCCGAATACTTCCCCATTCGTCTGACCCGCATTCGGTTGACACATGTTCCCATTTTTCTGTCTGCCAATCTTTCTGTCAGCTTCATCAGCGGTTCAACCCAACCTGGATCGTTCGCGCGCTAAAAAGTCTCGCAAATGGCGGATCATCTGCTATCATTTGAAACATACATGCCACACCGGACGACCATCAACAAACGGCCATGGCCGACGCTCAAAGGACGCTTGAGTCATCCGCTCACTTCACGCGTGGAGGGGCTCCGCCAGTTCCAGATCACGATGCCACTGAGCGCCAGCGCGCGCAAAGAATTGAAACGGAGCAGCGCCGTCTCATCGACTGGGCCAAAGACCACCGGAAACTAGGCGGACGGTTGCCCAAGGACGACGTAGGCGGAGGTGAGCATATCGTCCGCATGGAGGAGAAGTCCAATCGAGTTCTAAAGGCCACCCAATTGGGCAAACACAAAGGCTACGGCATTGCCTTGGGTTCGTTTAGCCATGGAGCAACTCCAGCGGAATATCTCGACCGGCTGAACTTGCAGAACATCATATTCAACGATGACATCCGCCTGGAGCGCGTAGTACTGAAGGGAGGCAAACCGGTCATCGTCACCTCACAACCCGCGATCAAAGGAATCGTGCCTGCGCAGGCCGCTATTGATGAAACCATGGCTGCCAAGGGATTTGAAACACTCACGCCGGGCGCCTATTACGATGAGAGAAACGGGTTGCTGATTTTTGACCTCTTTCCCCGAAACGCCATGCAAGCGGAGGACGGAGTCATCTATCCCTTTGACCCCGTCATTCAGCGCATTCAACCCGACTTTGCGGACTTTCTACGAGCGAACCCAGATCGCATCCACAATCGGTGACAATCGATCATCATTCACTTCCAATCGCTTCCCCATTCGTCTGACCCGCATTCGGTTGACACATGTTCCCATTTTTCTGTCTGCCAATCTTTCTGTCTATTGCCCCCATAAAGACGGTCGCCCGCCAAAGACGCGAATTTGGGGATGGCCGCGAAAGGGCACAGAAGGCGCAAAGAACGAGGACGACGGACGACGACGAGGAGGAGCACGAAAGGGAACTCCTCGCTTCCCCATTCGTCTGACCCGCATTCGGTTGACACATGACCCCATTTTTCTGTCTGCCAATCTTTCTGTCTATTGCCCCCATAAAGACGATCGCCCGCCAAAGACGCAAAAGGACGCGAATTTGGGGATGGCCGCGAAAGGGCACGGATTTGCGTTGAAGCGTTGAAAAGTTAAATCGTTGAATCGTGCTTTGATCAGTGGACTTGGCATTTTGTCGCGCCTCTCAACCCTCAACTCACCCGACCATCAACCAACGATTAACCACGGATGAACACCGATGGACACGAATTCGAAGAAGGGAACCAAGACAACGGAAATCTCAACCGAATGTGGTCAGGCGAATGGAACTTTGAACTTTGAACTCCGAACTTGGAGATTCCTCCTCGCTTCCCCATTCGTCTGACCCGCATTCGGTTGACACATGTTTTTCTGTCCGCCCTCGGAAGGCGAAGTGGGTTGACGCGAATGGCGCGAATGAACGCGAATTCAGGCCGAAAAATTAGCGTCGATCAGCGGTTTAAAAAAATCCCCTCCGATTCAACGATTTAACTTTTTAACGATTCAACGCCGGCGCCAGCCAGCGGTTTAAGAATCCGTAACAATCGCCCCTGGCGTTTGCGGGCCAGGTCGTGCTCCCAGATGCGCAACACGCGCCAGCCGCGCCGGCGCAACGTGCGGGTGACGAGTCGATCCCGCGCCTGGTTCGACGCGAGCTTTTTGCGCCAGAAGGCGGCGTTGCTGCGCGGCTTGGTGGCGTGCAGCGGACAGCCGTGCCAGAAACACCCGTCCACAAACACCGCCACGCGCAACTTCGGAAACACAAAATCCGGCCGCACCATGCCCGTGGTTCTGTTCCCCTCCCGGGAGGGGTAAGGGGTGGGTGCTTTTGAACCTCGAACCGTGAACGTTGAACCTCGAACTTTCCCCTCCTTGGAGGGGTTAGGGGTGGGTCTTTTTGAACTGCGAACCTTGAACCTTGAACTTTGAACTTTTCCCCTCCTCGGAGGGGCAGGGGTGGGTCTTTTTGAACTCCGAACCCTGAGCGCCAGCGAAACCTGCCTCCTCCACCCCGTGATGCCTTGCTGGCGGAACACGCGCACGAGGGCCAGTTCCGTGACCTTGTTGCCGCGCCCGCGAATACGCGACATCACCTGCGAACGCTTGGCCTTGGTGAAGACGTCAGGCATGGGACGGACACGTTAAGAAAGTTGAACCGCCAATCTTTGCTACGGACGCTGATTGGGAAAACCGCTTTCCCTCAACTCTGACTCTCTCATTACGCGAATTATCACCGGTCACAATTCCACGGTTTCTACTGAATCGTAAAGCGCGCTGATGTTCTTAGACGCGACTCGAAATTGACTCCTCTTCTTGACCTTGCGGTCCGGCGTCGAAGCATTCTCAAGCTTGATGGCCGGATCGTAAAACATCGCACCCGACGAAAACGCGCGCAGCAACCTGAGCGAATCCGTCCGTTGCGCAAGGCGCACTTTGTGGCCGTAGGCGTATTGCCAGTGCGGTTCCGTGCGGCGCATTGATGGCACATAAACCGCTTTCGTGTGTTTGCGCGACCAGTGTTCAAGGATTTTTCGGAAAGACCACGAGGCCGCTACCTCGCCTGCGGCACTCACTAGGGCTATCTCGCCGTTTGCATTAGTGATTTTGCCAGATGTCACATCGAAACCAACCAGTTGCATAGTTAACTTCGTGGTCGAACATCGCTGGCCTATAGCGTGCCGACCCCCAAAGTTCAACCGGTCTGGCTTGTCGTTCTTGTCTTCGTAGCCAAACTTGCGGATAAACGCCTCCGCGTCCACATCCTTGTAATAGCCACCATCCGGCTCAGGCGTAAGCATAGTGATCGGCTTGGCAGACTCGATGCGCTCGAAATCTTCCACGGCGTACTGCTTGACCTCCCAGCCAAGAAAATCTGGTTCAGCGTCGCTGTTCTTGGGAATACCGAGTTCAGCCTCCAGCGTAAACCCGCCACATTGCGGGGCGGTGCAAGGTTTCAACCGCCCGTCTGAATCAAGCTGCTTGGAATCGATCCAGCCAAGGCGATTGATTCGCTTTAACTCGGCAATCAATCGCATGCGCGCGTCGTCCTCGCTTGCGACTTGTGGAAGCGCGATTTCTTTAAATACTACAAATGCCGACGGAAAAGAACTCGCTTTGAATTCCAAGGCTACTTCTGAGTCGCCCGCCGCGACAAAGCCACGAACCTGTCTATCGGTCGTAACCCCTAAAAATAAGATTCGACCGACGATCTGCTTCCGTAGCTCAGGCGGAAGGCGCCCGGCCCGTTTCCGGTCCACCATAAGGACATTTGGCCCCCCCTTGCATCCGTCCAGAAATCCGGAAAACCGAACTTCCGGATATTGAGAATAGAGGATTAATTGTGCTCCCGGGGCTTGCGCGACGGTGCCGTTCTCTTGCAGCCATCCGAAGTTTAATCGTGCTTTGAAACTCGGCCCCTTCTTTTTCGTGTTCTCGGCAAAGATTTGGACGCTTGGGAATGCGTGCAAAGCTTCCACCGCACCAGCAAAATAAACTTGGTTTTTTGAATTGTCGTTCTCGGCCAGCGGCTTCGCGTAAAGCCTAACGCAACCGGCTTGCACAAATAGCGACTTAAGTTGATGCAGGTTCACAATCCCCTTTTCCTTGGTTTTCTCGCTTTACGGTAACTCACGGCATGCACGGTTCTACCGGCCGCCTCTGGATTTGGTTCATCCGTCAACGCCAGTGTCAGGTCCGGGCGCTGACCTAATGGTCGACGCAGCGTAGCGACGACAGCCTTCGCGATTCGCTCAACAACAGGAACGACCACGGAGTTGCCGAACTGCTTGTAGGCTTGGGTGTCAGAAACTGGAATTATGAAGTCACGGCCAATGAACTTGCGGTCAAATCCCATGAGTCGAGCGCACTCTCGCGGAGTGAGACGCCGAGGGTTCTTGCTTGGTCCCTGCCAAATGAGGATTTCCGAACCGTCCTTGTAGTAACGAGCGCTCAACGTTCGCGCAACGTCCTTGCCTGTGACCAAGCCGAAGCCAAAACCGTTGCCAGCGGCACGGTGTTTAGCCGCGTAATCTTGCAGGTATTTCCAGAGATGGTCGGTGAGCGTGTATTTGTCCGGAACTTCCACGTCGAGTATGGATTCCAGTTTCGGCCCTTCTGTCGGAAAATCAGGAAACTCGAATTGGCGTGGTTCGCGAAAGCCAACAAGGAAAATACGTTCCCGGTGTTGGGGTACAAGCCCTTGAGCATCCACGATATCATGATATACCTTGTACTTCAAATGGTCCGTGAGCGTTTCCCAAATGATCTTAAATGTTCGCCCTCCATCGTGCCCCTTGAGGTTTTTGACGTTCTCCAAAACAAACGCGTCGGGCCGATGGTGATCGATAAGTTCAGCAAGTTTGAAAAAAAGATTGCCCTGTTCCTTGTCTTCAAAACCGTGTTTCCTCCCGAGGCTGAGCTTCTTGGAAACGCCCGCAATACTGAATGGCTGGCAGGGAAAGCCCGCGCAAAGGATGTTGTGCTGTGGAATTGCGTTGTCAGGCACGGAATAAATGTCTCCATGCGGTTCCTCTCCGAAGTTGGCCTTGTACGTCTCGCGCGCCTTCTCGTTCCAATCGCACGAAAACATACATTCGCAGCCTGTGCGCTCAAAAGCGAAACGGAACCCACCAATGCCACAGAAAAGGTCAATGAAACGGAGTTTTTGATCGACCGGTGCGGTATCGACACGATACGGCGGTGCTTCCTCGCGAAGCGCGCCTGCTTTGGATTTGCGACGGCGGGCCATCAGTCAATCCCCTTGCAGAGGTCGGCAGTGCTTGTGCTGAGCGCCTTGGCAATCCGAATGATGCTCAGGACGCTGGGATTGCGGACGCCGCGTTCGATGCCGCTGATGTAGGTGGGATCGAGGTCGGCCTTTTCAGCCAAAGTCTCCTGCGTAAGAGCTTTGGCCTCGCGTTGCTTGCGGACATTCAGTCCGAAAAGAGACAGGGCACGGTGTCGTTTCGACATGCCCGCAAGTCCACGCTTCCTTGGACTATAAGTCTATGGACTATAAGTCCAGTTGTGAGCGTTGAAACTGGCGCAGAAGGTCGAGCAATTTCGTGTCGTTGATGAGGTCGATGGGTTTGCCGGCGGCGAAGCGTTCGGCATCCGCGGTGAAGCGGCCGCTGGTGATGAGGATGGCGCGGGTGGCGTGTTCGGCGTGGAGGATGCCGTAGAGTTCGCGCACGACGCGCACGCCCACGCGCCAGGCGCGCCAGTGTTTGCATTGCACGAGGATGGTTTCGCCATCTTTGCGCAAACGCAGGTCCACGCCGCCGTCGGGGCCGTGTCCGCCGAGGTGTTCTACGTGGTACCCTTGCAGGCGGTAAACGTCTGCGAGCCGCGCTTCGAATTCGCGCCAGTTCAAGCGCATGACCCAATCGAGGTCGATGTTTTCGCGGAGCAACCGGAGGGTGGCGGCGCGGGCCTGCCATGCGTTGAAACCGGCAACGATGAGGGCAAGGGCAAAGGCAAACCCGAGAAGATCGGTAAACGGCTTGAAATCGGAGCCTGATGGCAGGCTGAAATGGAAAAACGCAAAGGTCAGCGCGGCCAACGGAATGCACGTCCACGGCGGAACGAGGTTGAAGAGTTCGCGAGCCAGCTCATAGACCAGTGTGAGAACCCCGTCATCCTTGCGGCGCGCCATGGGTAGAAGGAAAGCGCAGAACGTGGCGTGAGGCAAGGGAACAGTGTTCAGGGGCGCACGCGGTTCGGAGTTCAAAGTCGCATTCGGTTGACCACATTCGTTTGAGATTCTTCATTCGCGTTTGTTGGCGAAATTCGCGTCAACCTTCTTGCGTCCGCAGGCGGCGAGCGTCCGGTCCCGGACTGGCATGTGGGGTATCATGTGGTTCGTGATGCGTGATCCGTTGAATCGTTGAAGCGTGGGCGGGAGTTGAGCGGGGAAGCTGACAGAAAGATTGGCCGACAGAAAAATGGGAACATGTGTCAACCGAATGCGGGTCAGACGAATGGGGAAGTATTCGGAGTTCCCTTTCGTGCTCCTCCTCGTCGTCGTCCGTCGTCCTCGTTCTTTGCGCCTTCTGTGCCCTTTCGCGGCCATCCCCAAATTCGCGTTCATTCGCGTCTTTAGCGGGCGATCGTCTTTATGGGGGCAATAGACAGAAAGATTGGCAGACAGAAAAATGGGGAGTGCGGAGTTCGGGGGGCACCCACCCCTACCCCTCCCGGGAGGGGAACGCTCGCCTGCGAGCGGCCACGCTTCAACGCTTCAACCCATCACGCTTCAACTCATCGCCACCTCCTCTTCGTGCTCGTCCTCGTGCTCGTCCTCGTCCTCGGCTTGTGCCTTGCCCGCATTCGGTTGCCCCCATTCGCTTGCGAGTCGGGTGTTCGGGGTTTAACCGCTAATGGACGCTAATAGACGCTAATCGGGCTGGCGCTGTCAGGCGCCCACGTGTTCCAGGCTGCTGACGTAGCGGTCGATGTCCGTTTGAAGCTTGCGGATTTCGTCCAGCGGGCCTTCGGCAAGGATGGCGAAATTGCGGGGATTCTTCGGGAGGATGTCGGCGCGCAAGGCATCCAGCCCCTGGTAGAGCCGTTCGATTTGTTCGATGGCCTGCTGTAATTGCGCGTCCGTTGCAATCATATCGTCAGCCTTAATATGCCCTTGTGGCGGTCCGGTTCAAGCCGTACTTGCTGAAAAAAACCGGTCCAGCGCTGGTATTCGACTGAGCCTTCCCGGGCAACGAGCAAGTCAAACCCGAATCGCCGATGGACCCGCTGTTTGGAGAGGATGTTGTAAATTGCCGGACTGAGGTCGATGGAAAAATCGTGATTGGCATCCACGACCAGAATCAGGTCGATGTCGTTCGGGTCCGGTTTGGAGGTCACGAAACTGCCGTCCACCACGACGAAACGCACCAGACGGGAGGCGCGGATCTCCTCGAGAAAGGCCTGGAGTTTCGCAAATAACTTTGGGCGCTGGTCATTTGACTGGAAGGCCCCGAATCGGACCCGAAGTTCATTCAAAACGCAATCGTGGATGCCTGGCGGCAGGAATCCGTCGCTGTCGAGATGAGGAATCGGCATGGCGAGAAGCTTGGGACGTTAGTTTGGGTAACGCCCGCCTGCGGTTAAAACAGTCCTGGGCATGCGCGCGAGAAAATCGGGACTTACACGCGGCAAGTCAAGAGCGAGAAGCCGGTTCCGGGAAACAAAAGGCAATGCCGGGCATTGCTGCCCAACAAAGCCTCCACCATTGGCAGCGCCAGCCATCAGCGTGGATTTGGTTTTGATTAGCGGTTTAGCACCTCCTCTTCGTCTTCGGCTTGTGCCTTTCCGTGGCGGCTCATTGGTTGAGGGAGGGGTGAAACCGTTGAAACGGTTTGGGGGGCACAGGGCACAGGAGGCACCTCGCTGAAGCGAGGTGTTAATGAGAAGGGAGTCCTCGGTTCCTTCTTTGCGCCTTGTGTGCTCTTTCGCGGCCATTCGCCTGCCCGCATTCGTTTGCGAGTTCCCCATTAACCGCTAATCGCTAATGGACGCTGATGGCTGACAGAAAGATTGGCAGACAGAAAAATGGAGATTCGGAGTTCGGGGGCACCCACCCCTACCCCTCCCGGGAGGGGAACGCTCGCCTGCGAGCGCCTCTTTCGCGGCCATTCGCCTGCCCGCATTCGCTTGCTCGTCCCATTTTCAGTCCGGCATGTTTCTGTCCGCTTGGGCTTTGCCATCGGGAAGGGATTCGGGTAGGGTGCAATCATGCACGCGACGGATATACCGAACTTCGAGCAACTGACTGATCTGGAGCGATTGGAACTGGCGGAGGAATTGGTCGCGTCGGTCCGCAACGTGGACGCGTTGCCGGCGCCGGTGGCGCATCGGCTGGAGTTGGAGCGGCGCTGGGCCGAATACGAGCGCAATCCGGGAATCGGCCTGTCGCCGGAACAGTTTTGGGCCACGGTGCAGGCGCTCAAGGCATGAGGCGCGAGCTGGTTTTTCTGCCGGACGTCAGCCGTGATTTCGTCGAGG